>JBDSTZ010000526.1:0-14319 GCA_039927975.1 Massilia sp. | reverse complement strand
GCCGGCTGCAGGCGCGCCGGCACCGGTTCGTCGAGCACGCCGGCGAAGGCGCCGAACACGTCCTCGCGCAGCGCCTGGTGGCGCGCGACCTGGGCCGCCAGCGCGGGGTCGCGCTTGACCGCCTGCTCGAGCGCGCTGCGCTCCGGTTCGCCAAGCTCGCCGTCGGCAAACGCCATGATGGTTTCATCGGAAAATCTCATGATTTGGTCCTCGCTTGATCGGACAAACATTCCTGCAGCGCTTCACGGGCGCGTGCCAGCCGGCTGGTCAAGGTTCCCAGCGGTATATCGAGCACCTCGGCCGCCTCCTTGTAGGGCATGCCGTCGACCAGCACCAGGCCGATCACGATCCGGTGATCGTCCGACAGCAGGCTGATCGCCTTCTGGATCGCCAGCCGCTGCTGGTGCGACTCGGCATGGCCGTCGCCCACCAGGGCGCCGGCCTCCTCGGGCGCAAACAGCTGCTCGCGGCGGATCCGTGAACGCACCTCGTCGATCCAGGCGTTCTTCATGATCCGGAACAGCCAGCTGTCGAGCCGGGTGCCCGCTTCCCACTGGGCACTGCTTTTCAGGGCCCGCTCCAGCGCCGCCTGCACCAGATCGTCGGCATCCTCGCGCCGGTAGGTGATGGTGCGGGCGAAACGGCGCAGACGCGGCAACAGCGCGGCGATCTCGGTATGGAGCGGGGCGTCGGTCAATGGCATCGATAGCAGGTAAACGTCGGGGCGATGGATTTTATTCCCTGCCCCGTTCGTTTTATTGGTGAAGTTCCGAATCACTATATTATCATCCGACCATGCCACTCGCCTGCACACCTTTCCTGACCCGCCTGCGCCTTCCGGTGTTAGCGCTTACTGTCGCGCTTAGCGTTGGGGACGCCCACGCGCAGCTCCGATTGCCCTCGCTAAACGTGCCGCAGATCGGTCCGTTGCCGACCGAACGGCTCGGCCAGCGCGCCGACCGCCTGCTGGCGCGCGTCGAGCTGCCCGAGCTGGCGCCACTGCGCCTGAACCAGGTCACCGGGCTGCTGCGCGCCCACCGCGCCGAGCTGGAAACCGATCCGCGCGGCGAGCCGATCGTGCGGCGCGAGCTGCTGGCGTTTTCGCCCACCCCGGCCGCGCTGGACAAGGCGGCGGCGGCCGGCATGCCGGTGCTGCGCCGGCGCGTGCTCGACGGCCTCGACGAGGTGATGGTGGTGCTGCAAGTGCCCGAGGGCATGGGTAGCGCAGAGGCCCTGGCGCTGCTGCGCGCGGGTGACCCCGAGGGCAGTTATGATTTCAACCATATTTATACGGGCAGTGGCGGCACGGTAAGGTCGGCGATGGTGGGCGGCGCGGCAATTGTTTCGACTGTGGGTGGGGCCGCTGGCGTCTCGACTGTGGTTGGCGCAACTGGCGTTTCGACTATGGGCGGCGCGGCGAGCGTTTCTACAGTGGGCGGCGCAGCGAGCGTCTCGACAATGAGCGGCGCAGCCACCGTGGCGACGGTTGCCGGCGCGGCGGCAGTCGGCGCGCCGCCGGCAGCCCCGCGCAAACGGGGCCAGCACGCCGTCGGCCTGGTCGACAGCGGCGTCGACGCCGCGCACGAAGTGTTCGACGATGCAGGCATCCGGCGCTGGGGCTGCGACGACCAGCCCCATCCGAGCGAACACGGCACGGCGGTGGCGGCGCTGATGGTGGGCCGCGCCGAACATTTTCGCGGTGTCGCGCCCGACGCGCTGCTGTACGCCGCCGATATCTATTGCGACAGCCCCACCGGCGGGTCGGCCGAACGGATCGCCGGCGCGCTCGGCTGGATGGCGCGCCAGCAGGTGGCGGTGATCAACCTGAGCCTGGTCGGACCGTCCAACGTCACGCTCGGACGGGTGGTCGCGGCCATGGTCCAGCGCGGCTACCTGCTGGTGGCGGCGGTCGGCAACGACGGCCCCGCCGCGCCGCCGCTGTTCCCGGCCAGTTATCCGGGCGTGGTGGGGGTGAGCGCGGTGGACCGCCAGGGGCGCACGCTGGCCGAAGCGGCGCGCGGTCCGCAGGTGATGTTTGCCGCGCCCGGCAACAATATGGTGAGCGCGGCGCCGGGCGCCCCGCCCTACCGCCAGGTGCGCGGCACCTCGTTTGCCGCGCCGATCGTCGCCGCGCTGCTGGCCGGCCAGCTTGACGCGCCGGACCGGGAAGCGGCACGGCGCGCGCTCGCCGCGCTGGCCAGCCAGGCCAGCGGCGCCGCCGCCGAGCAGACCGGACTGGGCATCGTCGGCCAGAAATACCGCATCGAGCCATCGAGCATGCGCTAGGCGCCCGGCGCGCTACTTATTGATCAGACAGCGGCGCCGGCGCATAGTTCAACATCTGCCCCGCAGCGCGCCAAAAAATATTTTTAATTTTTTTTCGATGGCGGGGATTAAACCGACGAGCCCGCTCGTTTTCCTTTGTAACGGTAGCGGACAGGCCGCGCCAATCAAAGGAGAACCAGCATGAAAACCAAGTATATCGTCCAACAGATCGCTCTCGTCATTTCGCTCGGCATGACCGTTTCGGCCCAGGCCCAGTTGCTCGGCCGCGGTGGCCCGATTGGCGGCCTCGGCGGAGGGCTCGGTGGTGGACTCGGTGGCGGCATGAGCGGCATGGGCGCCGGCCGTGGCGACATCGGCGGGCAACTGGGCGGCATCACCCGTGGCGGCCGGCTCGACGACGACGCCCGCGAAGTGAGCCGGAACGCCGATCTCGAGCGCGTCCGCAAACCGGTCGCGGCCAGTGGCAGCGGCGAAGGCAATGGCAGCCTGAGCGGCGCCATCAGCGGCAACACGGCATCCGGCAAATCGCTCAACCAGACAGTCGGCGGCAATGGCGGCCTGACCGGGGGCGTGACGGGTGCGCTGAACGGCAACCAGTCGGGCGCCAGCGCGCATGGCAGCGGCGCGCTGGGCGGCGATCTGAGCGCGAGCAGATCGGCCGCCGTGCCGGGCTTGAACGGCAGCGCCTCGGGTCAGGGCGACAGCAATGGCGGTCTGGTTGGTGGGCAGACGGCAGGCAAATCCGGCACCACCCCAGCCACGCCGGGTAACGCCAGCGGCCAGGCCAGCGGCAGTGGCAATGGCGGGTTGGTCGGAGGGCTGACGGCAGGCAAATCGGGCACCACCCCAGCCACGCCGGGCAACACCAGCGGCCAGGCCAGTGGCAGCGGCAACGGCGGTTTGGTCGGCGGTCTGACGGCCGGCAAATCGGGCACTACACCTGCAACACCGGGTAACGCCAGCGGCCAGGCAAGCGGCAACAGCGGTCTGGTTGTGAGTCTGACGGCCGGCAAATCGAGCACCACGCCAGCCACGCCGGGTAACGCCAGCGGCCAGGCCAGCGGCAACGGCGGCCTGCTCGGCGGGGTAACGGCAAATGGCGCCAGCGACCATTCGGCCAGCGCGAACGGCAATGGCAGCGCGTCGGGCAGCGTCAACGCCGAACGGAGCGGCAGCGCGCGTCAAGCTCTGGGCAGCTCGGCCCAGTCGCTGCGCGGCGTCACTCAGCCAGCCCGTGACGGCGCCCGCAGCCAGGCCGCCGCCACCGGCAAGTTCGCCAAGTCCAGCGCGTCGAACGCTCGCACCACTGCGCACGGCACGGCGACGGCCGCCAAGCATGCCGCGCATACGGCCAAGTCGACCGCTTCGCAGCAGGGCGTGTCGGGCAGCGCGGGCGGTTCGGCCCAAGGGTCGTCCAGCGGATCGGCCGGCGGTACGGCAAGCGGCTCGGCAAGCGGATCAGGCAAGGGTTCGGCCAGCGGTTTGGCCAGCGGTTCGATCGGCAAATAAGCGCGATCAATCAAGGTAGTTGAACAAGACGGCGGGCGGCGCTTCGGGCGGCGCCTGCCGTGCTGTTTGGGCAGCGCGCCGTCAGGAAGTAAGCAAGCCGTGGTCGTCGAGCAGGTCGTGCATCAGTTCGAGCCGGATCAGGGGATTGTCGAGCATGAGCATGCTGTGCTTGAGCGTGACCGGCAGCGGCAGCAGATCGCACCAGCGGTTCGCCACCCAGCCGCAATCGTCGAGCCGGAACGGCGGCAGCACCGGCCAGCGTTGCGGCGGCACGTCGCGCAAGGAGGCCAACACCCGGTCGAGCGCATCGGCGGCGCCTTGCAGTTCGGACGGGATGCGCACCGCCAGGTCGTCAGGCACCAGTTCGGCCTGACACATCCACAGGCCGGTGACCAGCAGTTCGCTCGACAGCACCCGAAAGCGCGAGGCGCCCCGGCACACCACTTGCAACAGGCCCGGCGCGGCGGCGGTGGTTTCCTGCACGCTGGCGAGGGTGCCGGCGGCGGCGAACAGTTCCTTGCCCAGCGGTGTGCGCACTTCACTGCCCTGGGTCAGCATCACGACGCCGAACGGGCTCGCCTCGGCGATGCACTTGCCGATCAGGTCGAGATAGCGCACCTCGAAGATTTGCAGGGGCAAGGCGCCGTCGGGAAACAGCACCGTGCTAAGCGGAAATAGGGGCAGGGAGATCGCGGACATGGCCGCATGATGACAGCTTAGGCGGCACGCGCGCGCACAATCGGCGCCGATGACGGTGCTGATGTCGGCGGCGGCTGTGCGCCGGGCGGCCGCTCGAAAGCGAAGTAGCGCAGCGCCTGTTGCAGGGCGTGCAGGCGCCAGGCCAGGCGTTCGAGGCCGGGGTCGGGCAGGTCGACCACCGTCACCGCCGTCACCCCGCCCGGCTGCGCGCTGCAGGCGAACGTCAGCTCGCCGGCCGCCTCGAACGGCAAGCGGAACTGCTGCCCCGGCAGCAGCCGCAGCACGCCGAAACTGTGGGCGTGGCTGTCGCCGTTGCGCAGCAGCAGCACGTCGCGCACGCCGAGCGTCAGGCGCAGCGCGCGCGGCAGCATCGGCTCGGCCTGGCCGGCCGCGCGCCGCTCGGCCGCGCCGGCGGGGATCTGGAACAGCAGCTCGCGGTTCGGATAGCGCAGCGGCGCCAGCGCGGCCCAGGCCAGCACGATCAGCGCGCCGGCGCACAAGGCGGCGGCGACGCGATGGCGGCGCAGGCTCGGTATCAAAGTCGGGTTCATCACGGCTGGCGATTGTACACGCGCCGCGCGCAGGCGGCGGCGCGCGGCGGGGCCGGCCTCAGGCGACGCTCAGCGGACGGATTTCAACCAGCACGTCGGGGCCGGTCGGGTAGGGATTGCGGCGCGCCCAAGCGATCGCCTCGTCGAGCGAGGCTGCCTGGATGAGCCAGTAACCGGCGATCAATTCCTTCACTTCGGTGAACGGGCCGTCGACGGTGCTCGGGCGCCCCCCCTTGAGGCTGACGCGGGCGCCGCGCGCGCTCGGCTGCAAGCCGTCGGCGGCCAGCAGGATGCCGGCCGCGCTGGCCTCGGCGTTGCTGCGGTCGAGCGTGTCGAGCTTGTGCTGGGCCGGCGGGATGCCGGTCTCGTGCTCCGCGTCCGAGCGCAGCAGGATGGCGAAACGCTGCTTGGCCGGCGCCACGGCGCCCGGCGTGACGGCCAGGCAACCGCCCGGACAGCCGGTTTCGCGCACTTCGAGTTCGGCCTCGGCGTCCTCGGCCGGCCAGCGCGCGGCCCACGCCATCGCCTCGGCGCGCGAGTCGACTTCGATGATGGAAAAACGGTCGACCAGTTCGGGCAGCGCGGCAAACGGGCCGGCTTCGATCCGCTCGCCGCCCGGTCCCAGGTGCAGGCGCAGGCCGGCCGCGCTCGGCGTCAGGGCCGCTTCGCCGCGCAGCACGCCGGCCTCGGCCAGTTCGTCGCGGTAGCGCCGCCAGGCACTCTCGCGCTGGGCGGCGCGGCCGCCGCCGGCCTCGCTGTCGAGGTCGGACTTTCGCATGATCATGAACTGCATGGGCATCTCCTGAAGGCGCGGCGGCGCTGGCGCGCCCGTTGCGCGCCCGGGCATGCATGGGCCCGCCGCGGGAGCTCATTGTAACGCCGCTAACGCCGCGCCGGGCCCGGCGGCCAAGCGCGCGGCGGCGCGCGCTCAGGATTTCAGCAGGCTGCCTTGGCCGCAGCGGCGATCTGCTCGGGCGTCTTGTCGACGATGTGGGTGGCGATCGACCAATAGTGGCCGAACGGGTCGATCACCATGCCGTAGCGGTCGCCCCAGAACATGTCGGCCATCGGCAGCTTGACCTCGGCGCCGGCCTCGACCGCGCGGGCGAACCAGGCGTCGCAATCTTCCACTTGCAAGTGGATGGTGACGGGGCTGCCGCCCAGGGTGGCCGGACTGGTGCCGCCCCACTCCGGGAATTCGTCGACCAGCATCAGCGGCGAATCGCCGATCTTGAGCATGGCGTTGAGCAGCCGGCCGTCGTTGCCGGCGACGCGCCCGAATTCGGTGGCGCCGAAGGCTTTCTTGTAGAAATCGATGGCTTCGGCCGCGCCCTTGCAATTCAAATGCGGGGTGATCGTGTGCATGCCCATCGGGACGGGATTGACTTGCGGTTCGCTCATGGTGTTCTCCTGGTCGGTTAAGAAAAAATCAGCTGCGACCGGCCTGTTACCGGACGCCTCCTGCTGCCACGACGAACAGCTTAGAGGATAATCGACACTGTCCCGAGATTTTTTTTCGCCGCGCAAAGACGGCGGCGCCGCGCGGGTTCGGCCGTATCGCGCGAGTGCAGGCAGCGTCAATTGGCGTCAGTCGCCGGGCGGCGCCTTGCCCTGATGCAGGCCGCGCCCGGTCTTCTTCTGCAATTGTTCGATCCGTTCCGAGGCCTGGGCCTTGGTCAGGCTCTCGTCCATCGGTTCCTTCGCCTCTTCCGACAAGGTGGTGAGGTAGGATTTCTGGGCGCCGGTCATCGGTTCATCGCCGGTGGTCCAGTCCTGCGGGTCCTTGACCATATTGCCTTCGGCCTCGCGCGGCGCCGATTGCTTTTGCTGACTCATCGCTCTCTCCTTGATTGGTTTCAAACAAGGAAAGACTGCTTTCGCTTCACTTGGTTCCGCGAGTGATAATGCTCGATATCACCGCTTAATTCCCACCGCCAATTCAACTGTTGGACAGCGCTGACAAGGCGCGCACGTTATTAACGCAAAAGCCACAGGAAAAAGATTTCATTGTTATAATCGGCCAGCGTTAAAAGCCATCTTTATTCAGTATTCGATATATTATTAAAGGAAGTAACATGAAAAAAATTCTCGCCGTAGCTGCCATCATGAGCCTGGTCTCGGCGCAAGCGTTCGCCCAAGCGACGCCTGCCACCCCTGCCAATCCTAACGGTCCAGGCACCCCCGCCACCCCAGCTACCCCGGCAACGCCTGCTGGCGAAGCCGGCGCCGGCGCCACCACCACTGCCAGCAGCACGCTGGCCGGCCTGTCGACCAGCACCCTGGTCGTGCTGGGCGTGGCAATCGCCGCAGTGGCAGTAGCCGCTTCGGACAACGGCAACAGCACTACGACGCACCACTGATCCAGCCGGGAGCGCCGCGCGCTCCCGATGGACCGGGCGTCATCGAACCGGCTGTATTCTGGCCGGTTTTCTTTCGTCCGCGCGGCAGCGCGGCGACGCCGTCCGGATCGATGCCGCCAGCGCGCGTGCCAGCGTATCCAGGCCTATTGAGCCAATGAAAAACCTCTCCCTCGACCGCCGTCTTGGTTTCGCCCTCAACGGCATTCGCTCGGCCTGGCGCACTGAAACAAGTTTCCGCACCCAATGCCTGGCCGCCGCGCTGGTGCTGGCGGTGCTGCTGTGGCGCCGCCCGCCCGCCCTGTGGTGGGTATTGCTGCTGATGAATTGCGCGCTGGTGCTTGCCGCTGAACTGTTCAATAGCGCGCTGGAAGCGGCGCTCGACCATTTGCATCCCGCGCGCCACCCGGCGATCGGACTGGCCAAGGATTGCGCCGCCGGCGCCGTGCTGTTGCTGAGTGTGAGCGCGGCCGGAGTGTTTGTCGCGTTTTTGGTCGCCACGCTGTAGCGCTGGGCCGGCCGTGGCGGCCAGCCCCTTGCTCTTTCCGTTTAGTAGCTGCCCTGCCAGGCGACGCCGAGCTGGCGCGGACCCGGCACGACTGTTACTCGCGACGCCGAGTTGTCGCGCTGCGCATGCCACAGCCAGCCGCCCACCGCATAGCCGATCAGGCCGCCGGCGACGGTGTCGGAGACCCAGTGCTGGCGTCCGGCCACCCGGCCCATCGAGCTGACCGCCGCCAGGCCGTACAGCCAGGGGGCGTCGTATTCCTCGGCGAACGGGGTCACGGCGGCAAACGCGGCGGCGCTGTGGGCCGAGGGGAACGAGGCGTTGCTGCGCGGCTGGTCCGGCCCCACTTGCGACCACGGCCCCCTGCCTTCGCCGGGACGCGCGCGCCCGACCGCGTATTTGCCCAGGCCCGACAGGCCCAGCGCGCCGGCCACCGATTCGAGTGAAATGAGGCCGATATTCTGCATCCGTTCGTCGCCCAGCGCGAACGCGGCGCCGGCCAGGCCGATCAGGGCCACCGGCATGCTCTTGCCGAAATTGCCGGCCGTGCGGGTCAGACGCGCGTCGGCGTGGCGCTGCATGTACTTGTCGACCGGCTTGTCGAGCGCGGCGCTGGCGAGCACCACGCCGGCGGCGATGCCGGCCGCCGGCGCCCACTCGGGCAGGCGCGGCAAGGTCGAGCTCGATTGTTCAATGCGCGCGCGGAAGGCCGGCCACGGATTGGTCAGCGGCTTGACCGGCGGATTGACCGAGGCCAGGCCCTGCTCGTCGGCGCGTTCGGCGAAGTTGCCGAGCGCGTCGCCGCGCGTCATGTCGCGGCGCGGATTTTCCAGCATCTCGTACAAGTCGCCCGGGGTGGCCACCATCTGGCCGACGTCGCGCGTCCACGGCGACAGCGCCAGGCCGGCGTTGGCCTGGGTGTCGCTAGGCAGCATGCTGCGCAGCGGGATCGACAGGAACACGCCCTTGTCGTGGTAGGGATTGGTCGGCGTGCCGGGATTGGTGATGTCCTTGCCGTCGGTGCGCGCGTACCAGGCGCCGACCTCGATGCCGGACTGGAAGCGGCGCTTGAACTCGAAACGCACGCCGTTGTCCTTGGCCAGGAAGCGGCCGACCCTGGCGGTCGCGGTGATGTCGTAGGGCAGCTTGTAATGCAGGGCGCCGAGCGCGGTGACGGTGCGGTAATCGCGCATGTCGAACCAGCCGCGGTAGCCGCGCTGGCGCAGGGCGTCAACCGAGAGGTCGGCGACCCAACGGCTGTCCTTGGGCAGGTACAGGAGCTGGCCGCCGACGCCGCTGAACATCTCTTCATAGATACCGGCCGACAGGCGCGCGTAGAGGCGCTCGTCGGGCATCAGGTACTGGTTGACCATCAGCTTGTTGAGCTTGAAGCGGCCGGCGCGCTTGTATTCGGCGACGTCGGTGCGCACGTGCGGCAAATCACTGTTGGAGGCCTGGGTGACGCCGGAGATGTTCTCGAAAATATTCAGCTTGAACGCGCTGTTGAGGTACAGGCCGGTGCCGAGGCGGCGGTCGTAATTGGCCGCCGCCGCGACCTCGTAGCGCAGGGCGCCGCTCGGATCGTTGAAGAAGAAGCCGAAGCGCGGCACCACCTTGAAGCGGTTGGCTTCGCGGTCTTCCGCACTGAGCTGGACGATGTTGCCGTCGCGATTGGTCTGCACCTCGAGGCCGCCCTCGCCCTCGCCTTTTGCCTCCTGCAAGCCGGCCAGCAGGGTGGTCTGGTCGCCCGCGAGCTGTTCGTCGGGGCGGGCGTAGCGGATCAGCACGCTTTGCAGGAAGGTTTCGCGGCCGACCAGGCCGCTCAGGTAATCGCTGAGCCTGGCCAGGTCGAAAAATTCATAGGTCGCCACCGGCTGCTCGAGCCGGGTGTAGGTGATGCGCAGCGCGCGCGTGCCTTCCGGCGCGAAGGCGAGCGCGGTGCGCGCGGCGCGCCCCATGCTGCGGCCCAGGTCGTAGATGCGGGTGTTGGTCAGGGTCAGGTGCAAGGTGTTGCCATCGAGCTGGACCCGGACGTTGCGGTAATCCTGCTTGACCAGCGCGGCGATGAGGGCGGCGCCGTGGCCGCTGTCGGCCTGCCATGCGGCGGCGCTCACGCGCGGCGGCGCGTTCTTCGGCTGGTAGGGCGCCGGCTCGAAAATCTTCGGGATGTACTCGCGCTCGCCGAACGGGATGGTGACGTAGGCGTTGGCGCTGAAATGGTCGCGGTGGCGCGCCAGCTGCGCGCCCAGCCAACCCCAGCGGTATTCGACCGCGACCGCCGCGCCCTTGCTGCGCTTGCCGGCGTCGGTCTCGCTGGCGCGGAAGTCGCGCGGGTAATCATTGGCGTCGTACTCGGCCACGAAGGCCCAGCCCGGTGTCGCCAGCGGCGCCCAGCGCACGCCGGCGAAGGCGCCGTCGGGCCGCTTGTGACCGTAGCCGAGGGTCGCCTCGATATTGCGGGCGGCGCCGAAATGCTTGGTCGCCACCACATACTGCCCCTTGAACAGCTCGGTGCCAAGCAAGTCGGTGGCGCCCACCGCCACGCTCGGCATCCACAGGCTTTCCTCCCACAGGCGCAGCTTGGCGTCGGCGACCTTGTCCTTGAAGCGGCCGTAGTTGCTGCCGTAGCCGTCGGGGCTGTCGAATCCCCGAATCCCGCTGATCGACACATAGCGTCCGGTGAACTGCAGGAAAGGCAGGATCGTCGAGGTGGCCGAAATGGCGCCGTACGGCTGGTCGTGGCTATACCCGATCGTAAAAGTGCCGTCCTTTTCCACCTCCGCGCTCGGCATGTTGATGTAGCCCGACTGGCCGTTCAAGGTAGGAGTGGCGCCAAACGCATGCGCGGCGCTCAACAAGGCGCAGCCAACCAGGCCGCGCTTCAATGGGTGTGCAAAGATCATTAACAAAACGAGAAAACCTTATTGACGGGCCCCGGCGGCGGGCAAATACATCGGAAAAGACGAGGCTGTCTGGTCAGACCAGCCACGGTCCTATTAACAAGCCGGACAGTTTATCACTATTGACGAGCAGGAGCAGCTCGCACCGCTCCGGCATTCGGAATTGTTATCCTGCTATTTTCAGGCGGATGCCCGGTCATTACCCCCTCCTATTTGTCTTGGACGACATCGGGCAATCTGTTGTTTTTTTGCGGGCCATTCAAAATAACAGGCGGACACGGCAGTGAAGCGTCCTTTCAGTTATGCCATCGCTTCATGTATCATTCCACATTGTTTCCGAATCACGCGCGAGGATAGAGCGCCGGTCATCCCGCCGTCCCGCAGACCGCTCCTCGATTTACGGCCCTTTCCCATAGCGATACCATGTAAAAGCAATGATGAAAAACCGAGTCTTAAGCCTGCCGCGCGTTCACAAGCAGATGATCGCAGTCACCACCGATTTACTGTGCCTGCCGCTCATTCTTTATTTTTCACTGTACCTGCATTTCGACGGCGCCCCCGCCGGTTTCCTTCATCAGCATTATCTGGTGGCGCTCTGGGCGCCTTTGACGGCGATCCCGATCTTCCTGCGTTTCGGCCTCTATCGCGCGGTGGTTCGCTATATCGATCAAAAGATCATCCTGGTGGTGACCATGGGCGCCACGCTGGCGACGGTGACGATGGCCACGCTGGTGACACTGGCGCGCGTCGAATCGTTTTCCGCCACCCCCTACGTGATTTACTGGGTGATGTCGGTGCTGTACGTGCTGGCCAGCCGCTTCGCCGCGCGCGGCGTGCTGTCCAACGGCCGCGCCGGCGCCACCGCCGTGCGGGTCGCCATTTATGGCGCCGGCGAGGCCGGCAGCCTGCTGGCCAACGCCATCAAGCCGGGCAACGAATATATTCCGGTATTTTTCATCGACGACAATTCGCAGCGCGTCAACACCACTATCGGCGGCATCAAGGTGTATCCGTCGGCCCATCTGGCGCGCCTGGCCGAGGCCTACGATATCAACACCGTGCTGCTGGCAATGCCTTCATTGACGCGCCGCGAGCAGCGCTCGATCCTCGACCGCCTGGCCTTGCTGTCGCTAAAGATCAAGATCACGCCGACCATCAGCGACATGGTGCGCGGCAAATCGCGGGTCGAAGACGTGCGCCAGATCGAGATCGAAGATCTGCTCAGCCGCGACGTCGTCGCGCCCGATCCGCAATTGTTGTCTGTGTGCATCGCGAAAAAAATCGTGATGGTGACCGGCGCCGGCGGTTCGATCGGTTCGGAACTGTGCCGCCAGATCGTCATGCTCGAGCCGGTCCATCTGATCCTGTTCGACATTTCCGAATACGCGCTCTACACGATCGAGCAGGAACTCAGGGACATCAAGGCGCGCGAGCATCTCGATGTGGAGCTGTCCGCGTTTGTCGGCTCGGTGCTCGACGAGGAAAAATGCCGCCGCATCATGCAGGCTTTCAAGGTCGACACGGTCTACCACGCGGCCGCCTACAAGCACGTGCCGCTGGTCGAGCACAATCCGATCGAGGGCATCCGCAACAATGCGTTCGGCACGCTGAGCCTGGCGCGCGCCGCCGCCGCCGCCCAGGTCGGCTGCTTCATCCTGATTTCGACCGACAAGGCGGTGCGTCCGACCAACGTCATGGGCGCCACCAAGCGCCTGGCTGAACTGATCCTGCAAGCCTTCGCCACCGAGGACGCCAAGACCCGCTTCTCCATGGTCCGATTCGGCAACGTGCTCGGTTCGTCCGGCTCGGTCGTGCCGCTGTTCCGCAAGCAGATCGCCGGCGGCGGCCCGCTGACCTTGACCCACCCGGAAATCACGCGCTATTTCATGACCATTCCGGAAGCGGCGCAACTGGTGCTGCAGGCCGGCGCCATGAGCAAGGGCGGCGACGTCTTCGTGCTCGACATGGGCGAGCCGGTACGCATCGCCGACCTGGCGGTGCGGATGGTGCACCTGAGCGGCCAGGAGGTCAAATCGGCGGCCACCCCGATGGGCACGATCGAAATCAACTATGTCGGCTTGCGCCCAGGCGAAAAGCTGTACGAGGAACTGCTGATCGGCACCAACGTCGTCGGCACCGAGCACCCGCTGATCATGCGCGCGCGCGAGGCGAAACACGAGTGGCCGGTCCTCAAGCAAATGCTGCAGGCGCTCGACGAAGCGTGCGCCCGTTTCGACCACAAGGAAATCCGGGTCCAGCTGCAAACGATCGTCGATGAATACGATCCGTCCTCGGAAATCTCCGACAATATCTGGCTCGCCCAGGACGGCGACCAGGTGGCGAAGCCGCCGACGCTGAAAAAAGTGGAACTGGCGGCGTAAATAAAAACAGGACCGGCTGGCGCGTGCCACCCGGTCCTGTTTCACATCTCGCCGCCGGATTGATGTGCCGGCCGCCGCTTGCCGGCGTCGCGGGCAAAGGCGCGGTAGGACGCATGCGCGTCGGTGACGAGCAGCGCGTCAACCGACAACACGGGTGCCAGTTGGCTGCGCAGTTGCCGGGCGGTGAGCGGCCCCTTGCCGGTGACGGCGTCGAAGGTGCGGCCGGTGCGGTCGCGCGCCACCAGCACGCACATTTGCTCGCTCGATATGCCGCGTTTGCTCGCGACACCGCCGCGCCGGCCGGCTCAGCTGGCGCGCGCCTTTTTCGGATTCAAGCGCGACCATTTCATCTGCCTCGACGATGCCGCCCAGCGGCAGCTGCCGGTCATGCTGGATCCAGGCGAGGAAACGGTGGCGCCAGGGGAAACTCGTGTTGCGCTGCACGCCGACTTCGCGCGCGGAGCGACGTACCGTGGCGGACGGTTCCAGCATGGATGCGCAGTAGTCGAGCCAGCTGGCCTTGCGGCGCAGCCGCGCCAGTGGCGTGCCGGTCAGGGAATTGCAGGTGCGCCGGCAGGCCCTGCAACGAAAGCGTTGCAGGCCGTTGGCGTGGCCGTTGCGGTGCAGCTCGCGGCACTGGCAGCGTGGGCAGGCCAGCAGCGGCGCGCGCGCCGCCTCGATGGCTTCCACTGCCTGCTCGCCAGCCCCGATCGACAGCGCGGCGCGCGCCACCACGGCCAACTGCCCGCGCGTGAGCGCATTCAGTTGCCCTAGCAGTTTTTCAAACGCACTGCGCCGCATGGCGGAATCTCCCGGATTGGATAGCCGTTGGACAGCGCCTGTTCAGTTCAGTTCAAAATCCCTATCTAATGGGTACAGCGCCTACTTCTTCACCGCCGGCGGCGCGGTGTAGGTGATCCGGTAAATCCGCCCGGCGTGATCGTCCGATACCAGCATCGAACCATCTTGCAGGAAGGCCACGTCGACCGGCCGCCCCAGCACCTCCTCCCCTTTCAGGAAACCGTCGAGAAACGGCGTGTCGCTGGCGACCTTGTTGTTGACGATGGTAATCAAGTTGACCCGGTAGCCGATCTTGTTTTCACGGTTCCACGAGCCATGCTCGGCGAT
>JBDSTZ010000525.1:0-7387 GCA_039927975.1 Massilia sp. | reverse complement strand
CGAGCCGTACGTGCGCCCCAAGGCGCTGCAGTACCTGGAAGAGGGCAAGGTGGTGGTGTTTGCGGCCGGCACCGGCAACCCGTTCTTTACGACCGATACCGCGGCAGCCCTGCGCGGCGCTGAAATTTCGGCTGAGATCGTGTTGAAGGCAACCAAAGTCGATGGCGTATATACTGCCGATCCAAAGAAGGACCCGCACGCGACCCGCTACGAATCGATTACTTTCGACGAAGCCATCGCCAAGCACCTGCAAGTGATGGACGCCACCGCGTTCGCCCTGTGCCGCGACCAGAAGCTGCCGATCAAGGTATTCTCGATCGTCAAGCCGGGCGCGCTCAAGCGCGTGATCATGGGCGAGGACGAGGGTACACTGGTGCACGTCTGAGCCAAATTGGCTACCATTGAACGGTAGCCGCCGACGCGCATCAACGGTTGCAGCAAAGGTTGCACCAAGAAGCACATTGGCAGCAAGAAGAACATTGAAGAACCCTAGGAGAGCAGCATGACTATCGCCGACGTGAAAAAGAATGCGCAGGAGCGCATGACCAAGTCGATCGACACCTTGAAGGCGGACCTGGCCAAGGTCCGCACCGGCCGCGCCCACACCGGCATCCTCGACCATATCCAGGTCGATTACTACGGCTCGCCCACCGCGCTGACCCAGGTCGCCAACGTGACCCTGATCGACGCCCGCACCATCGGCGTGCAGCCGTGGGAAAAGAAGATGCTTAACACGATCGAAAAAGCGATCCGCGATTCCGACCTCGGCTTGAACCCGTCGTCGCAAGGGGAGATGATCCGCGTGCCGACCCCGGCCTTGACCGAAGAGCGCCGCAAGGAAATGGTTAAGCTGGTCAAGGGCGAGGCGGAAGACGCGAAAATCGCGATCCGCAACATCCGCCGCGACGCCAACGAGCAGGTCAAGAAGCTGGTCAAGGACAAGCTGGCCTCCGAGGACGACGAGCGCCGTTCGACCGAAGAAATCCAGAAGCTGACCGACAAGTTCGTGTCCGACGTCGACAAGCTGGTCGTCGAGAAGGAAAAAGAAGTCCTGACCGTGTAGCCACGGCGGCCGACGGTGTCGGCAGGGTGGCCATGCTGTTCATGGCCACGCGCATCGCAACAACGGCCCGCGCCCACCACCACATTCTGGATCTATGATTTTCAAAAGCTCGACCACCACTGTTCCCGAAGTCGCCACGGTGCCGCGCCATGTCGCCATCATCATGGACGGCAACGGCCGCTGGGCGACCAAGCGGCTGCTGCCGCGCGTGGCCGGCCACGTCAAGGGGGTCGAGGCGGTGCGCGGCTGCGTCGAAGCCTGCGTCGAGCGCGGCATCGAGTACCTGACCTTGTTCGCTTTTTCGTCGGAAAACTGGCGCCGTCCGGAGGAGGAAGTCTCGCTCCTGATGCGCCTGTTCGTTACCGCGCTCGAACGCGAAGTGGCCAAGATGCACGCCAATAACATCCGCCTGAAAGTGGTGGGCGACCTGACGCGCTTTGACGCCAAGCTGCGCGACATGATCGCCAACGCCGAGCGGCGCACCGCCAACAACACCGCGCTGACAGTCACTATCTGCGCCAATTACGGCGGACGCTGGGACATCATGCAGGCGACCGGCAAGATGGTCGCGGCCAACCCCGGCGTGACGGACTTCACCGAGGCGCAGCTGGCCGAGCACCTGGCGATGGCGTACGCGCCCGAGCCGGACCTGTTCATCCGCACCGGCGGCGAGGAACGTATCTCGAACTTCCTGCTGTGGCAGCTCGCCTATTCCGAGCTCTACTTCACCGACACCTTCTGGCCCGATTTCTCGATCGACTCGCTCGATACCGCTATCGCTTCGTACCAAAGCCGCGAGCGCCGTTTCGGCCGCACGGGCGCACAACTGGCTGGAAAGAAAACCTGATGCTGAAAACCCGGATTATCACGGCGCTGGTCCTGTTGGCAGTGCTGCTGCCTGTCCTGTTTTTCAACAACTTCATCGCCTTCGCCGTGGTCGTCACGGTGTTCTTCGGCGCCGCCATCTGGGAATGCTTCCGGCTGTTCCGCCCTGAGTCGGCCGGCGCCTTGCCGATCAGCCTGGCCTGGAGCGCGGCCTTCGCCTACGCTTCCTTTGTCGCCCCCAACGCCGCGCCGCTGTTCTGGTTCGGCATCAGCGCGCTGATCTGGTTGCTGCGCTTCGCGCCCTCGCTCAAGATCGGCCTGCCGCCGCTCGGCAGCTCGGGCAACACCCTCTTGAGCATGACCTACGCGGTGGCCATCGTGGCCTGCTTCGTCGCCATCGTCGACCTGTTCCGCCATTCGCCGCTGTACCTGCTGTCGGTGATGGCGCTGGTGTGGATCGCCGACATCGGCGCCTACTTCTCCGGCAAGGCCTTCGGCAAGCGCAAGCTGGCGCCGTCAATCTCGCCCGGCAAGTCGTGGGAAGGCGCGATCGGCGGCGCCATCGCCGTGGTCGTGCTGTCGGTGATCGCCATCGTGGCCGGCGGCGACGCCCTGGCCGACACTTTCGGCGCCCGCGTGCAGGCCCGCTTCGGCTGGGCCGCGCTGGTGTTCATCCTCCTCGTTGTCGCCGCCGCCAGCGTGGTCGGCGACCTGTTCGAATCGCAGCTCAAGCGCCGCGCCGGCATGAAGGACAGCGGCAAGCTGTTGCCCGGCCACGGCGGTGTGCTGGACCGGATCGATGCCCTGATCCCGGTATTGCCGCTGGCCGCGCTGATCGGCCACTGGCTCTAAAGGAGCGCTCATGCAACGCATTACCATCTTGGGCGCCACCGGTTCGATCGGCGTCTCCACCCTCGACGTGCTGGCGCGTCATCCCGGGCAGTACCAGGTGTTCGCGCTCACCGCCCACAGCAAGGTCGAGGAACTGGCCGCCCAGTGCGCGCAGTTCAAGCCGGCGCGCGCGGTGGTCGGCACCGCCGACGCGGCCGCGCAGCTGTCCGCGCTGCTGCGCGCGCAGGGCTTGCGCACCGAAGTTGAATACGGTGAGGCGGCCCTGTGCGCGGTCGCTTCCTGCCGCGAGACCGACACCGTGATGGCCGCCATCGTCGGCGCCGCCGGCCTGGCGCCGACGCTGGCGGCGGCGCGCGCCGGCAAGAAGGTCCTGCTGGCCAACAAGGAAGCGCTGGTCATGTCCGGCCAGTTGTTCATGGACGCGGTGCGGGAGAACGGCGCCACGCTGCTGCCGATCGACAGCGAGCACAATGCCATTTTCCAGTCGCTGCCGCAGTCTTACGCGCGCCAGCCTGGCGCCGCCGGCGTGTCGAAGATCCTGCTGACCGCCTCGGGCGGGCCTTTCCTCACGCGCGACGTCGCCACGCTCGAACACGTCACGCCCGACCAGGCCTGCGCCCACCCGAACTGGGTCATGGGCCGCAAGATATCGGTCGATTCGGCCACCATGATGAACAAGGGCCTCGAAGTGATCGAGGCGCACTGGCTGTTCGGCGCGCCCGCTTCGCTGATCGAAGTGGTGATCCACCCGCAAAGCGTGATCCACTCGATGGTGTCGTATGTCGACGGCTCGGTGATCGCGGAACTGGGCAACCCGGACATGCGCACCCCGATCGCCCACGCGCTGGCCTTCCCGGAGCGGATCGCCTCCGGCGTGGCGCAGCTCGACCTGACCACCATCGGCACGCTGACCTTCGAAAAACCCGACTACCAGCGCTTTCCCTGCCTGGCGCTGGCGTTCGAGGCGCTTGAAGCGGGCGGCACCGCGCCGGCCCTGCTCAACGCCGCCAACGAGGTCGCGGTACAAGCCTTTCTCGACGGCCGCATCGGCTTTCGCGACATCGACCGTGTGATCGCCCGTGTGATGCACGAAAATGAGCATGGTGCGGCGTCCAGCATCGAAGCCGTGATGGCCCAGGATGCGCTGGCGCGGCGCGCCGCCGAGGCCATCGTCGCCGGCAGCGCGAGATGAAGCCGCTCGAGATGGTGCTGGCGTTTATCGTCGCCGTCGGCCCGCTGATCATCCTGCACGAACTGGGCCACTACACGATCGCCCGCCTGTGCGGCGTGAAGGTGCTGCGCTTTTCGATCGGCCTTGGGCGGGTAGTCTGGTCGCGCCGTTTCGGCGCCGACCAGACCGAATGGGCCATCTCGGCCTGGCCGCTGGGCGGCTACGTCAAGATGCTCGACGAACGCAATGGCGAGATGGCCGGTGTCAGCGAAGCTGAACTCAAGCGCGAATTCACCCGCCAGAGCGTGTGGCGTCGCATGGCGATCATCGCCGCCGGGCCGCTGACCAACTTCCTGATCGCGATCGTTGTATTCGCCTGCCTGTTCATGGTCGGCGTGCCCGATCCGGCGACCCGCCTGCGCGCGGCCGAACCGGCCAGCGCGGTCTACCTGGCCGGCCTGCGCGGCGGCGAGACGGTGGTCGCGGTCAACGGCGAGGCCGTTGCCAGCTGGTCCGAATTGCGCTGGGCGCTGATGCAGGCGGTGCTCGACAAGACCGACGCCCGCCTCGACGTGCGCCAGGCCGGCGGCGGCCAGACCGCGGTCACGCTGCCGGCCAGCGCGCTCAGGAATGTGAACATCGACGGCGACGTGCTCGGTGAACTTGGCCTGCAGCTGCAGCGTCCGAAACCCGTGGTGGTCGAAGTCGTCGCCGGCGATCCGGGTGCGCGCGCGGGCCTTCAGGTCGGTGACCTGGTCACCGCCATCGACGGCCACCCGGTAGCCGACGGCATCGCCATGATCGACATGGTCCGTCCATCGCTCGGCAAGACGCTCGTCATCGACGGCCTGCGCGGCGGCCAGCCGTTCTCCGTCAAGGTCACGCCGGTGCCCGACCCGAGCGGCAAGGCCGGGCGGATCGGCATCCGTCCCGACATGACGCCGGCCATGGTGACAGTGAGCGACAGCCCGGGCAGGGCGCTGGTCAAGTCGCTGCACAAGACCTGGGACTTTAGCGTCATGCAGCTCAAAATGATCGGCAAGATGGTCGGCGGCGAAATCTCGCTTAAGAATGTAACCGGACCTATCACGATCGCCGACTACGCCGGACAGACCGCGCGCCTAGGCCCCGTAGTGTTCCTTGGTTTTATCGCGGCCATCAGCATCAGCCTTGGGGTGATGAATCTGTTACCAATTCCGGTTCTGGATGGTGGTCTTTTGCTGTATTATTCGCTGGAAGTTTTGACCGGCCGCCCTCTGTCGGCGCGCGTTGGGGAGTTCGCCCAGCGCCTCGGGGTGGGCCTGCTGGTCATGCTGATGGCGCTGGCCGTCTTCAATGACGTGGCGCGGCTCCTGTAGGCCGTCCCTTCCCCGCATCTTCGTCGTGTACGTTGTTCAATGATAGAACCATCGATTTAGCCAATGAAATTACAATCTGATCGTTTTGCCCCGCCGTCGTTTCGCCGTAGCCTGATCGGCGCCGCCGCGCTGATCGTCTGCGCCGGCCCCGCCTTCGCCATCGCCCCATTCGTGGTCAAGGACATCCGGGTCGAGGGCATCCAGCGCACCGAGGCCGGCAGCGTGTTCAGCTACCTGCCGGTGCGCGTCGGCGAAACCTTCAACGACGAGAAGAGCATCGCGGCCATCAAGGCGCTGTACGCCACCGGCTTTTTCAAGGACATCCGGCTGGAAGAAGAAAACGGCGTGCTGGTGGTGCTGGTCGAAGAGCGGCCGGCCATCTCCAGCGTCGACTTCACCGGCGCCAAGGAATTTGAAAAAGACGTGCTGACGAAAGCGCTCAAGGAAATCGGCGTGGGCGAGGCGAAGTTCTTCGAGAAAGCCTCGGTCGACCGCGCCGAGCAGGAACTCAAGCGCCAGTACCTGTCGCACGGCCTGTACGGCGTCAAGATCACCACCACCATCACGCCGATCGAGCGTAACCGCGTCACCGTCATGTTCAACGTGGACGAGGGCGACACCGCCCGCATCCGCCAGATCAGCATCGTCGGCAACAAGACGTTCTCGGACAAGGAGCTGCGCGGCGTCATGCAGCTCGACACCCACGGCTGGATGAGCTGGTACTCGAAGGCCGACCAGTATTCGAAGACCAAGCTGACCGGCGACATCGAGGCGCTCAAGTCCTTCTACCTGAACCGCGGCTACCTGGAGGCGAACGTCGAGTCGACCCAGGTCTCGATCACGCCCGACAAGAAGGACATCTACCTGACCGTCAACATCACCGAGGGCGAGAAGTACAGCGTCTCGAGCATCAAGATGGACGGCGAATTGTTCGGCCGCGACGAGGAACTGCGCTCGCTCATCCTCCTCAAGGAAGGCGCCACCTACTCGGGCGAGCTGCTCACCGAGAGCAACAAGCGCATCTCCGACCGCCTCGGCACCTTCGGCTACGCCTTCGCCAACGTCAACGCCAATCCGGAGATCGACCGCGACAAGCGCCAGGTGGCGTTCACCTTCAACGTCGACCCGGGCAAGCGCGCCTACGTGCGCCACATGACCATCTCGGGCAACTCGATCACCCGCGACGAAGTCATTCGGCGCGAATTCCGCCAGTTCGAAGGTTCCTGGTACGACGGCAACCGCATCAAGCTCTCGCGCGAGCGGGTCGACCGCCTCGGCTACTTCAAGGACGTGACGATGGATACGCCCGAAGCCCAGGGCACGTCCGACCAGGTCGACGTCAACATGACGGTGGTGGAAAAACCAACCGGTAACTTCATGATCGGCGGCGCCTTTTCGCAGGCTGAAAAATTCACCTTCACCGCCTCGGTCCAGCAGGCCAACTTCGCCGGCAGCGGCAACACGGTCGGCGTCGAGTTCAATACCAGCAAATACAACCGCACGATCGCGTTCTCGCAGACCAATCCGTACTTCACCGACGACGGCGTGTCGCGCTCGTTCGAGCTGTACCTGCGCACCACGCGTCCGCCGGCGCTCAACGTCGGCTCGTTCACCGTCAAGCAGACCGGCGGGCGGGTCAGCTACGGCGTGCCGTTCTCCGAGTACGACACGGTGTTCTTCGGCGTCGGCGCCGAGCGCACCAACATCGAAACCGACGCGACCAGCCCGCTGATCTACCGCACGTTCGTGAGCCAGTTCGGCGGCCCGTCCAACGGTATCGGCCTGGGCAAGACCAACGCGATACCGCTGACGGCGGCCTGGCAGCGCGATTCGCGCGACAGCGCCATCACGCCGTCGCGCGGCCGCTATCAGCGCGCCAACCTCGAACTGGACTTCGTCGGCGACTCCAAGTACTACCGCGCGGTCTACGAGCAGCAGTGGTACCGTCCGCTAACGACCTGGATGACGCTGGCGCTCAAGGGCGAGGTCGACTTCGGCCACGGCCTGGGCGGCACCAAGTATCCGGTGTTCAAGAACTTCTACGGCGGCGGCATCGGTTCGGTGCGCGGCTACCTCAGTTCCTCGCTCGGCATCGTCGACCCCAGCACCAACGATGCG
>JBDSTZ010000524.1:0-2624 GCA_039927975.1 Massilia sp. | reverse complement strand
CGCTGGCGCTGGCGCCCACGTCGCGCGCCACGTCGCGCGCGCCGGCGCCAAGTTCGCGCGCGGTCTCGCGCACACTGTCGAGCGCGGCGGGCATGGCGTGGCCGGCGGCGCCATTCGGCCTGGCCACAGCGGCGCCGGCGCGTTCGGTGAGCTCCTCGGCGCGGCCGGCCAGCTGGCTGGCCATCCCGCGCATGCCGCCCGTGGCGCCGCCGACGTCGCGCATGGCGCTACCGAGCATGCTGCCGGTCTCGCGCGTGAGCGAGCGCAGCGCCTGGTCCGAAGCCGCGCGCCGCTGGCCGCCGCGCTCCGGGTCGAGCATATACATCAGCAGCGCGCCAGCGACCGCGCCGCCCACCCATTTGGTCCAGTCAACCGGCTGATCGCTCATCTGTTTCATGGTCTGATCCATCATGTGCTCCTGTGGTTGTTGATTGTGCTGTGCTGACTGGCGAGCGCAGCCGGCGAGACGCGCCAGGCGATGGCGAGCAGATCGCGGACTTCGTCGTCGGTGGTTTGTTCAAAATCGTCGTACCACTGGCTGACCGCGTAGAAGCGGGGCGGCGTGCGCAGGCAAACGAGGTCGTCGACGAGGGGCGCCAGCGCGGCCACGCTGTCGGGCGCCCCGACCGGGATAGCGACAACCACGCGGGCGGCGCCGAGCCGGCGCGCCAGCGCGACCGCCGCGCGCATGGTGGCGCCGGTGGCCAGGCCGTCGTCGACCAGCAGCGCGAGGCGGCCGGCCAGCGCAAGCGGCGGGCGGGCGCCACGGTAGAGCCGTTCGCGACGGGCGATTTCAGCGCTGGCGCGGGCGCAGGCGGCGTCGACGGCCTCGGCCGGCACGCGGGGTGCTCCGGGCGAGCGCGGCAGCAGGATCGGCATGCCGTCGCCGGCCATGGCGCCCATGGCGAATTCCTCGTGGCCCGGTGTGCCGAGTTTGCACACCAGCAGGACGTAGAGCTCGGCGCCGAGCGCGCGCGCTACGCTAAAGCCGACCGGCACGCCGCCGCGCGGCAGGGCCAGCACGATCAGTCCGGGCTGGCCAGCCAGATGCGCGAGCTGGCGGGCCAGCAGGCGGCCGGCTTGCAGGCGGTGCTTGAATCGTTCGGGGCTTGATTGAGAAGTGGACATGGGCATGGCCTCATCGCTCGTCCTTGTTGGACAGGCGCGGGGCGCAAGGGTTGCAGGCGGTGGCGTGTTTATGCATGATGTTTGACCGGTGCCTGCCGCAGGGTGGAACTCGCTTTGCTGTGCATTGCCGAGGGACTGCAAGGATCTGCCGGCGCGGTATTGTCGGACGAGCTTGTCGAGGTGGCGCCGCGCGGCCGGCAGATCCCTCGCTGGCCGTTACTGGATCGCGATCCGTTTCGCCTCGGTGTCCTGCTTCTTCGGCAGGGTCAGGCAAAGCACGCCATCTTCCATCCGGGCTTGCGCCGTAGCGTCGTCGACTTCCGTGGGCAGCATGAAGCTGCGCACGAACCTGCTGGCCGAGCGTTCTGCGTAGATCAGCTTGTCGCCTTCGCGCTGCTGATCCTCATGCTGGCGCTCGGCTTCGATGGTCACGCGCTGCCGATCGATCGCGACTTTAATATCCTCCTTTTTCACCCCCGGCATCTCGGCTTCGACCTGATAGGCCTGATCGTTTTCACGGACGTTCATGCGGGGACTGATGTCGGCTTCGCTCTGCCAGCGGGCGGCCGAACCGAGCGCCGCCGGCGCGAAGAAATCTTCGAACATGCTTTCGACCAAACGTCCAAATTGATCCTCGATCGTGCCGGGACGATAGGCCGAGAGGGGAGATGGGTTGCGTCTGACGAGATTCATGATGTCACCTTTCTCGATTGGATGATTGGAACGGCGCCGTTGCCGGCGCCCCAGCGCAGCGGGGCACTGCGTGCACTCACTTTTATAGGTCAAGGCAACGGGATTTTCAAGGGGCGCCGCGCGCCACGGTCAGTGGCGCCAGGCGCCGT
Organism: Massilia sp.; assembly: GCA_039927975.1. Taxonomy (GTDB): domain Bacteria; phylum Pseudomonadota; class Gammaproteobacteria; order Burkholderiales; family Burkholderiaceae_D; genus JBDSTZ01. The sequence goes on along the minus strand of JBDSTZ010000524.1, from coordinate 654 downwards.
CCCTTGCATCACGGTCGGCGCGCCATACGCCGTCGGGCGCGTCCGTTTGAGGAAGAACAGCATGTGGAGCGGGGCGCCGATTTTTTTCGCAGTGCGCCGGTCGAACCTGCGTGGAGGTGGCCTTATGAACCATACCTTGTTGCGGTCCTGGTGGATGCTTGCCTTGCGCGGCGTCATCGCGATCGTGTTCGGTCTTCTGGCGGTGAGCTGGCCGGCGCTCACCTTGTATGCCTTGATCATCCTGTTTGCCGCCTACGCGCTGCTGGGCGGCGCGGTATGGATTGCCGGGGCGATGAGCAACCGACAGGCCGACCGCTATTGGTGGATCCCGTTGCTGTTCGGCGTCATCAGCGTGGGGGCCGGCGTCATCGCGCTGGTGTATCCAACCCTGACGGCGCTGGCGCTGGTGTTTCTTATGGGCGCGAACGCGGTGGTCAGCGGCGTCGTCGACATTGCGCTGGCGATTCGCCTGCGCAAGCATATCCATAACGAGTTCCTGCTGGCGCTGGTCGGCGTCGTCTCGCTGATCTTTGGGTTCATGGTGTTGATGTTTCCGGCCGGCGGAGCGCTGGCGCTGGTGTGGCTGGTGAGTGCCTATGCGATCCTGGCCGGTGTGTTGTTTCTGGCGGTCGCACTGCGGGTGAGGACCTGGAC
>JBDSTZ010000523.1:0-18057 GCA_039927975.1 Massilia sp. | reverse complement strand
GCCTGGCAGGCAAGGGTGCCGGCGAAGTGGTCAATCCGAAAGGCGGCGACGATTTGTCCGATCACCACCTGGCCAAGGGCGTGGGTGCGGGCAGCGGCGCGGCCATGGGTGCGGCGGCGGGCGCCGTCGGCGGCCCGGTCGGCATGGCAGCCGGTGCGGCCATTGGCGCCCTGGCGGGCGGCGCGGCCGGCAAGGCGGCGGCGCGCGTGGTCAATCCGGCCGAGGAATCGGCTTACTGGCGCGGCGCGTATCAAAGCGCACCGTACTACTCGCCGGGCTACACCTATGACGACTACGGTCCTGCCTACGAGCTCGGTTACAACAGCCGCGGCCGCTATCCGGGCAGCTTCGATTCGGCACAGGACGATCTGGCCGACGAGTGGAACCAGGTCAAGGGTAGCTCGCGCCTGAGCTGGGAGCAGGCCAAGTCGGCCTCGCGCGCAGCCTGGGACAAGGTTGAGCGCGCCATGCCGGGCGACTTCGACGGCGACGGCCGCTAAGCTGAGCGCAACACGGGCCGCAACCCTGGCCATCCTTGGCCAGGCATAAAAAAACCCCGCTTCGCAAGAGGCGGGGTTTTTTGCTATGCGCGGCCGGCGCGCAGCGTTGAAGCGCGTTCTTAGTTCTTGATCGCTTCGACCTGGATCGCCAGTTTGACTTCAGGCTTGAAGGCCGGCAGGCCCATGCTCACGCCGTAGTCGCCGCGATTGAAGGTGCCCGACACGTCGGCGCCGCAGACTTCCTTCTTGAAGCGCGGGTGCATGATGCACTTGAAGGAATTGATGGCCAGCGTCAGCGGCTTGGTCACGCCGTGCAGGGTGAACTCGCCATCGACCGACACCGGGGTGTCGCCGTTGAACTTGACCGACTTCGATTTGTAGGTGGCGGTCGGGAACTTGGCGGCGTCGAGCAAGGCCGGTTCTTTCTTGACGTGCTCGTCGAGCGCGGCCAGGCCGAAGTCGATCGAGGTGGTGTCGATCGTCACGTCCAGGCTGCCGGTCTTGGCTGCGCGGTCGAGCGTGACGGTGCCGCTCGACTTGTTGAACTTGCCGCGCCATACAGAAACGCCACCCATGTGGTCGGTCTCGAAGCTCGGGAAGGTATGGCTCGGATCGAGGGTGTAGGTGTCGGCGGCGAAGGCGGGGGCCGCGCTGGCGGCGACGAGGGCGACGATCAGGTGCTTCAGTTTCATGTATGTCCCTTTTTTAGTAAGAGTAATTGTGGCGGCGAAAAGTTGATGGCAAAGAAATGCTGCCGGGTAAAGCGGTAATCATGGTCAATCGAAAGCGGGGCGTAGTGGGCGCTCAGGGCGCCGCGCTGACGCGGAATTTGATGAGCACGTCGTCGGCGACGATGCTGGTGTCTTTCCACTCGCCTTCGCCGATGTTGAAGGCCAGGCGCTTGATCGGCACCGCGCCCTCGAACACTTGCTTGCCCGCTTCCTGCTTGACGGTCAGCGGAAAAGTGACGTCGGCGCTCTTGCCCTTGATGGTCAGCTTGCCGGCCACCGTCAGCTTGCCGGGACCGGCCGGCTTGATCGCGCTCGACACGAAACTGGCTTTGGGATACTGGGCCGAGTTGAACCAGTTCTTGGCCGCCACTTCGCGGTTCATGTCGGCTTCGCCGAGGTCCAGGCTGGCCGTGTCGATCTCGACGACCGCCTTGGCCGCATCCGGCTTGGCCGCGTCGTAGTCGATCTGGGCGGTGAATTTTTTAAAGTCCGATTCGGACGGCACGTTCATCTGCTTGAAGACGGCGCTCACCTTGCTGCGCGCGGCATCGGTCTTGAGCGGCGCGGCGTGGACGGCGAGCGCCACCGCCAGCGAACTGGCCAGCAGCGGAAGGAGCAGGGCGCGGGAGCGAATGGTCATGGGTTCCTCGTGATGCGGTTCGTGAGTCGGTAATTGTGGGGGGGGCAGCGGCGCGCGTGGGCGCGGCCGGCCGCGAGAAGGGTCAGGGCAGCATGCGCTGCATGATGTCGTCGCGGTCGACCAGGCGGTGCTTGAGGGCGGCGGCGATGTGCAGGCCCACCGCGCCGGCGAGCGCCATGTTGAGCCAGAAATGGACTTCCTTGAGCACCGGTTTGAGCACCGGATCGGCCTCGATCAGGACCGGCAGCTTGAACAGGCCGAAATACACCACCGGCACGCCGGCCGACAGGGTGTAGAAATAGCCCGACAGCGGCACCGCGAACATCAGCAGGTACAGCAGGCCGTGCAGCCCGTGGGCGGCGCCGTGCTGCCAGCGCGGCATGCTGGCCGGATAGGCCGGCGCCGCGTGCGCCAGGCGCCACAGCAGGCGCAGCGCGGCCAGCGCGAGGATGGTCACGCCGGCCCACTTGTGCCAGGAATAATATTTCAGCTTGGTTGGGGTGAGGCCGGGAATATCGGTCATCACCAGTCCCATGATGAAAGCGCCCACGATGAGCACGGCGACCAGCCAGTGGAGTGCGATCGCGGTTCGGGTGTAACGCTGCATGAAGGCCTTCCTGGCGAGATAGTTCGTATTAGAACAAATATTAGCAAAAATTTGACAGTTGCGCGCGCGGGCAAGATATTGCACATTTGCACATTTGTGAAATGTCGCGCACGGAAGAGCCGCTCAGATTGTCCAGGGCGTCTTGATTTGTCTCATAATAGCAAGATCCCCGCCCAAGCTCAGCCAGGAAATAATGCCATATTTTCGCCGCGCCCCCCGCCCGCGCCGTTCCGCCCGCACCCTGCGCGGCGCCGCCCTCGTCTCGCTGGGCTTGCTGGCGCTGCCGGCCGGCGCGGTCAGCGCGATCGAGATGGCCGACATGTCGATCGAAGACCTGGCCAATATTGAAATCACCTCGGTGTCGAAGAAGCCCGAGCGGCTCGCCGCCGCCGCCGCCTCGGTGTTCGTCATCAGCGCCGACGACATCCGCCACTCCGGCGCGGCCACTTTGCCCGAGGTGCTGCGGCTGGCGCCCAACCTGAACGTGGCGGCGGTCAGCGGTTCCGGCGTCGCCATCAGCGCGCGCGGCATGAACGGCAGCAATAACAGCGCGCCCAACAAACTACTGGTGCTCATCGACGGCCGCTCGGTCTACGCGCCGCTGTTTTCCGGCGTGTTCTGGGACGCCCAGGACGTGCTGCTCGAAGATATCGAGCGGATTGAAGTCATCAGCGGACCCGGCGGCACCCTGTGGGGCGTGAACGCGGTCAACGGGGTCATCAACATCATCACGCGCGCCGCGTCGGACACCCAGGGCGGCCTGCTGGCGCTGGGCGCCGGCCAGCGCGGCGGCGACGCCGGCTTTCGCCAGGGCGGCGCCATGGCCGACGGCCACTGGCGGGTGAGCGGCAAGCTGTTGGAACGCAGTGCGCTGGCGTTGGGCAATGGCAACCCGGTCAGCGACGGCTGGCGCCGCGCCCAGCTGGGCATGCGCGCCGACTGGGGCAGCGGGGCCGAGCGCTTCAGCGTCAACGGCGCGCTGTATCGCGCCGCCCTTGGCCAGCCGGCGCCGGGCGCGATCTCGGTCCCCGGCACGACCGTGCAGCTGGGCACCATCCGCAACGAGGGCGCCAACCTGACGGGCTCGTGGACCCACGCGCTCGATGGCGGCGCCAGTCTCAGCGTGCAAGCCTATGTCGATCACAGCTGGCGCCAGGTGCCGCCGGCGTTCACCGAATCGCTCGACATCGTCGACCTGCAAATTCAACACGCGCTCGGCCAGCGCGGCGCCCACCAGCTGGTGTGGGGCGCCAATCTGCGCCAGGGCTGGGACCGCGTGACCAGCAGCGAACTGGTCGCTTTCCTGCCGGCGCGCCTGAACCAGCACTGGTCCAGCCTGTTCGTCCAGGACGAGGTGGCGCTGCGCGAGGATCTGCGGCTGACCGCCGGCGTGCGGTTCGAGCGCAACGACTACACCGGACTGGAAGTGCTGCCGACCCTGCGCCTGGGCTGGCAGCTGGCGCCGGCGCACGCTGTCTGGGCCGGCTTGTCGCGCACCGTGCGCGCGCCCTCGCGGCTCGATGTTGACGCTTATATTCCCGGCCGGCCGCCCTACCTGCTCGACGGCGGGCGCCAGGTCCGCTCGGAAGTGGCGACGGTGACCGAGTTGGGCTATCGCGGCCAACCGTCGAGCGCGCTGTCGGTGTCGGCCACGCTGTTCCACAACGAGTACCGGCGCCTGCGCACGCAGGAAATCGATCCCTCTTATACCTTCCTTACCTTCGACAGCAAGATGCGCGGGCAGTCGACCGGCATCGAAGCCTGGGGTAACTGGCAGGCGAGCAAGAACTGGCGCCTGTCGGCCGGCTGGACCGCGCTGCGCGAGCGCTTCACGCTGGAGCCGGGCAGCAATGACGAGGCGGGGCCTGGCGCGGCCGGCAAGGATCCGGCGTACACGCTGCAACTGCGCTCCAGCCTGTCGTTCGGCGGCGACAAGGAGTTCGACGTGGCGCTGCGCAAAGTGGCGGCGCTGCAGAACCCGGCGGTGCCGGCTTACAGCGCACTCGACGCGCGGTTGGGGTGGAATGTCAAACCGGGGCTGGTGCTGTCGCTGGTGGGACAGAATTTGAATGGCGGCCACACCGAGTATGGAGCGGCCGAGACCAGCAGTGAGATGCCGAGGGCGGTGGCGGTCAGGCTGGTGTGGCAGCTGTGAGGGGAGGATGCGGCGCTGAGGGCAATCCGGATTGGCAAACTGTGCCGGACGGCGCAGGCGCCGACCCCGGCTGATCTTGTAGACCGGGCGGGGCAGGCGATCCGCCTCCCCGCCCGCGAGGGTCGCTTAAATCTCGGCGGCCAGCTTGGCCGCGATGCCGATGTAGTTCGACGGCGTCATCGCCAGCAGCACATCCTTCGCTTCCTGCGGAATGGCCAGCGTGAGGATGAATTCGCGCAGCGCATCCTTGGAGATGCCCTTGCCGCGCGTCAATTCCTTGAGTTGCTCGTAAGGATTGGCGATGCCGTAGCGGCGCATCACGGTCTGCACCGGCTCGGCCAGCACTTCCCAGTTGGCGTCCAGATCCTGTTCGAGGCGGGCGGCGTTCACTTCCAGCTTGTTCAAGCCGCGCAGGCAGCTGTCGTAGGCCAGCAGGGCGTAGCCGAGGCCGACGCCGATATTGCGCAGCACGGTCGAATCGGTCAGGTCGCGCTGCATGCGCGAGACCGGCAGCTTCTCGGCCATGTGCTTGAGCACGGCGTTGGCCAGGCCCAGGTTGCCTTCCGAATTTTCAAAGTCGATCGGATTGACCTTGTGCGGCATGGTCGACGAGCCGATCTCGCCGGCTTTCAGCTTCTGCTTGAAGTAGCCGAGCGAGACGTAGGTCCAGATGTCGCGGTTCAGGTCGAGCAGGATGGTGTTGGCCCGCGCGAAGGCGTCGAACAGTTCGGCCATGTAATCGTGCGGCTCGATCTGGATGGTGTAGGGATTGAAGGTCAGGCCGAGGCGCTGCTCGATCACGTTCTTCGAGAACGCCGCCCAGTCGAAGCCGGGGTAGGCCGACAGGTGGGCGTTGTAGTTGCCGACCGCGCCATTCATCTTGCCGAGGATCTCGACCTCGGCGATGCGCTTGACGGCGCGCTGCAGGCGGGCGACGACGTTGGCCATTTCCTTGCCCAGCGTGGTCGGGCTGGCGGTCTGGCCGTGGGTGCGCGAGAGCATCGGCAGCGCCGCGTTGGCGTGCGCGATCGCGGTCAGGCGGGTGATCACCGCTTGCAGCGCCGGCAGCATCACATTGTCGCGCGCGGCCTTGATCATCATGCCGTGCGAAGTGTTGTTGATGTCTTCCGAGGTGCAGGCGAAATGGATGAATTCGGTCGCCGCGACCAGTTCCGGCACGTCCTTGACCTGTTCCTTGAGCCAGTACTCGACCGCTTTGACGTCATGGTTGGTGACCGCCTCGATGGCCTTGATGCGGGCCGCGTCGGCTTCCGAAAAATCGCTCGCCATCTTGTCGAGCAGGGCGGTGGCCTCGGCCGAGAACGGCTTGATCTCGGCGAAACCGGCCTGCGACAGCGCCTGCAGCCAGGAGATCTCTACCTTGACGCGATGGTGCATGAAACCGGCTTCGGACAGCAGCGGACGCAGGGCGTCGGTCTTGGCGGCGTAGCGCCCGTCGAGCGGCGAGAGGGCGGACAGGGTGGAGTAGGGGGCGGTAGAGGTCATGGTCGGCAGGCTGGCGGAAAAAGGACGATTTTACCACTGGCCGGCTTGTCAAGCCGATGTTGTCGGCATGCCGCAGCCGGTCGCCGCCAGTGCCGACGGCTGTATTGGCGATGCTATACTGGCCGTCAATCCTCCATTTAAGCCTTTATGAAACTGATCGGTTCGCTCGCAAGCCCCTATGTCCGCAAGGTACGTGTCGTCCTGGCGGAGAAAAAGCTCGATTGCGCGTTCGAACTCGACAACGTGTGGGCGGCCGACACCACTATTCATTTGTCCAATCCGCTGGGCAAGGTGCCCTGCCTGATCATGGAAGATGGCAGCAGCCTGTACGACTCGCGCGTGATCGTCGAATACCTCGACACCCTGACCCCGGTGTGCAAGCTGTTGCCGCCGAACGGGCGCGACCGCGCCGACGTCAAGGTGTGGGAAGCGCTGGCCGACGGCATGCTCGACGCGGCGGTGCTGGTGCGGCTCGAACGCACCCTGCGTCCGGCCGAACAGCAAAGCGCGGCCTGGATCGAACGCCAGATGGGCAAGGTCCACGGCGCTCTGGCGGTGATGTCGGCCAACCTCGGCGAGTCGCCTTTCTGCAAGGGCATCCATTACACCCTGGCTGATGTCGCGGTCGGCTGCGCGCTCGGCTGGCTCAGCTTCCGGTTCCCCGACATCGACTGGCGCGGCGACTATCCGAACCTGGCGCGCCTGCTCGACAAGCTGTCCGAGCGCGCGTCGTTCAAAGACACCGTCCCGCAGTGATCCTGCGCGGCGCACGTCAAGACCTGCCGACGACCGTGGTGTTCGGCGAGGCGATGGTGGTCGACCACGTCACCGAGCAGGTGGTGGGCGGCGCGCCCTTCAACGTGGCGCGCCACCTGGCCGCCTTCATGTCGCCGCAACTGATGCTGACCCGGGTCGGCAACGACAAGAGCGGCAGCCTGGTGCACGCCGAGTTCGAGCGTTTCGCCATGTCCGACAGCGGACTGCAGTTCGACAAGATGGAAGAAACCGGCCGCGTGGTGATCCAGCGCGGCGAGCTGGTGCACCGTTTCGTCACGCCGGCCAGCCAGGCCTACGATTTCATCGCGGCCGAGCCGGCGCTGGCGGCGCTGTCGAAGGTGCGCGCCGGCGCGATCTATTTCGGCACCCTGGCCCAGCGCGGCGCGTGCTCGGGCGACACCCTCGGACAATTGCTGGGCGCGACCGACGCGACCCGCATGCTGGACCTGAACCTGCATCCCGGCCAGGTCGGCGAAGAACTGGTGTCGGCGTCGCTGCACGCGGCCGACATCGTCAAGCTCAACGAAGCCGAACTGCAAAGCCTGTTCGCCTGGTATTTCCAGATCGAGCCGGGCACCGCCTTGGAAAGCGACGAAGTGCGGGCCGCCTGCGGGGCGCTGCTCGACAAGTTCCGCTTGGAGGGCTTGATCGTCACGCTGGCCCATCGCGGCTCGGTGTATTTCGGCGCCGACGGCGCGCTGATCGTCAGCCGCGACAACCCGACTCCGCCGTTTGTCCTCGACACGGTGGGAGCGGGCGACGCCTTTGCCGCGATATTCCTGCTGGGCCGCGCACGCGGCTGGCCGCTTGAACAAACCCTGGCGCGCGCCAACGAGTTCGCCGGCGCCATCTGCGCCATCAGCGGCGCGGTGCCGCGCGACCTGGGATTCTATGACAAGTGGGTGGCCCGCTGGCAAGCGGGTTGAGCACCGGGGGATGCGGGGCCGACCGGCGCTGGTCCGATCGGCTTGCCGCCTGAGGCTTATTCGCTGATCTGACTTTGCAGATAGTTCTGGATGCCGATCTTGGTGATCAGGTCGAGCTGGGTTTCAAGCCAGTCGATATGCTCCTCGGTATCTTCGAGAATCAGCAGGAACAGGTCGCGCGAGACGTAATCGGCCGCCAGTTCCGACGCCGCGATGCCTTCCTTGACCGTGACCTGGGCGGCTTGTTCGAGCTGCAGATCGCATTCGAGCATTTCCTGGGTCGATTCGCCGATCAGCAGCTTGTGCAGCGCCTGCAGATTGGGCAGGCCGTCGAGCGTGAGGATACGGTCGATCAGCTTGTCGGCGTGCTTCATTTCGCCGATCGACTCTTCATATTCCTTCTTGGCCAGCTTTTCCAGACCCCAGTGGCGGTACATGCGCGCGTGGAGGAAGTACTGGTTGATGGCGGACAGCTCATTGGTCAACTGCGCATTGAGCAAACGGATGATGTTCTTATCGCCCTTCATGGGGATCCTTCATGTGGTGTGGGTTGATAACATCATAGCAAATGGCGGGGCAATGTGGGGCCCAGCCTTGGGTCGTACAGGTATTGGCGGGCCACGGCGGCGGTGATGCCTGAGGCCTGGCGATGCGCCGGATTGATCAGAATGTTGTATTCCTCGGGAACGATGACGGACGGCACCAGCATAAGTGCCGTGTCGCCATTCGACAGCCAGCGGTCGCCAAGGAACATGCTGGTGAGAGCCGGCGGTTCGCACACCCAAGTCGGGTCGAGTTCGGCAGCACGGAGGATATGGCGCGCTTTCCACACGGGGCCGGGCACGACGATATCGACTAGAAAAGCGTTGCGGATACCGATACGGCTCACCAGATGCACCAAGGTTTCCAAGGTCGCGAGCGCAATGGTCGAGCTGGCATACACGACCGACTTGCCTTTCGAATTCCAGCGGCCCCCGGTGAGTTTGGCGCCCATACCGTCGAGTGCTGCCGCATGGTGCAAGGGTGAGTGCTTGGCGACTCGCCAGAGATGCCGGTCGCCGCGAGCCATCAGGAGATCACGCCAAACTCGATGCGTCCCAATGTGTCGAGCACAAGCTCGTAGCCTGCTTCCGTGTCCAGTAGCGCGAGCGGCGACTCGCCGCCCAGGGAGCGGTTTTTCTGGCTCAGCCAATTCCTCGCCGCACTCTCACCCTCGAGAACGCCGAGGGCCCGTTCCAGCACTTTTTCGGCGCGATAAACCCGATCCTGTTCGGTCGCCGACAAAACGCCATCACTTTTAATACGCCCCTTCAAGGTGTTCCTGGGCAGGCGCAGCAGTTCAAAAAGCGTATCCTGACTGACCCCCAGATTCGACGCGATGTCGATCACATTCCGAGCCGGCGTGCCGCTTCTCATCTTTTTGATAATCTCGCCCGCAGCGCCTTGGAAGGTCATCGGCGCGCCGGCGCCTTGCGTCGCCGGGGAGGCTACTGTCTGCGCGATCACGGTCGAGCCCGTCGCCGGCACCGGTCTGCTGCCCACGCTGGCGCGCCGAACCCGCGCCGGCCGCTTATTGAGCGAATCGGGCTTGGTGGAAGGGGAATTCATCGTGAGCTCGCAACCGGATGATCGTTCATCCAATTCTAGGCCACTGCGCTTGGGATGCCAGCGATTTCGCTATAACGGGACGCCGGAACTTTAACTGGCCAGCGCGAACGTCAGCGGCACGAACACGAACACCGACACCGGGCGGCCATCTTCGATATACGGCTTGTACAGCGCGCGCAAGGCGGCTTGGCGGCCGGCTTCGTCGAGACGGGCCGATCCCGACGAGCGCTCCACCAGCACCTGGTCGGGCAGACCTTTTTCGTTGATCAGCACGCGCAGCACGACCTTGCCCTGTTCGCCGAGGCGCTTGGACATGTTCGGATAGACCACCTGCGGCGGCTGGATGTATTCGACGCCGCTGGTGATGGTGCGCGGTCCGCTGCGCGGCGGCGCGGGAGCCGGGGCTGCGGCCACCACGGCGGGCGAGGGCGGCTGGTTTTTCTCGGGCTGCGCGGCGACCGGCTGCGGCACGCTGATCGCGTGTTCGGTCGGGGCGACCACGATCAGCGGCACGGGTGGCGTGATCACCGGCGGCGCTTCGCGCATGACGACAGGCGCGACTTTCGGCGCGGGGGCCTCCTGCTTCGGCGTGTCGGTCGCCACGAAGCTGACCATCACAGCGCCCGGCGCGACCATCTGGACCGCCCGGTGCAGCAAGCCGCTGTAGATGAAGAAGAACACCACCGCGTGCGCGACGACGATGGCCGCCAGCGGCTGCAGCCGGGACAACAGGGCGCCCGTGGGTGTGCCAGCAGCGCCATGACTGGGGGAGAGGGAGAAATTCATGGCGCTCATCGGATTGGCTTTTGCTGGTGGGATGGTGAAATTGGGAGTGCGAAATTGATAATAAAAAGGTCGTGCTAACTACTATCTGCATTTGCTGCTAACCGGTTGCCGCAACACGCACTTGCATCAGGCCGGTATTACATCAGGCGGGTACTACCAGTCCCCGCCCCGAAACTACGGTGGCTATCAGGCCGCCTGCGGCGCGCGGAACGACAGCTCGGTGACCGTGGTCTTGGCCGTCGCTTCCAGATGCTTGCTCATGACTTGCTTGGCGCAGCTGGCGCACTTGCCGCAGCAGGTGGCCACACCCAGGTCGCGGCGCAGCTCGGCCATGGAGGTGATGCCAAGATCGACCGCCTGGCGGATTTCGCGGTCGGAGATGTTGTTGCAGACACAGACAATCATTGATGCACCTTCCTGAACTGGGCAGCGCTCGTGGGCGCTGGTTGAGTCGTTTGCCACTTAAATAATGAGAATCATTATCATTACCATTTGTATTCTGATGCAAGTGGCTGTCGATTGCAAGCGCTTTATGTGCGAAAACCTTGCGCAAAGCTAAGGTTTTTGCGGAGCGCGCCCGGGCTGGCTGCCTTATCTTGTTGCAGATGAGTCGCAGCTCCCCCTCTGGTGCTAGAATTGTAAATAGAAATAATTCGCATTACCGTTTATGATGCTAGACTTGTCTCGTCGACGCGACAAGCCTTGCGGCAAAGCGGCAAAAGCGGCGACACCACCAGCAGCACAACAGCAGTACAACTTTTCTCCCGGACACTCTATGACTCTCGCGCCCATCACGACCACCCTCGACACCCTCGCGGCAGGGCAGAGCGCGACCGTCCTTCACCTGGCGCCGGGCGATTTCCATGGCAGCGTCGGCGGCGACGTCTCGCGCCGCCTGATGGAGCTCGGCTTCGTGCCGGGCGAAACCATCCGCATGCTGCGCCGCGGCCTGCCGGGCGGCGACCCGCTCGCCGTCAAAGTCGGCGAATCGACGTTCGCCCTGCGCCGTTTCGAAGCCGCGCTGATCTCGGTGAAGCCGGAATAACATCATGGGCGCAGTAGAAACGCAGGCGCAGGCTGCCACGCGCACGCCGCTCATCGCCCTGCTTGGCAATCCGAATTGCGGCAAGACGGCCCTGTTCAACCGCCTCACTGGCGCGCGCCAGAAAGTGGCCAATTACGCCGGCGTGACCATCGAGCGCAAGGAAGGCAACTTCACCTCGCCGGCCGGCCGCGCCTACCGCGTGCTCGACCTGCCGGGCGCCTACAGCCTGTCGGCCCAGACTCCGGACGAAGCGATCACCCGCGACGTGGTGGCCGGACTGCGCGCCGGCGAGCAGGCGCCCGAGGCGGTGGTGTGCGTGGTCAACGCCACCAATTTGCGCCTGAACCTGCGCCTGGTGCTGGAGATTAAGCGCCTCGGCCTGCCGATGGTGCTGGCGCTGAACATGGTCGACGTGGCCAAGAAGCGCGGCATCGAAATCGACGCCGACCGCCTGGCGCTCGAACTGGGCATGCCGGTGGTTGAAACCGTCGCGGTGCAGAACGGCGGCGAAAAATCCCTGCTGCGCGCGCTCGACCTGATGCCCGACACGGCGCCGGTCAAGGCGGCGCCGCTGTCGGCGATCGACGCCGTCTCGGTCGAGGACACCCAGCGCGAAGTGCGCCGCATCCTGGCCGCCTGCACCAGCCACGCTAACGACACCGGCAACCTGACCGAGAAGATCGACCAGGTGGTGCTGAACCCGGTGATCGGCCCGATCCTGCTGGCGGCCATCATGTTCATGGTGTTCCAGGCCGTGTTCAGCTGGGCCGCGCTGCCGATGGAAATGATCAAGGACGGCGTCGACGGCGTCGGCGTCTGGGTCACCGCCCACATGGGCGATGGCCTGCTGCGCAGCCTGCTGGTCGAGGGCATTCTCGGCGGCGTCGGCAGCGTGCTGGTGTTCCTGCCGCAGATTCTGATTTTGTTCTTCTTCATCCTGGCGCTCGAGGACTGCGGCTACCTGCCGCGCGCCGCCTTCCTGCTCGACCGCCTGATGGGCGGAGTGGGGCTGTCGGGGCGCGCCTTCATTCCGCTGCTGTCGAGCTTTGCCTGCGCGATCCCGGGCATCATGGCCGCGCGCACGATTCAAAATCCGCGCGACCGGCTCGTCACCATCATGATCGCGCCTTTGATGACCTGTTCGGCGCGCCTGCCGGTGTACGCGCTGATCATCGCCGCCTTCATTCCCGAGCGCGAGGTGTGGGGCGTGGTCAGCTTGCAGGGTCTGGTGCTGTTCATCCTGTATTTTGCCGGCGTGGTCAGCGCGATGGCGGTGGCGTACTTCTTCAAGCGCACCATGGGCGCGAGCGGCAAGCAGCCGCTGATGCTCGAGCTGCCCAGCTACCACTGGCCCCATCTGCAGAATCTGGCGCTCGGCCTGTGGGAACGCGCGCGCATCTTCCTGACCCGGGTCGGCACCGTGATCCTCACGCTGATGGTGCTGCTGTGGTTTCTGTCGAGTTTTCCGGGCGCGCCGGAAGGGGCCACCCATCCGCCGATCTATTACAGCATCGCCGGCATGCTCGGGCGCGGTCTGGCCGTGCTGTTCGCGCCGATCGGCTTCGGCTGGCAGATTTGCATCGCGCTGGTGCCGGGCATGGCGGCGCGCGAAGTGGCGGTCGGCGCGCTCGGCACCGTGTACGCGCTGTCGCAGAGCGGCGACGAGTTGGCCAGGTCGCTCACGCCGCTGATCGCGCAGTCGTGGACACTGCCGACCGCGCTGTCGCTGCTGGCTTGGTATGTGTTCGCGCCGCAGTGCCTGTCGACGCTGTCGGTGGTCAAGCGCGAAACCAACAGCGTGCGCTGGCCGCTGATCATGGCTGGATATATGTTCGCGCTGGCTTATTTGGCCTCGTTCATCACTTACCGCGTGGCGCTGGCCATGCTGGGGAGCTGACATGATCCAGAATGTGATTGTCGCGCTGATCGTCGTCGCGGCCGCGCTGTCGGTGGCGCGCAAGTATCTGCCGGCGAGCTGGCGGCGGAAGCTGGTGTACTGGCTCGCCGCGCGTGGCGCCAGCCAGTCGCGCGTGGCGGCGTGGCTCAATACCGATACCAGTTGCGGGAGCGGCTGCGATACCTGCAAGGCTTGCGCTGAACCGGCCTCCGGGGCCGATTCCAATTCTGATGATCCGCGTGTGATCAAGCTGCATCGGCACCACTGACCTACGAGTCGCCTCCCAAGGGCGTCAGCTTTCCCTCCGGATCAAGCCCGAGCCGCGCAATCAACCGCCGCGCATCAAACGGCGCTCTCACCTTGATGTCGTTATCGAAGTAGCAGTACACCTCGCGCTTGGCGCGCTTGGGCGGTGCCTTCTCCGAGACCAAATGCGCGTCCGCCGGCTGCCCGCCACTCGCCCATGCGCGAATCCGCTCCGCCCAGCGATCGAGCGCCTCGTCGGTATATCCGCTCGCGTACAACTCCTTGTCGCCGTGCAGACGCAGGTACATGAAGTCAGCCGTGACATCCTCGCAATACGGCCATTTGCCGGCCGTGTCGGCCACCACCAGTGCCACCTTGTACTTGCGCAGCATGGCGATAAACGCCGGATCGACAAAACTCTCGTGACGAATCTCGACCGCGTGGCGCATCGGCCGGCGCTTGTCGATGGCCAGCGCGGTGCGTCCGTCCATGCGCGCCTCGTGGCGCCGGGCCAGCTCGAGCGCCTGCTCGGTGTCGTGCGGCAGCAGGCTCAAAAAGTGGTCCATGCGCTCGGGATCGAACTTGAAATTGGGCGGAAACTGCCACAGAAAAGGCCCGAGCTTGTCGCGCAGATTGAACCCCCCCGATGCCAGCACATTGGCCAGCGGCGCGTCAATGTCGCGCAAGCGCAGGACGTGGGTCAGGAAGCGGTTGCCCTTGACGCTGAAACGAAAGCCGGCGGGCGTCTCGTCATGCCACTCGGCATAGCTCTCGGGCCGTTGCAGTGAGTAGAAAGAACCGTTCAGTTCGATGCTGGGCAGGGCGCGCGAGGCGAAGTGCAGCTCGTTCGCCTGGGTGAGGTCGGGCGGATAGAACACCCCGCGCCAAGGGACGTATCGCCAACCGGAAATGCCAATGAAGATCGGGCCCATGCGGCATTGTCGGGTGAACCCGGCAAGTCCACGGTGCGTTCACACACCCTGGGCGCCAATCCCCGCCGGCGCGCGCGATGTCGGCCGCGCCGGGCGAACCATCCGTCCAGCCCGGACGGTGTTCACCCGGCGCGGCGGGGCTTTATTTCGCCGCCTTGCGCCGCGCCGCGGTCAGTCCCACCAGGCCAAGGCCCAGCAAGGCCAGGCCGGCCGGTTCCGGTACGTTGGTGCTGGCCGCGTCCGCCTTGATGCTGTCGATCACCAGCGCCTGGACCCGGTTATCGCCAAAGCTGCCAGTGCTGCCACTGCGAATCATCAGTTCGTCGAATCCGCCGCCACTGAATCCGGCGCGGGCTATGGCGCCATTCGGCGAGTTCAAGACGCCATCGAGCACGTGCACGCCGTTGTTGAGCAGGCTGTATTGCAGATTGCCCGTGGCGTAAGCCTGGAACACGAAGCTGATGTCCGAGAAGTCGGCGCCCGAAGTCAGCTTGATGTCGGTATAGCCAAAGTCACCGCCGTTTGGATACCACGACCGCGCGCCTTCCATCGGCATGACGAACACGATGTCCTGGCCTGCATCGCCGTGCACTTCCCGGACCGTGATGCCGCCTTCGGCGTACGCGTTTGCCGAGTTCATGCTGAATTGGTCGAGCGGAACCGCCTCGAAGCCGTTGAAATAGGTGGGCGAGGTGATGAAATCGGTGGTATTGAGCACCGGCGCGGCTTGCGCGCCGCCGCAAGCGATCAACAACAAGGAGAGTGCGGCTTTTTTCAGGATGCTCATGAAATCTTTCAATAGGGTAGTAGATATGGCATATGAGCAAATATCGTTCCCTAAATGCAAGTTCCTGTTTTAAAAGAGATAAATTTCTCAAAAGCAATGATGTGTAAGAGTTTCCGACAGATTTTATGGTTTTCGCGTGTCGGACATCGGCGGCCGGGCGGTTCAATCCCCCGACCGATGGACGCCCCTTGTCGCGCGAAAATAACAGAATGGCCCGGCCGACGTCGCTGGTATGGCGAACAGTGTTGCATTTCCGTTATCGATATCAATGTTTTTTATATGGTGATAGTATTTACGCTCGATACAGTAATTCCAACTTTGCCCGGTTCGGTCCCATATTACTCTCAGGCCTCATCCGGGCATTAATCGCACCAAAACTATTATCGATACCAGAGCGGCCCGGGGCTCAAGCCCCGGCCACCATCAACCTTTGCCTATATGGCTTGGAGACACCTGATGACGAAGTTGACCTTAACTGAACCCCATGACCCCGCCGACGAAAGCGAACTGAACGCTTTTCTGACCCGCCGCAGTTTTTTATACAGCATGGGAGCCCTCGCGCTCGCCGGCTGCGGCGTCGGCAGCGAAGCGGGCGGCGATGCCGGTCCCGCTGCCCAACAGCCGACATTGCTGGCCACTGTGGCCGGCACCTTTTCCCACCCCGGCCTGCTGCACACCGAAGCCGACTTCACCCGCATGCGCGCGAACCTCGGCGCCGAGCCTTGGCTGTCCACCTGGAACCGGCTAATGGCCAACAACCATACCTTCCCGGCCTACACGCCCCATCCGCAGCCGGTCGTGTATCGCGGCAACGACGGCGTCCACGCCGAAAACTACTGGCTGCTGTATAACGATGTCGCCGCCGCCTACCTGTGCGCGCTGCGCTGGAAGATCTCTGGCACGGTCGACTATGCGGACAAAGCCGTGGCGATCATGAACGGCTGGTCGAACGTGCTGACCGCCATCGGCGGCGACACCAACGGTTTCCTGGTGGCCGGCATCCAGGGCTACGAGTTCGCCAACGCCGCCGAAATCATGCGCACCTACAGCGGCTGGGCGCCGGCCGACTTCGCGCGTTTCCAGACCATGATGCGCAATGTCTTCTATCCCTTGAACCACGATTTTCTGATCCGTCACAACGGCACCGACATCACCCACTACTGGGCCAACTGGGACTTGTGCAATATGTCCTCGCTGCTGGCCATCGGCGTGCTGTGCGACGACCAGGCCATCTTCGACGAGGCGGTCAACTACTTCAAGGGCCGCGCGGGCAATGGCGCGTCGTCGCAAGCGATCTACTACGTCCACCCCGGCAATCTGGGCCAGTGGCAGGAATCCGGGCGCGATCAGGGCCACACCACCCTCGGCATTTCGCTCATGGGGGCGTTCTGCGAAATGGCCTGGAACCAGGGCCTCGATCTGTATGGCTGGGACAACAACCGTTTCCTGGCCGGCGCCGAGTACGTGGCGAAAAGTAATCTGATCGAATCCGGCACGACTTTTTACACCGTGCCTTACGTCACCTACAACAACGCCGACAACGTCAACCAGACCGTGTTTTCGACCGGCAGCCAGGGCATGGTGCGGCCGTGCTGGGCGCTGGTGTACAACCATTACGTCAACCGCAAGGGCCTGGCGGCGCCGTATTGCAAGAAATTCGCCGCCCTGGTCGCGCCCGAAGGCGGTGGCGGCGATTACGGTCCCAACAGCGGGGGGTACGACCAGCTCGGTTTCGGCAGCCTGACCTGCGCCCGTCCGCCGATCGCCGTCGGCGCCGTGCCGAGCGGGCTGACCGGCTATCTCAACGCGGGGAATGTGGAATTGTCCTGGTGGGGCAGCGCCTACGCCACCAGCTACACCGTCAAGCGCGCCGCGGTCAGCGGCGGCCCCTACACCGTCATCCAGAGCGGCATCGCCGACCTGCTGACCTTTACCGACGCCAGCGTCAGCGGCGGCACCTGGTATTACGTCGTCACCGCCACCACGCCCGCTGGCGAAACGGCCGCCTCCAACCAGGTGGCGGTGATCACCGGCACGGCCCTGCATACCTGGCTCAAATGCGACGAGACCAGCGGCGCCACCGCCGCCGACGCCAGCGGCAAGGGTCACCCAGGCACGCTGGTCGGCGGCGGCAGCTGGGTGGCGGGCCGCAAGGCCAATGCGCTCCAGCTCGACGGCAGCAGCGGCCACCTCAAGTTGCCGAACGACCTGATGCTGGCGGTCGGCGATTTCACCGTGTCGACCTGGGTGTATTGGGACGCCTCGCGGACCTGGGCCCGCATCTTCGACTTCGGCTCGGGCACCAGCCAATACATGATGATGACGCCACGCGCCAATACCGGCTTCGCGCGCTTCTCCATGACCGTCAACGGCGGCCGCGGTGAACTCCTGCTCGACAGCACAGCGGCGCTGCCGGTCGCGCAATGGGTGCACGTGGCCGTCACCCTGTCGGGGCGGGTGGCGACGCTGTACGTCAATGGCGTGGTGATGAAGACCATCTCAACGATGTTCCACGCGCCGTTCAGGCTCGGCTCGACCGGCCAGAACTTCATCGGCCGGTCGCAGTACGCCAGCGACCCATACTTCAACGGTCGCATCGACGACTTCCGCATCTACCACGGCGCCCTGAACGCCGCCGCGATCGCGGCGCTGGCGGCCGGCGGGTAAGCAAGCGGCGCGACGGGGATACGCCGATCCCGTCGCGCCGTATTGGCCGCGCACCGAACCAGCGGTCGAGCGGACCTTCCTACTGCAGTGGAAACTCGTAGCGGATAAAACCCATGTTGTGGGCCAGTTTTTCGTACACCGCGCGGGCGCTCGAATTGTGCTCGTGGGTCAGCCAGTAGTAGCGCGTGGCGCCGTGCTGGAGCGCGCGCGTGGCGACCGCCTGGATCAAGGCCGTGCCCACCCCGCG
>JBDSTZ010000522.1:0-5794 GCA_039927975.1 Massilia sp. | reverse complement strand
CGCCCGCCTCGGGCGAGCGCCAACAAGGTTGCGATGGTAAAAGCAAGTAATCCCTGGCTGCGCACTTTGCTGCGGGCCGGGAAAAAGCAGCAGCGCTCGCTCAGTCGGGCGCTCACCGTGCTCATCGCGCCAGCCAAGCCGAAGGCCGCGCCGCGCGTCAGGAAATCGGCCAAGGCCGTGCTCAAACCGACCTTGGTGGCCACGAAGGTGGCCACGACAAGGTCGATATCTCCCGCCTTAAAAAAATCTCCAGCCCTGCCACGCGCGGCGCCGCGTTCGGTCGCCGCGGCGCCCAAGGCCGTCAAGCCGCCGGTGCTGCCCAAACAGACGCCTTTGCCAGGTAAATGGATGGCCGCCCACTATGCCGGCTCGTTCGAGCAGGGTGGCCTGGCCAGGAGCTTGCGCTACTGGCTCTACATTCCTTCAACCGCGCCCGCGAACCGGCTCGACGGCCCCGGCATGCCGTTGCTGGTCATGCTGCATGGCTGCGAGCAAACCGCGCCCCAGTTCGCCGAGGGCACGCGCATGAACCGGCTGGCCGAAGCGGCCGGATGCGCGGTGCTGTATCCGCAGCAGTCGCTCAGCGCCCACGCGCATCGCTGCTGGAAGTGGTATGAACGGGCCACCCAGAACGGTGGCGGCGATGTGCCGCTGATTGTCGGTATGGTCAGGCAAGTGGCGGAACGCTACCCGATCGACCGCGCACGCATCTATATTGCCGGCATCTCGGCCGGCGCCGCGATGGCCCATCTCACCGCGCTCAATCATCCGGAATTGTTCGCCGCCGTCGGCCTGCATTCGAGTCCGATGTTCGGCGCCGGGCACAGTCCGGTCGGCGCCCTGGGCGTGATGCAGCATGGCGCCGGCATGCGCGCCGAAGCGGCCATCGGCGAGTTGATGGACAAGCGGCCCGGCTTTCCGGCTGTGCCGGCGATTCTGATCCAGGGTGAGGACGACAAAGTGGTGCGCCCGGTGAACCAGGCCGAGCTGGTGCGTCAGGGCATGCTGCTCAATCGGCTGGGCGCCGACAGCAAGGTCATCGTCAATGCCAAGCCCGCCAGCAAGCGTACCCACGCCTATCAGGTGCGCGATATTTATCTGGGACGCAAGGTGATGCTGCGGATCGCCAGCATCGCCGGCCTCGGCCACGCGTGGAGCGGCGGCGACGACCAGTTCAAATACAACGCGCGGCCCGGGCCGGACGCCAGCAAGATGATGCTGGCCTTTTTCGCGCGCCACCGGCGCACCGCTTAGTACCGGTTAGCAGCGGCTATCCGCGCTGTTCCTGTGGCCGCGTTTCGTCACAGCAGAAACATTATCGCGGCCACCACCGTCGGCCCCAGCGCGCCAAGAATCAGTCCGACCGCGCCGATCGACTCATCGTTGAAGCCGCGCCGCAGCAGCGACACGCCGGCCGGATTGGGCGCGTTGGCGATCACCGTCAGGCCGCCGCCGGCCACCGCGCCGCACACCAGCATGTACTTGGCATGCGCCGACATGCCCTCGATCAGCGAGCCCAGGTAGGTGAGGGCGGCGTTGTCGGTGATCGCGGTCAGGCCCAGCGCGACGAAAAACAGCGCGGTCGGCCCCAGGCTCGAGACGATCGGCTGCAACCACCACTGCTGCATGCCGCCGAGCACCACCAGCCCGGCGAGGAAGAAGCCGACCAGCAAGCCTTCCTTCAGAATCAGCGGATCCTGATAGCGCTGGTAGGCCTGGGTAAAACCGAGAAACAGCAGGAACAGGCCGAGAAACAGCACCGGATGATGGGCCAGCACCACCACGGCCGCCAGAAAGCCGAGATGGATCAGCGACACCGTCAGCGGCACGCGCTGGGCCAGCATGCCGGCCGCCGGCGCGGGCGCCGGACTGAGGTGCTTTGCCAGCAGCAGGCAGGCCCCGGTCGCGTTGATCAGCACGGCGGCGGCGGCGCGCCAGCCGATGTGCGTGAGCATGAAGTGGCTGTCCCAGTTCCAGGTCTTGGCCACCATCAGCACCGGCGGCGCGGCGTAGGAGGTGAGGGTACCGCCGATCGACACGTTGACGAACAGCACGCCGAGGGCGCCGTACTTGATCCATTCCGGAATCCCCTGGCGGAACACTTGCGGCGCCAGCATCAAGGCCGCCAGCGTCATTGCGGCCGGCTCGGTGATCAAGGAGCCGAGCAGCGGCACCAGCGCCAGGCCCAGCCAGGCCAGCGCCAGTTCGGTGCGCACCGGCGCCAGCCGCGCCACCAGGCCGAGCAGCGTGCGCACCGCTTCGAGCACCGGGCGCGACGCCGCCACCACCATCACCACGAAGACGAACAGCGGCTCGGTGTACTGGCGGCCTTCGGCGTAGGCGATCGCTTCGGCGCCGCCGGCCACCAGCGCCATCGCCAGCACCAGCACGAAGGCCCAGAAGCCGAACACCACCTCGACTTCGCCGAGCAGGTGCAGCAGGCCGGCGTGGCGCGGATGGCGGTGCGCCAGCATCTCGAACGATTTGGCGGCGAAGGTGTGGATCAGCGCCAGCCCGAACAGGATGGCGCCGATCAGCTGCATGGTGGTCAAGGCTGTGTCCCGGGTGAGGTGAAATCGAAAGCGTTGCTGAGGTCGCCCATCTGCTTGCGCACGCCGGCCAGCGGTTCGAGCTGGAAGCGGCGCGTCAGGAACTGAAGAATGGAGGTGGTGTCATACATGGTGTGGTCGACCGCGCCGCGCCTGGCAAACGGCGAGACGATGATCGCCGGTATGCGCGAACCCGGGCCCCAGCGGTCGCCGGCCGGCGGCGCCACGTGGTCCCAGAAGCCGCCGTTCTCATCGTAGGTAATGATGATCGCCATGTGCGGCCATTGCGGCGAAGCTTTCAGTTTCGCCACGATATCGGCCAGGTGCAGGTCGCCCTGCATCACGCTGGCGTAGCCCGGATGCTCGCTGTTGCGTCCGTTCGGTTTGTAGAAGCTCACTTGCGGCAGGGCGCCGGCCGCAATGTCGGCCAGCATGTCGGTTTCATCCTTCAAGTGCGCGGCGCGGTCGGCCGTGCCGGGGGCGAAGCGCAGGAAATAATTAAACGGCTGGTGGTGGGTCTGGAAGCCGACCTCGCCGCCGTAGATTTGCTTGCGGTCGCGCAGCGCGCGCGTAAAGCCGCCGGCGTACCACTTCCAGCTCACCTGCCGGGCCGACAGGGTGTCGCCGATGGTGCGCGCGGTCTGCGGCGGCAGCGGATGCCTGGCCGGGTCGGCCAGCCGTGGGTCGCCGCCCTTTGCCGGCGGCAGGTCGCTCGGCTGATAGCTCGGCTGCAGGGTGTTGACGGTGTAGCCGTCCGGCGTCAGGGCGCCGTCCATGAAATGCGGCCCGCCCTTGGCGGCGCGCGCCGGCGAATCCTTCTTCAGCTTCAGTTTGCCGTCGGCGTCGAGCTGGGCGCGCAGATTGTCCGGCGCGTCGGGAAACTGCGGCGTGCAGGCGCACACCAGCCACATGTGGTTTAGGTAGGAGCCGCCGAACGCGCCCATGAAAAAATTGTCGGCCAGCGTGTAGTCGCGCGCCACCTGCCACAGGGGCAGCCCGGAGCCGTCGTAGTAGCCCATGGTCAGCGCGCCGGCGTCGGTCCAGGCGGCGAACATGTCGTTCTTGCCGCCATTGATTTGCAGCTGGTGCTGGTAGAAGCGGTGCACCAGGTCGCGCGTGTTGCGGCTGAGCGGCAGGTTGACGGGCGCGGCGTCGATCCGGAATGGCGCGTTCGGCAGCGCGCGCGGGTACAGCGGGTCGGCCACGCCGGTCTTTTGCCAGACCGGCGGCAGGGCGCTCATCACGCTGCCGTCGCGGTCGCGCTGCACGCTGTTGGCCACGCTGGCCTGGGCGATGCCGTTCGCGCCCGGGAACAAGCCATACAGGTTGTCGAAGCTGCGGTTTTCACCATAGATCACCACCACCGTGCGGATCTGGTCGAGCCCGGGGGCGGGCGCCGGCGCGGCGGCGTGGGCGGGCGGCAGGGGCAAAAGGACAGCAACAAGCAGGGCGGTACAGAGGGGTTTCATGGCGGACGGCGAAAGGATGAGGAGCCATTATTTCATCTTTTTGTGAAAGTTACATGTTTATCGGCGCGCCCGATTTCGCCCGCCCGGGCGCCGGCACGTTTGACCTCGCACAAGGTCCAAGACGGTGCGCGCGCACAAAAAAGATAGACCTTGCCAAACCCGGAGCCAAATAGTACTGTGTATTCATACAGTAGTTTTAGTGAGTTCCTCCATGCATTCTTCCGAAACAATTGCCGCACAACAAGCTTTACACCCCTCGCTGTGGCTGGCCTCGCAGCTGGCGCACGCCAGCACGCGCTGCGTGGACACCGGCCATGCGGCCCTGTCGCCCCAGCTGCCCGGCAATGGCTGGCCCACCGGCAGCCTCATCGACCTCATGCTCCAGCAACCCGGCATTGGCGAGCTGCGCCTGCTGCAACCGGCCCTGGCCAAGGTGGCGCGGCGCCGCATCGTCATGCTGCAGCCGCCCCATCCGCCGCAGGCGCTGGCGCTGGCCGCGCTCGGCCTGGCGCCCTCGCAACTGGTGTGGATCCGCAGCAGCCGCGGTTCGGACGCCCTGTGGGCGGCCGAGCAGGTGCTGCGCAGCGGCAGTTGCGGCGCGCTGCTGTTCTGGCAAAACCATGCGCGCGGCGAAACCCTGCGCCGCCTGCACCTGGCCGCGCAAAGCGGCGAAACCCTGTTTTTCATGCTGCGCCCGCTCGCCGCCGCGCAGGACGCCTCGCCCGCGCCCTTGCGCCTGAGCTTGCGGCCGGCGGCCGGCGGCATCGCCATCGAGTTCGTCAAACGCCGGGGGCCGCAGCGCGACGCGCCGCTGTTCCTGCCACTCACCCCTTCGTTATTGCAGCGCCATGCGACTTTGGATCGGCCTCTACCTGCCCCAGTTACCGCTCGAAGTGTTCTGCCCGAACTGGTCCAGTGACAGCGCCAGCGTCGTGCTCGAGCAGGAACGGGTGCTGGCGCTGTCGCGCACTGCCGGGGCGGGCGGGGTGCAGCCGGGCATGCGCCGTGGCGGCGTGCTCATGCTCATGCCCGAGGCCCGCCTGTACGAGCGCAGCTTTGAGCGCGAGGCCGACGCCGTGCACGCGGTCGCGATGGCGCTGCTGCAATACACGCCGCTGGTGGCGCAGGCCGAGGAATCGACCCTGCTGCTCGACGTCGGCGCCAGCCTGCGCCTGTTCGGCGGCATCGGCGCGCTGTGCCGGCGCATCCGCGCCGATCTGCGCGCGCTCGGCTTTTCCGCCGCGCTCGGCTGCGCGCCCACCGCGCGCGGCGCCTGGCTGCTGGCGCGCCGGGGCGCCGGCCGCGCGCTGCGCATGACGTCGCTGGTGCGCCGGCTCGACCGCCTGCCGTGCGCGCTGCTGCCGCCGGCGCGCCCGTTCGCACCCTGGTTCGACGGCATCGGCTGCAACAGCCTGGGCGACATGCGGCGCCTGCCGCGCCCCGGCCTGCAGCGGCGCTGCGGCCGGGCCCTGCTCGACATGCTCGACGCCGCCTACGGCATGGCGCCCGAACTGTTCGAGTGGCTCGAAGCGCCCACCACCTTCCGCGCCCACCTCGAACTGTTCGACCGCGTCGAGCACGCCGACGCCCTGCTGTTCGGCGCGCACCGGCTGCTGCTGCAAATGACCGGCTGGCTGTGCGCGCGCCAGCTCGCCGTCGAGCGCATCATCTTGCAGCTCGAACACGAGCGCGGTCGCGTCGCGCGCGCGCCGACGGTGCTCGAGATCGCGCTGGCCGAGCCGACCTGGCGCGACGACCACCTGATCCGCCTGCTCA
>JBDSTZ010000521.1:0-7018 GCA_039927975.1 Massilia sp. | reverse complement strand
GTGTTGCCGGTATAGCCGGACTGCGAATTGTCCTTGGCATTGGTCGGCTGTCACTTGATGACCATTTCATAGGTGCCGTCGCCATCGAGGTCGGCCGGCGCGCCATCGTTGAGCTCGTAGCTGTAGGCCACGCCGTCGGGTGTGACGCCGTCGGCCGGCTTTTGCACCGGCACCGTACGGTACGGGGTGGTCCAGGTCGGGCCGGAACCGAAGCCGTTCGCTTCCACGCCGTTGACGACGGGGCGGATCGCATACTGGTCGGCGGCGCTGCCGCCGGTGTCGCGGTAATTGAGGGTGGTGAGCGGCGTGGCATTGAGCTTCACGCCGGCCTTGTAGACGTTGAAGGTGGTGCCGGCGGCGTCGGTGGCAAGCAGGCGCCAGCTGATGAAGGGGCCGGTCGAGGTCATGATCGAGACCGTGCCGCGATTGAGTTTTTCAATCTGCTTGCCGGGCGAAGTGATCACCGCGCCGGCGCTGCCCGCGTAGGCGAGAACGACGGCAAGGAGCGTTGCGATGGTAGTTTTAACAGGAGTCATGGGTTCACCAGTTAGTTAAACAAGGAGCTGCGCATGCTGCCCGCGCGCGGCCCGCCTCATGCCCGGCCATGCCTGTGGCGGCCGGGCGCCTTGCGCGAACAGACCTGCGCAGGCGCCTGGCCTGGCATGATCGTCGCGCCACCACCATCGGCGCCGCTGCGCTTTGCACCATGGGCCGCGCAACTGGTGCATGGCATGGCGCCGATCGTGAGATTCCTTCAGTTGAAACCGATTGCAAAACTGTGTGCGGGAAGCCCTGCCGGCTGACCTGTGCAGGCACGCAGGCATCGCTGCCAGGACCGCGATAGCGGCCCGTCATGGGATGAAAAAAGGAAGAGTGCCGCCGGAAGCGGCGCTAGGACGTGGGGTGCGGCGCGCTGGGCGGGGACGGCATTAATGCGGCAAGCGGCGCGCGCGGTAGCTGAGAGAGGACAGCGGAAAAGGCACTGGCAAAGGCATTGTTTGTCATCGTCGTCTCCAGACGTGTTTTTCTTATGCTCAGGCGCCGCTGCTTGTCGGCGGCTTGTATTTACCTATTTAAGCATGACCGCGCCCGCGTTCCGACAGGCGCGAGGTGTCCTCGCGCAATACTCAAAAACGTGATTATTCCGCGCCGGTTCGGCACTTCAACAGTTGATGCGAGCAGGGTAATTGTTGAGGCGGGGCGGCAATGGCCGCGACAAAGAGGCGCCTGGCCGTGGCGAGATTCTTGGCGCGGCTATCCGGGCCAGCCGGGTAGCCGCGCCGCCGGTCAGCGCAGGTATTCGCCGATCAGCGCCAGGTTCTGGATCGCCGCCAAGCCCCACTGGGCCGTGTCGTTGGTGCTGATGGTGGCGATTTCGTCGATCGGATTGAGCACCGCCGGCCCGCTTATACGCACTGTCTTGAGGCGCGTTGTGAGCGCGCCGTCGGAAGCGAATTCGTCCCACGCGCGGCGCGCCAGCCTGGCGTCCTTGCGCTTGAAGGCGGCGTAGGCGGTCAGGCGCGAGTGGCCGACCGTGAGCGCGCGCCCGCCGCCGTGCTTCTTGCCGAGTACCCGCTGCTGCTCGGCCTCGTCGGCGTTGTACAGCGCGCAGTAATCGAGCCAGGCCTTCTCAAAAGCGCTGTCGCCGGTCAGGGCGATCAGTTCGGCGAACACCTCGACGGCGCCGAACACCGCGTTCAGGTGCGAGGCGGCGATCTTGTCGCCATCGAGATTGTGCATGCGGCCGCTGTCCTGCTCGTAACCCATGCGGTTGGCGCTGAAAAAACCGTTCGGCAGGGCGGCGATATCCTTCATGCCGGCCAGGATCTTGTCGCGGTAGACGGGCGAGCCGCCGCGCTCCCATTCGGTGAGCCAGTTGGCGGTCAGCGAACCCCAGTCGGTGCCGAAGCTCACGCGCGCCGAGTACTGGCCCTTGGGCGGCGCCTTGGCGATCTTGCGCACCGGGTCGACGCTGTCGAGCTTTTTGTCGACGTCGATCAGCGCGTGCATGATGTCGCCGATCCGCTCGTCGGCCGTCAGGTAGTAGTAGAAGCGGCGGTAGGCGGCGGTGCTGATGCGCGCCTGCTTGGCGCTGTCGCCCCAGTGCTGCACGCCGTGGCGGGTGCCCAGGCCGGCGAACTGGCCCAGATGATAGATGTCGACCTCGCTGGTGTGGCGCACCATCGCTTCGGCGAAGCGGAAGATGTCGGCGCGTCCGGTGCGCAGGAAGGAGTACCACAGCCACAGGTCGGGCGAGAGTTCCGAGTTGTCCCAGGCGAAGCCGCCAACGTCGTACTTCCATTCGTGGCGGTCGGCGTCGTAGCTGTGGCGCACGTCGCCGTAGTCCCAGAAGCCGTACCAGTGGCGCTGTTCGACCTGCTTGCGATAGAAGTCGAAGCGGGCGTCGAGCTGGTCTTCGATCGCCGCCTTGACCGGGTGCGCGCGGTCCGGCAGGCTCCACAGGGCGCCGAACACGCCGCTCGCCAGGTAGTGCGCGGGTGGCGCCACCAGCAGCGGCGGGGTTTGCACCGCGTCGGCGATCTGCACCATGCGTTCGCGGCTCGGGGTGGCGGCCAGCACCCACAGCGTCAGCTCGCTGCTGCGCGCCACGCCGACCGGCGAACCGAAGCCTTTTTCATAATCCTCGTAGGTGATTTCGAGACCGCGCAATTCCTGCTCGTGGGTCTGCATGCCCATGCCGTCGTGGTAGAAACGCATGTCCATCGCCGGCGCGTCGGGCGCGACCATCCACAGCGTCACCTCGGCGCTGTCGGTGTGGGCGTTGCGAATGTCCAGCTGCACCGGGTGGCGCTGCCAGAAGTCGCGCAGGCCGAAGGCGATGCCCCCTTTGGTGCCGCCGATGTAGCCGACACCGGGCGCGCGGTGGCCCCAGGCTGCCTCTACCCAGCCGAAGCCGGCTTTGGTGCGCTTGCGGATGCCGTAGCCGTCGGCCGACAGCTGCGCGAGCGTATAGTCGCCCCACACCGGGACGAATTCGAGATTGCGCCGCACCGGCTCGGCAAACTGGTCGAGCGGCGGGCAGGCCAGGCCGGCCAGCTGGGCGGCGCGCACGGCGGCGCCGGGGTCGCGCCGCAGTCCGGTGAGATTGCGCACGCCTTCGGCCCACAGGCCGCCGGACTCACCGCCGAAGCGCACGTGGCGGTCGTGCGGCAGGTCGCGCAGCGGCACCTCGAAGCGCAGGCCGAGGCCGTGGATGAAGTCCTTCTGTTCGTCGCCGTCAAACACGAAGCTGTGCATGATGCGCAGCGATTCGGCGCCGGCGTAGAAATACAGGCGCACCGAGAACGGCAGCCATGCGCGCTGGGCGTTGCGGTGCATGCCGTCGAGCTTGAGCACGGCGCGCACCGGGCCGCTCTGTTCCAGCGTGACCTTGCTGATGTCGCTCACGAAGCTGGCCTGGCGCACGCTGCCGGCGCTGGCGTCGGGCTGGTCGTCGACCAGCAGCACCAGCTTGCCGGCGCGGCCGATCTCGACGCCGCCGCGCCGCATGCTGGCGATGATCTCGGCGCCGCGCCTGGGCACCGTGAAGGCGACCACGCCGGTGTCGATGGTGAAGGTGTCGGCGCCCTCGGTCACGCGCAGCGGCGTGGCTGGCGCGGCCGGCGCTGCGCCCGGGGCCAGCGAGAGTGTCTTCGACAGGGGCGCGCCGGCGGCGAGTGCGTGGGCGCTCCATTTCAGCGAGCCGTCCGGCCACCAGGCCAGCGGCCAGCTCTGGACGGCAAGCGGCTTGCCGTCGCCGCTCTTGAGGGCGAACGCGGTGTCTTTGGGCACCTGGCCGCGCGGCCATGGCACGCCGACGGTGGTGCCGGTCGACAGCGCCGGGGTGGCGCCGTCGAGCCAGTGCAGGCCAAGCGGGGAGGGTGGGGGAAGCGAAGCGGGAGCGGCTTGCGCCGCTCCGCCAGGGACCAGCGGCAGCGCCGCTGCAAGGGCCGTACCTTGCAAGAAAAAGCGGCGGCTGACTGGGGCCATAGCGATACTTTTATCGATGATTTGATGGACGACTTGATGGGCGGCTCGAAGGGCGGCTTGAGGGCCGCCTGAGAGTCCGCCGACCTTACTTGCTGCTCGAGAGCGTGACCTTGATCGGCGACTTCGCGCGCGCCGCCTCGGCCGCCACGTAGCGCTGCCAGTCCTGCTGCGTCTTGAATTCGCCGGCCCGCGCCCAGCCCGCGCCAACGTAGTAGCGCAGCGGCTGGCCCGAGGTCACCGGCGCCAGGATCAGGGTGTTCAGATCATCGCTGGCATATACCGGATCGGTCACGCCGGGCACGAAGACGGCGGTGCCGAAGTTGTCGTTCTTTTCCTGCACGACCCACTGGCCGAGCGATGGATCGGCCTTCACTTCGAGCGGCGTGACCTTCGGATTGGTGCCCTTGTCGGTCGGCGCCTTGTTCAAGCCGATGGCGGCGGTGAGCTGCTGCGGACCGGTGAAGGTGAAGGTGGTGTCCATCTGGTCGAAGTTGCGGCCGGCGTCGACGGTGAAGCGGCGCACCTCGGTGACCTTGGTGCCGGCCGCGTCATAGGCGTCGTAGGACAGTTCGAAGATGGCCCGCACCGGACCGTTGGCCAGCACTTTCCAGCCGCTGTAATTACGCGCCGAGTACAGTTTGCTGCCGTCCCACACCCCGGTGCCGCCGGCGCCACGCGACTTGCCGACGTTGTACATGTCCATGCCTTCGCCTTCGTCATGGTGGTAGTGGTCGTGGCCCTTGTTGTACCAGCGGTCGACGATCGGATAGTCGACCCGCTTGAACCAGATATCGAGGCCGCTCGTCTCGAGCACTTCCTTGCCCGAGCCTGGCGCCGCCGGCGCGCCGAGCGCGGGGCCGTAGGTGCGGTGGCCGATCTTGTCGTTTTCCCAGGCGAAGTCGTCGAGGCGTTCGGGCACATAGCGCGCGAAGACCTTCGACGGGAACACCGGCGAGAGCTTGTCCGATTTTTCGACCGTGAAGGTGGCGCTCTTCTCGCCGGCCTTGAAGCTGTGCTGGAAAATCAGTTCGCCATAAGCGATGCCCTTGCCCAGCGGGTCCTTCGAGGTGGCGTTGACGTTGGTGACCTGGTAGGGCAGCACTTTGCCGGCCTTGTCCTTGACGACGATCTTCTGCAGCAGCGCGCCGGGCAGGGCGTCGTTGACGCTGCTCCAGGGGACGGTGATGGTTTCGGACGGGCGCGCCAGGTCGAGCGAGTGGCTGACCGTGACGGTGAGCCGTTCGGCAGCGGCGGCGGCCAGGCAGGTGGAAGCGGTGGTCAGGGCGAGCAGCAGGGTGCGTAGTTTCATGTGCGAAGAACCTTATTGAACGATGCGCCTTATGGCGTGTGGATCGGGTCTTGGATTACCGGGCCCATGCCCTCGCCGAGGTAAAAACTCGGGTGCGGCGGCTGGTTGTAGGCGGCGTTTTGCGCGGCCACCTGAACACGGTATTGCGGATTATGCATCAAGGTGGTGAGACGGTGTGGCGTTGGTGTGGCGGTGCTGAAAATAAGCAGCGCGGTGCTGTCGGCGTTGCGCCACACGACCTCCTCGCGCCAGTCGCCGAACAGGTCGGCCGACAGCACCGGAGTGGCCTTGGTGCCGTTGATCGAGAGGGCGCCGAAGTCGCCCGCGTTGAGTATATTTTCGAGTCGGCCGGTGCGCGGCATCCACTTGTCGATGCGATTGCTGTCGAGCGATTCGCGCAGCAGGTCGCCGTCCCACCAGACGCCGAAGTTGATGCTGCGCGGCTTGGCGCCGGGGATAGGCTGACCGGCCGCGCTCATCAAGCCGCCCACCGAGGCCCAGCATTCCTCGCCCGGATAGGCCGGGTCGATGTCCATACAGGTGCCGCGCCCGATATCCTTGCCCTGGCCGTCCAGGCTCCAGAGGATCTTGCCGGTGGCCGCGTCGTGCATCTCGACGCCATGCTCGCCGTAGCAGCGCGGTTCCTCGTGCACCATGTAGACCTGCAGGCCGGGGCGGGCCGGATCGAGCTTGCCGACGTGGAGGGCGTCGCCGTGACACAGCTTGGTCGAATAGAGCATCTTGCCGTCGCTGTTGATGGTGGCCGCGCCGAAGATGATGTCGTCCTTGCCGTCGCCGTTGACGTCGGCCACCGACAGCCAGTGCGCGCCCTGGTGGGCCACGTCGGCGCCGGCGAGGTCGCTGTCGAACACCCAGCGGCTGGACAGTTTGCCGTCGCGCCAATCCCAGGCCGCGACCACCGCGCGGGTGTAATAGCCGCGCGAGAAAATCGCGCTCGGGCGCTTGCCGTCGAGGTAGGCGACGCCGCCGAGGAAGCGGTCGACCCGGTTGCCGTACTTGTCGCCCCAGGCTTCGACGCTGCCGCGCGCGGGCAGGTAGGGCGTGCTGGCCATGGCCGCGCCGGTGATGCCGTTGAAGACGGTGAGGAACTCGGGGCCGTCAAGCACATAGCCCCTGTCGTTGCGGTAGTCGGCGTCGGCCTTGCCGATCGCCGCGCCCTTGCCGTCGATGCTGCCGTCGGCGGTCTTCATCATCACCTCGGCCTTGCCGTCGCCGTCGAAATCGTAGGCCAGGAAGGTGGTGTAGTGGGCGCCGGCGCGGATGTTCTTGCCCAGATCGATGCGCCACAGGCGGGTGCCGTCAAGTTTGTAGGCGTCGATGAAGGTGTCGCCGGTGTAGCCGGCTTGCGAATTGTCCCTGGCGTTCGAGGGCGACCACTTGACGATCAATTCATAGGTGCCGTCGCCATCGAGATCGGCCGGCTCGCCATCGTTGGCCGAATAGCCGTAGGCGCGGCCATCGGGCGTGACGCCGCCTGGTGGCGGCTGAATCGGCACGCTCAGGTAGGGCGCGGCCCAGGTCGCGCCGGCCGCCTGGGCCGGCTGCTCGACGCCGTTCAGCACCGGGCGCACGCTGTAGACGCTGGCGCTGGTGCCCTCCGGGTCGGTGAAATTGGTGACGGCTAGGAGTGTGCGCGGCAGATGGAATTTGATTCAGGCTTCTTGATGCGCTTGCGGCCGGAGTTTGATGGCGATTCCG
>JBDSTZ010000520.1:0-6022 GCA_039927975.1 Massilia sp. | reverse complement strand
CAGGGAATATACACGCAGCGGGCGGGAAACGATATTGGCGATTCATCCAGCCTGTCACCGTGCCGCGCCGCGCGCGCGGGGCCGTCACACCGTCTGCGGCGCCATGGTGAGCTTGTCCGGATTCCTCATGATGAAGACCGCCACGATGCGGCCGTCGTCGACGATGAACGCCTGCGCCGATTCGAGCACGCCGCCGACGTAGCGCAGCAGCCCAGGTTCGCCATTGATGCGCGCCGCGCGGTACACCACCTGCGCCGGAAATTGGTGCTCGAGGGCCCAGTAGACCCCCGCCACGCGGCCCGCGCCGTGCAGGATATGATGGAAGGAATTGACCTTGCCGCCGCCATCGGCGACCAGCTGGACGTCGTCGGCCAGCATGGTTTTCATGGCCGCGCGGTCGCCCTTTTCGGCCGCCTGCATGAAGCTGGCCAGCAGCGCGCGGTGAGACTGCCGGGGCACCTCGAAGCGCGGCTGCTCCTGGCGCACGCGGGTTTGAGCCCGATGCACCATCTGGCGCACGCTCGCCTCCGACTTGCCCAGCATGGCGGCGATATCGGCGTATTCATGCTCGAACACCTGGCGCATCAGGAAGGCGGCACGCTCTTCGGGCGCCAGCCGTTCCAGCACCCACAGGAAGGCGAACGACACCTCGCTGGCCAGTTCGGCCGCGCTTTCTGGCGTGTGCTCGTCGAGTTCGACCAGCGGCTCCGGCAGCCACCAGCCGACGTAGGCCTCGCGTTCGGCCTTGCGGGCGCGCAGGCGGTCAATCGCCAGGCGCGTGGTGACGGTCACCAGCCAGGCCTCGGCCGATTGCAGGTCGGGCGGGGCGCCGGCGTGCCATCGCAGCCAGGCATCCTGCACCACGTCCTCGGCGTCGGCGCGCATGCCGAGCATGCGGTAGGCGATTGAAAACAGGCGAGGGCGCAGGGCGTCGAAAGTCGAAGTATTCATCATGGCCATTGTAGGGTGGGTTCGGCGAAGCGGCGCCCACGCGGGTACCCGCTCAGTCACATCCCCGGCGGCGGCACTTCCGGAATCGGATTGCGCAGACTCAGGTTGAGCACATTCCACGCGCGGATGGTCGCCACCGCATAGGTGAGTTCAGCGATCTCGGTCGGACTGAAATGCAGCTGCGCCTCGGCATAGGCGGCATCGGTGTGGTCTTCGCGCGGCAGGGCGTTGACCGCCTCGGCCCAGCCAAGCGCGGCGCGTTCGCGCTCGCTGAAGAAGGGCGCCTCGCGCCAGCCGGGCAGGGCGTTCAAGTGGCGCGGGTTGAGGTCCTGCTTGATCAGATCGCGCCAGTGCATGTCGACGCACACGCCGCAGCCATTGATCTGCGAGACACGCAGATTGACCAGTTCGACCAGGCGCGGGCCGAGCGAACTTTGCTTGACCGTGGCGGACAGGTTGATCATCGCCTTCAGGTTGGCCGGGGCGAGGGTGAAGAAGGGAATACGGGCGGAGTGGGACATGACGGTGCCTTTCGCGACAATGGGGAGGGCGCCCATTGCGCCTTCCATATCCATAAGACGGGCGCCTCGCCGGGTTTGTGACAGCGCGCGCCCACTTTTATGCGAAAAGTGAAGGGAGCCGGTCGTGACTACCGGCCCGCCACGCCGGTCACGCCGCCTTTTCAGCCTTCTTGAACGGATTGCGCTCCGGCGCGTCTTCGTGCTCGATGCCGAGCAGGAGGTGCTTCATCAACTTGTTCATGACGGGTTGACGATGGCGCACCAGGATGCCGAACGGCTGTGGTTTCGCGCCCAGCGCCGCCTTCGGTTCCAGCGCGGTGCGGCCGTACGAAATCTGCTTGCAGCCCATCGAGATGGCGTCGGCGATACCGGCGTGCAGCAAGCGCAGGTAGATGGGCAGGTCCTCGGCGGCCGAGCGATCGAAACCGATATGGTAGGCGATCGATGTTTCGCCGTCTGCCACCGAAATCAAAAAGCCAAGCATTGCGTCGCCTTGCCTGATGACGCTGCAGCGGAAGCGTTCGGCGGCAACTGCCTGCAAGGCCGGGAAGTAGTGGGGCAAGAGCTCGATCGGCCGGAAATCGGCGTTGATCTGCACCGCCTTGTAGAGCGCGTGAATCTGCATCTGCACGCCTGCCATGTCGCTGATGTGCTCAATCGTGCAGACCGCGTCGTCGATCACCTTGAAGACCGAATTGCGGATCTTGGTGCGATATTTGGACGCCAGGCTGGCCAGGTAATCGTCGTAGGTCTTCCAGTTGGGGTGCAGCGCCAGCACCATGTTCGGCTCGGTCTCGACGTAGCGGTAGCTGAGGTTTTCGAGGTGGCTGGCATGTTCGATATGCGGCGCGTGCAAATCCTTGATCATGATGAAGTGCGTGCCGCCGGCGAGCTTTTCGGTCTGGCGCACGCGGTACAGCACTTCGGCGATGCCGTGCCAGGCCAGCTTCATGTCGGCGCCGGCAGCAAAAGCGATGCCGTGCTGGCCGAAGGTAAGCAGATTGCCGCAGGTGAGAACGCGCTGCTTCATCTTGTCGGCCAGTTTATCGAGCGGCGCGGCTTTTTCCGCCTTTTCCTTGACGCGTTTTTCGGGGCGGGCCTGGGCCAGGCTGATCTCGGCCACCTGCATGTAGACGGCGGCCAGCGGCCTGCGCTCGCTGCCTTCACCGTCGTAGATCAGGGCGTAGCGGGGCGCGAGATTGAGCGGCAGGACTTGTTCCATCGCCTTGAAATAAGCGATCGACATGAAGAAGCCGGCGTCGGCGGTGAGCGCGTTCCACGCGTCGGCGTTGAGCATCGAGATGGAATCGGCAATCGCGTAATGGAGGCTCGCGGGGCCGCGCAGGCGCTTGCGGATCTCGCTGCGCTCGGTCAGCGACGTTTTGATCGACTTGATTTTGCCTGCGATGCCCATGGTCGTTCCACCTAGAGTTTGAATGCGCCGAGTCTACAGCATCGCGCAGGGGCGGAAACCGCTGTGCAGTTGACGGAGATTAGCGCCAATAAAAAAGCAGTGGGCTTGCATGGCCACTGCTTCGTGTCGTCGTGCGGACGGCGTATTTCGGCCGCCGTAAAGTGCGTGCGGCCCTCGATTGCGACAACCGAAAAAACTACCAGCCCAGCCAGTTGATCGTGCCGTTGAGTTCCGCCGTGCCGCTGCCGTTAGACATGTCTTCGCCACCCGACAGCGTGCCGCCGCCGCTGGCCAGGATGTATCGGCCGCTGCCGCCGGTGATCTGGAAGGTGGCGCCGCTAAAGACGAATTTGGCCCCGTCCCCGGTTGGCACGAATTGGCCGCTGTAATTGGCGAAGATCTGGTCGCCGGAGGTCGTGACGATGATCATTTTGCCCTGGCTGAAGTTGTACAGCGGCGGCTGTGGCGTGATGCAGTCGGTCGCGATGATGACGACACGGCCGAGCATGGCGCTGTTGCCGCTACCGGTGATGGTGCCGCCGAACTGGGAAGCGCAGCGTGGCGACGGGCCGGCGAGCTCTTGAATGACGGCCGACACGGTCAGCGCTTTGGTGGTGGCGAACACTGGAACGCTGGCCGTTGCGGCCAGCAGCGCGGCGCCGATGGCGAATTTGAGTGCTGATTTAATCATCTTGTTCATTAGTCAAATGGTGAAATTATGATAATAAACTGATGTGGATCAATTTGCAAAATATATGCGTAGCGGATCGCTTGTCTTCGCCGCTTGCGCCGACAAGGATCGTCGACGGGGCGGATTCGGCCGGCAGCAGGCGTCGCAAGGCCATTCAGTGTGGCGAGGGCCATGAAGCCATGCCCAGCCCCGGGCCGATCATCGTGCCGCCGCGCCTGGAATTGCCCAGTATGGCCGCGAAACCCAGCGCCGACAGCGCGAAGCTGGCCAGCAGCGCGATGTCGGGCATCATCAAATTGCTTTGTTCGAGTGAACCCAGGAAGGCGACCAAGGCCGGCGAAGCGTATCGCCCCGTGGCAGCATGCCCAAAACGGGTACCAAGACTTATGGCAGCCTTAAAGGAATCGAAGCAGTTCGCTAAAAAGAGCGGCTGGCGTAAATATCAGTGCCTGCCAGTGGTAACCTAAATACCCTTCCAATTTCATGTCGATTTTTGTCCTTTTAGAGAGATTATTATGCGTTTTCTTCGTTTTGGGCTGGCCGCTATTGCTTTGGTCGCTTGTACGGCTTTCGCCTCGCCCGCCGCTCCGCAAGCAGAGGCAGAATATAAGGTGCTGGCTTCTCCGCAACCCGTCAACCCCATCGGAAAAAAAGTCGAGGTGATCGAGTTTTTCATGTATCACTGCCCGTTTTGCAATGCGCTCGAGCCCACGATGACGGCGTGGGTCAAAAAGCAGGGCGACAAGATCGTGTTTAAGCGCATCCACATGCCGTACACCGGCACTGCTGATGTGGAAGCGCATCTGTTCCTGACGCTCGAAACAATGGGCAGGTTGCCCGATATGCACGAGAAGGTGTTAAGGGCCGTTCATGTCGAGCATCTGCGATTGAACAAGGAAGATGTCGTGATTGATTGGGTTGCCAAGAATGGCGTGGACAAGCAGAAGTTTCTGGAATATTGGAATTCCTTCGGTGTCCAGACCAAGCTTAAACGTCTGCCTCAGCTGCTGGCAAATTACAAGATCGAAACGGTGCCGACTATTGTTGTCGACGGGCGTTACGTCACTTCGCCTAGTATCGTGGAGACGGCGAATCCAAATCTTAAAGGGGATGGCGTTTTTCAAGGTGTGGCGCAAGTACTCGACGCGCTGGTTGAAAAAGCGGCGGCATCAAAGTGACGGGCGGTTGTCACGCCGCCAGGGATGGCATATATCGCTGTCCTCATCGTGCACGTGCTGGCTAAGCCGTACCCGGCGCTATATATTCTAAGCCAGATCCCTCAAGCTAAGGGCCGTGCACAAGCTTCCATTGGCATGGCGGTGAAGTTGCTGGAAATTGGGCCCGGTGCGCGGCTTGTACACAATTTACCTTGCTGGTGTCGGTGCTCTCCCGCGCTCGACCCATATTTGTCACCCTACACTCGTAGGATCTCTCCCTCGGACGGCCTCATTCTTCGGCTCGCCTTCACTAGTGTTGCGTAAAAACAATGTCACATTTATGTAACGATTTGAGCTCCCGGGACAGCAAATATTAAGTCAGCGGCAAGGAAAAAGGTTGCCCTCGTTAAGTCCTGGGTCCATTAAGTTTGGGCGCTCGTTCAAACGCGTGAAATCAAAAAAATATATCTGAACGGGGAACTTGGTTTGTTCGCCTTCTTATTTCTCTCAAGAAATATTCGTTGCTGAAATTATGTTTGATTATCATTCTTAAGCGAAATTTGATCCGTTGTAACCGTTCCATCTGTTGCGTCAAAGCAAAGTCATACTTGCGGTGCGATCTAAGATTTTAGGATCGCTAGCATGAAAGACGGAAATGAAAATCGAGCATGAACGAGCGCTCTGGACAGCATCGGTCGGTCAACAGAATCGGCTGCTAAAACTCGATACACCGCTCGGTCCCGATCTGCTCATTCCCCAGCGGGTGATCGGGCGTGATCGGTTGGGGAGAGGGTTTAATTTCACGATCGACGCGATAGCTATGCGCGACGACGTTGTATTGAAAAAGCTCATCGCCAAGCAAGTAACTCTCTGGCTTAGACAAAGCGATAGCACTTACTTGCCTGTCCATGGCTTTGTGCATACAGTAAAAAGACTCGGTAGCGAAGGTCGATTTACGTTCTGTCAATTATCCATTTCGGCTTGGAGTCACTTTCTAAAATTCCGATCCGACTCGTGCATTTGGCAGGAGAAGCGCGTCGATGATATTTTGATCGATGTGTTCAATCACCATCCCCAAGCGCGTGGGAATTACCGGTTCGATCTCACTCAAGTGGCAGTAGTGCGCTCATATTGTACACAGTACGAGACCGACTGGAATTTTGGTAACTATTCAGCCTGAGTGAACAGGTCAATCAACAGTTGTAAACAATTGGCAATTACCGCATCATGTCGTCATGCCGCCGAAACCCCCCCGTCTCAATCTCACGCAACTGTCCCACGAGGACAA
>JBDSTZ010000519.1:0-3827 GCA_039927975.1 Massilia sp. | reverse complement strand
CACCCGCGCGAGTTCTTTGCCGAACGCGCCGGCGACCTTTCCCGCGCGCCGCGCCGTATCGCCAATTTGCGCGACAAGCTCGAATCGCTTTCCGACGCCGGCATCGACCGCGTCATCGTCGAACACTTCAACCAGCAGTTCGCGGCAATCACGCCCGACGACTTCACCGCGCGCGTGCTGGTCGAAGGCCTGCATGTCAAGTGGCTGAGGGTGGGCGACGACTTCTGCTACGGCGCCCGGCGCGCCGGCAATGTCGCGATGCTGGTCGAAGCGGGCCAGCGGCTCGGCTTCCAGGTCGAGACCCTGCCCACCGTCACCCACGACAGCGAGCGCATCTCCTCGTCGCGCGTGCGCGCCGCGCTCGACGCCGGCCGCCTCGACCAGGCCCGCCAGCTGCTCGGCCATTCCTACGCCATTTCCGGCCACGTCCTGCATGGCCAGAAGCTCGGCCGCACACTCGGCTTTCCGACCCTGAACCTGCGCGTGGCGCACCGCCCCGCCCTCGCCGGCATCTTCATCGTGCAGGTCCACGGCCTGCGCGAGCAGCCCCTGGCGGCCGTCGCCAGCCTGGGCGTGCGCCCCACCGTCGACGACAGCGGCCGCGTGCTGCTCGAAGTGCATGTCGTCGATTTCGCTGAGAGCTGCTACGGCAAGCTGGTACGGGTCGAGTTCCTCGAAAAAATCCGCGACGAAGAAAAGTACAGCGACCTGCCGACCCTGACGGCCGCCATCGCCGACGACGCCCGCAAGGCGCGCGCGTATTTCGCCCAGCGCGCCGGCGCGCTCACCGCCACCGACCGAATTTGAGGCCGGCCACCTTCGTCGCCACGCCCGCCAGCCGGGGCGCACCCGAACCACACCATACAGCTCACCATTGAAGAAGAATATGTCCGATCAAAACAGCAGCAAACCGGCGCCAGGCGCCAACGCCGGCAAGGGCGCCAAGAAGGCCGAGAGCAAATACCCGGTCAACATGACCGACACCCCCTTCCCGATGCGCGGCGACCTCGCCAAGCGCGAGCCGGGCTGGGTCAAACAATGGCAGGACAAGAAGATCTACGAGCGCGTGCGCAAGGCCGCCGCCGGCCGGCCGAAATTCATCCTGCACGACGGCCCGCCGTACGCGAACGGCGACATCCACCTGGGCCACGCCGTCAACAAGATCTTGAAGGACATGGTCGTCAAGTCACGCACCCTGGGCGGCTTCGACGCGCCGTATGTGCCGGGTTGGGACTGCCACGGCATGCCGATCGAAATCCAGATCGAAAAACTGTATGGCAAAAACCTGCCGACCGCCGAGGTGCTGAGCAAGGCGCGCGCCTACGCCACCGAGCAGGTCGAGCGCCAGAAGGCCGGCTTCGTGCGCCTGGGCGTGCTGGGCGAGTGGGACAACCCCTACCTCACCATGGCCTATGGTAACGAGGCCGACGAGCTGCGCGCCCTCGGCACCCTGCTCGATAAAGGCTATGTCTATCGCGGCCTGAAACCGGTCAACTGGTGCTTCGATTGCGGCTCCGCGCTGGCCGAAGCCGAAGTCGAATACCAGGACAAGCGCGACCCCGCCATCGACGTCGGCTTCGCCTTCGCCGAACCTGAAAAACTGGCCGCCGCCTTCGGTCTGGCGACACTGCCGGCCGGCCCCGGCTTCATCGTCATCTGGACCACCACACCGTGGACCATCCCGTCGAACCAGGCGCTCAACGTCAATCCGGAGCTCGTCTACGCGCTGGTCGAAACGACCCGCGACGGCGCGCCGCTTTTCCTGATCCTGGCCTCCGCCCTGGTCGAATCCTGCCTCGCGCGCTACAAGCTCGAAGGCCGCGTGATCGCCACCTGCGCCGGCGCCGCCCTCGAAGGCTTGCGCTTCAAGCATCCGCTGCACGCCGCCGATCCATTCTACGACCGTCTCTCGCCGGTCTACCTGGCCGACTACGTCACCACCGAAACCGGCACCGGCGTGGTCCACTCGGCGCCGGCCTACGGCCTCGACGACTTCATCTCCTGCAAGGCGCACGGCATGAAGGACGACGAGATCCTCAAGCCGGTCATGGGCGACGGCAAGTTCGTGCCGACCCTGCCGCTGTTCGGCGGCCTGACCATCTGGGAAGCCTCGAAACCGATCTGCAGCGCGCTCACCGAAGCGGGCGCGCTGTTCGAACTGAAGATGTTCGACCACAGCTACATGCACTGCTGGCGCCACAAGACGCCGATCGTCTACCGCGCCACCTCGCAGTGGTTCGCCGGCATGGACGTCACGCCCAAGGATGGCGGCCCGACCCTGCGCGAGACCGCGTTGGCCGGCATCGCCGACACCGAGTTCTTCCCCGACTGGGGCCAGGCGCGCCTGCACGGCATGATCGCCAACCGGCCCGACTGGACCCTGTCGCGCCAGCGCCAGTGGGGCGTGCCGATGGCCTTCTTCATCCACATGGAAACCGGCGAGCTGCATCCGCGCACGCCGGAACTGCTCGAACAGGTCGCGCAGCTGATCGAAAAGGGCGGCATCGACGCCTGGCTCGCGCTCGACCCGGCCACCCTGCTGGGCGACGACGCCGCCATGTACGTCAAGAACAAGGACACCCTCGACGTCTGGTTCGATTCCGGCACCACCCACCAGACCGTACTGCGCGGCTCGCACGCCTCCGAGCTGGCCTTCCCGGCCGACCTCTACCTCGAAGGCTCGGACCAGCACCGCGGCTGGTTCCACTCCTCGTTGCTGACCTCCTCGATGCTCAACGGCCGTCCGCCCTACAAGGCCTTGCTCACGCACGGCTTCACGGTCGACGCCGAGGGCAAGAAGATGTCCAAGTCGCTCGGCAACACGCTGGCGCCGCAAAAGATCTCCGACACCCTCGGCGCCGACATCCTGCGCCTGTGGGTCGCCGCCACCGATTACACCGGCGAGCTGTCGATCTCCGATGAGATTTTGAAGCGCGTGACCGAATCGTACCGCCGCATCCGCAACACCCTGCGCTTCCTGCTGGCGAACACCTCCGACTTCGACCCGGCCAGGCACGCCGTGCCGGCCGCCGAGTTGCTCGAGATCGACCGCTACGCCGTTGCCGCGATGGCCGCGCTGCAGGACGACATCCTCAAGCACTACGAGCGCTACGAATTCCACCCGGTGACGGCCAAGCTGCAGAACTACTGCTCCGAGGACCTGGGCGGCTTCTACCTCGACATCCTCAAGGACCGCCTGTACACCTCGGCGGCCGGCTCGCACGCGCGCCGTTCGGCCCAGACCGCGCTGTGGCACATCGTCCAGAGCCTGCTGCGCGTGATGGCGCCGACGCTCTCGTTCACCGTCGAGGAAGCCTGGGCGGTGTTCGCCACGCCGCAAGCGTACGCCGACAGCGGCGAGACCATCTTCACCCAGACCTACTGGCAGCTGCCTGTGGTGGCCGACGGCGAAGCGCTGCTGGCCAAGTACAGCGCGCTGCGCGAAGTGCGCGCCGCCGTGACGAAAGAACTGGAAGAATTGCGCGTCTCCGGCGCGATCGGTTCATCCTTGCAGGCCGAGCTGACCATCAAGGCCGCGCCGGCCAAGTACAAGCTGCTCGCCAGCCTGGACGACGACCTGAAATTCGTCTTCATCACCTCGCAGGCCAGCGCCAGCGAAGTGGCGAACGAAGAACAGGAAGCCATCGCCGTGACCGCGTCGAGCGCGCCGAAGTGCGAGCGCTGCTGGCACTACCGCGCCGACGTCGGCCAGCATGCCGAACACGCCGGCCTGTGCGCGCGCTGCGTGAGCAACCTGTTCGGCAGTGGCGAACCGCGCACCTACGCTTGACCGAAGTTTGACCGCCGGCTGCGCCGTCCATCGGGAC
>JBDSTZ010000518.1:0-1816 GCA_039927975.1 Massilia sp. | reverse complement strand
CCCACACCTCGCTCTTCTGGTCGAGCCGGAAGTGGAATTCGGGCGCGCCCGCTTCGACCGTGGCGCCGCGCGCGGCCAGGCCCCAGCGCGGCGCGGCTTGTTCGGCGACGGCGCCGGCACGCGCCGGATCGGCGTGGCCGCTGGCCAGCGCGCCGCGCCAGCGCCCGCTCACGGCGCCGCTGCGGGTGACGGCGGCGCCAAGCCGGCCGTCGTCCATGGCGAACTCGCAGGCGTGGCCCTGGCCGCGGCACCAGGCCGCCAGCTGGGCATCCCAGCCGGGCGCGCTGCCGCGCACCCGCAGCACGGCGCCCGGCGCCACGTCCAGCAAGGCGTGCTTGACCAGCAGGTGGGCGCCGGCGTCGAAGCCGAGTCCCTCAATATCGATAGTCGGCGGCAATCAGGCTTCCTTCGCTGTCGTAGAACTGCTCGTCGTCGGCGGCGCGGATCAGCGCGTCGTAGCCGCTGGTGCGGCCCGGCAGCCAGGTCTTGAGGCCTTCCAGTTCGAGCAGCGGGCGCACCGCCGGATCGTCCCATTGCATCGCCAGCAGCAGTTCGGTGAAGCGCGCGATGTCGTCCTCCGGCGCGCCGGGGCTGACGGTGAAATTGCAATGGTCGTAGGCGGCGCTGCGCGCGGCGATGCGGGTGGCGTGGGCCGGCAGGATGCCTTCGCGCGAGAAGGCCATGTAATTACCGTCGATCATCCAGGCGGCATCGATCTGGCCGGTCATCAGGGCCAGCGCGGCGTCGCGCTCGCCGCCGATATGGTCGCCGTGCTTGCCGCCGAGGATATCGAAACGGCGCGCCGTGAAGTCGCGTCCGGCCAGCAGGCCTTGCTGGCGCAGGTGGTCGAGCGGAATCAGGCGCGCCTGCGGCGAATCGATGGCGCCGAAGCCGACCGTTTTGCCGGCCAGCGCGGCCAGCGATCCGTCCGCGCCGGCGGCGGCCAGCGGCGAGTCGGCCCGCACCACCAGTACCGAGGCGAGGTCGCGGTCGGTGTCGCGCATGGCCACCGCGCGCGTCTGCTGGCCGCGCGCGCGCGCCATGCGGTCGGCGCGCACCCAGGCCAGCGGCGAATTCCAGGCCAGCGCGATGGAACCGTCGAACTGCGCTTCGACCTGGCGCTCATAGTTCGAGTACAGCACATAGTCAAAGGCCAGGCCGTGCCGCGCGAAGTATTCCTTGAAGCCTTCCCAGATCGTCACGACCTTCGGCGCGTAGGCGACCGCGCCCATCATCAGGGGATTGGCGATGCTCGTCGTCATGCCGGCCTCCTTAACCGAACACCGGCATGCCGCACACGGCCTTGCCGATGAAGTCGAACAGCGCGTCCGAGGTCGGCGCCATGATCGAGGCGGCGCGCGCGTCGCGGAACAAGCGTTCGATGCCGGCGTCCTTGCGGAAGGCGGCGCCGCCGCAGACCCGCATCGCGGTGTCGGTCACGCTCAGCGCCGCCTCGGCGGCGGCGGCTTTCACCTGCATCACGCGCAGCATGGCGTCGGCCCGCCCGCTGCCCAGCGCGGCGATGGTGTCGTCGCGCAGCGTGCGCACCATGTCCGCTTCGATTTTGGCCCGCGCGATGTAGGCGCGGATGGTCGGCAGCTCGGCCAGGCTGCTGCCCAGGTGTTCGAATTTGCTGGCGCTGACGTGGGCGATGGCCGCCTCCAGCGCCGCGTCCATCAGGCCGATCGAGGACGAGGCGATCAGGGTCGCGAACACCGGCAGCACGGCGCCGATCATGACGTCGAAGCCGCCGCCGTCCGGGCCCAGCATGGCCGTGCGCGGCACCCGCAGCAGGGCCGCGGTGATCGGCGAGGAG
>JBDSTZ010000517.1:0-8673 GCA_039927975.1 Massilia sp. | reverse complement strand
CGTCGATGGACCTCGCCTCGCTGGCCAGTCTCGCGCCTGGTGCCAGCGCGCCGAGGTCCAGCATGCTGCCGCCGGCGTACAGGAAGCCGCGCTGTATATTGTCGGCAGTGGTTGAATTGCCGACGATCTGGCCGGCATTATTGATACCGAAGGCCATGCTGTCCATTCCGCCCAGGGTGCCGATGGCGCGCGTGGCGCCGCCGCTGTAGAGAAATCCGTTGTAGTGACTGGCGCCGTAGGTATAGCCGACCACCGCGCCGCTGTCGTTGATCGCCCTGGCGATGGCGCTGTCGCCGCCCAGGGTGCCAAGGTCGCTCATGATCCCGCCGCTGTAGACGAAAGCATGCACCCCGCTGCCGCTGTCGAGCCAGCCGACCACGTCGCCACCGCGATTGATGCCGTAGGCCTCGCCACCTGTAGTGCCGAGGACGGTCACGCCGTAGCGCGGCGTGTCCGCCATGGCGCCTTGAGGGAGCAGGCAGGCGGCGCTGCACAAGAGCGCCGCCAGGTTGAGGCGAAAATGCATGAGAGACTCCTTGGAAAAGGTCATCGAGTGAATCAAGGGGAACGCCGGCTGGCCGCGCAATCAGGCACACGCGATCGGCGCCGCCGCTTGGAAAAGGCCGCGTGGACCGGGCCGGCCTGCTCAAGAATAGGCGTGGCGAAGGACGCGGAACTGCGCCACATCAGCCGAACGCGACATGAGATCGAGCGTGCCAAACGGCAACCGCGCGGGGAATCCGGACGGACACTTGTAGAATGGACTTTCCGCCACCCACCGCTCCTATCGATGACAACCACCTACTGGTTCATCCTGATCGGCTGCCTGATGCTGGCGCGCGGTCTGGCGGCCACCTCGATTTCGCGCCTGCCGGTCACCTCCGCCATCGTCTACCTGAGTGTCGGCCTGCTGCTCGGGCCGGTCGTGCTCGGCATCTTTTCCTTCGATCCGATCCAGCAGTCGCACGTGCTGGAAACGCTCACCGAGATCGCGGTGCTCATCTCCCTGTTCTCGGCCGGGGTCAAGATGCCGGTGCCGATCACCCTGGCCCGCTGGGGGCCGTCGATCCGGCTGGCGTGGCTGTCGATGACCATCTCGGTTGGCCTGGTGGCGCTGTTCGCCTACTTTTTCCTGGGCATGCCGGCCGGCGCGGCGATCTTGCTCGGCGCCATCCTCGCGCCC
Source organism: Massilia sp. (assembly GCA_039927975.1). Taxonomy (GTDB): domain Bacteria; phylum Pseudomonadota; class Gammaproteobacteria; order Burkholderiales; family Burkholderiaceae_D; genus JBDSTZ01. Next base: position 7,490 of record JBDSTZ010000517.1, on the reverse strand, counting down.
ACCGATCCGGTGCTGGCGACCGACGTCCAGGTGCGCCACGCCGGCGACAACGACCAGCTGCGCTTCGCCCTGACCTGCGAGGCTGGCATGAACGATGGCTCGGCGTTTCCGTTTGTCATGTTGGGGCTGGGACTGCTGGGCGCCAACGAACTGGGCGACTTCGGCTGGCGCTGGGTGCTGGTCGACGTGCTGTGGGCCACACTGGGCGCGGTGGCGATCGGCATCGCGGCCGGCGCGCTGCTCGGCCGGCTCGGCTGGTCGCTGCGCAACCAGGACCCCAAGCACGATGTGCTCGACGACTTGGTCGGGCTCGGCCTGATCGCCGTGGTGTATGGCCTGTGCGTGGCGTTCAAGGCCTGGGGTTTCCTGGCGGTGTTCTTCGCCGGCGTCGCCCTGCGCCAGACCGAGCTGGTGCTGGGCGGCGCGCACAAGGACCGCCAGGGCTTGCTGGTGGCGGACGATCCGCCCGCCGACCACGGCGACGGCGCCGAGACCAATCCGCCGCTGACCGTGAGCGCGGAATCGCTGGTGTTCAAGGAGCATCTGGAACGCTTGTCGGAACTGACCCTGGTGTTGCTGCTTGGCGGCATGTTGACGCTGGGCGACTGGCACTGGCGCACCTGGGGCACGGCGCTGTTCCTGTTCGCCGTGGCGCGGCCGCTGAGCGTGATCGTGGGCCTGGCCGGTAGCGGTTCGCCGCTGCGCGTGCGCTTGATTATCGGCTGGTTCGGCGTGCGCGGCATCGGTTCCCTGTATTACCTGATGTACGCCATCAACCACGGTTTGCCGCCCGAGCTGGCGGACCGCCTGATCCAGATAACAGTGATCGTCATCGTGCTGTCGATCCTGGTGCACGGCATCAGCGTCAAGCCGCTGATGGACCGCTTCTGGCGTCGCCGCTGAAATTTCCCGAAGAGAAATTGCGTCGCGCATAGCGTGACGGACCGGGGCGCATTTCGATTTTGGGTCTGCGCTTTGGCAAGCCCGGCCGTTTTGGCGGGCATAGACTGGAGAGGTCTCGCTGCCTGGAAAGGTCCGGCCATGTCATCCACTCACCGCCTGCTGCCGCGCGCGCTCTTGCTCGGCGTACTGCTTGCCTCCTGCCATGAATCGACTGCCGACACCCTGCGCCTCGCCGGTGGACTGGCGCACGCCGACAGCGAGCTGGTCTACACCAGCGGCTGGCGCCTGTCGCCGCGCGGCGAGGACGATTCGCGCGCGCCGCTGGTCTACTACACGGCGGTGACGACGAGCCCGGCGCCGGTGTCCGGCATCGATGCCGAAGTCAGCAGCAACGCGGCGGCAGACGCGGCCGCCTGCCTGATCCGCTGGTTGCAATGCAGTGCCTTTGGCGCGGTCGAGACGCGCGTGCCGGCCGAGCAACTGGTGCGCACCGGCCTGACCCCGGCGCCAGGCGCGCCTGTACCTCGTGGCAATCTGGTCGCCGGCTTGATGCTGGGTCTGCGCTTCGATTTTCCCGACACCCGCGAGGCCGGCCATGGCCCGTGGTTTGTGCAATTCAAGCTGGCGCGCCGCACGCCGGGCTATCGCGGCTCAATCCCACTGCCGCGCCACGCCTTTGGCGCGCTGACGGTCGGCACCGAGTTCTAGCGGACGCGGCCGCGCGGCTTGCGTCGGGGCGAACAGGCACTCTATACTGCGTGGGACCGACCCGACCGACATCCCGCCCACGACCATCCGCCCAGGCCGCCCATGATCCGCCGTATCCTGCTTCTGACGACGCCGCTGTTGCTGGCCGGTTGCATCAACCAGTCCGCCAACTATATTTATGGCGAGAACACGGACCAGGCGCTCGTCGTGCGTCTGGACCAGGCGTATTTCTGGAAGGACGAGGTCGACGTCAAGTTGATCGCCGCCCGCCTGCCGGATTGCCAGCGCCAGTTCCTGCTCACCCGGCTGCCGCAGGCGCAGCTGGAGATCGGCCTGTTCAGCGCCGGCGACAATGTGTTTACCCTGCGCGCCGGCGGCGAAAGCTGGCGGGTCGACATGCAGACCTGTTCCCAAGTGGAAGCTGCGGCCGAGAAGGATGTGGGCGAGGCGCTCGGCACCTTCAAACTCGACGCGCAAAAGAAGCTGGTGTTTGAAGCGGCGCCCGGCCGTGGGGCGCCGAGTGCAGCGCCGGCTGAGGCGGCGGAGGCTCCTGCGGCCGAGCCGGCACCGGCGCAAGTTGCGTCCCCGGCCGCTGCCGCGCCCGCTGCTAGCTAGCATCCGGTTGAGGTCTTTTCAGCGGTATCGAATTGCAACGGGGGATGGCTGAAGTCCGCTCCCTTCCCCGGCGCCGGGACGACCATGAAATGGCTAAGGCCAGCGTTGCACTTGGCCTGCGCGGCAGGCAAGGATAATTCCACGCGGCGATCCTGGCATCACCTTTCCTCTACGCCCCCTGCCCCAGCCGCTTGTTGAGCTGGTCGATGGCGCCGGACCGCCCGGCTTTTTCCAGCGCGCGCTCGAGCAAGGTGCCGTCTTCGTCGCGCAGCATGGTCCACTGGGTGAAATATTCGTGCACGGTGCGCCACGGCGGGAAGTCCGGCGGCATGCTGCGCCAGGCCACGCCCGTGTCGAGGAAATACAGGATCGCGCAGAACACGTCGTACAAGTCGTGCTTGCGCGGCCGGGTCTTGCGGCGCGCCGCCTCCAGCAGGTCGCGCACCTGCTCGAACTGTTCGCGGCTTACATCGCTGGGAAACTCGTGGCGTGCCATCGTCGTCGTCCAAATACTCTTGGAGGCGACACGGCCGCTCAGGGTTCCCGAAATGGTCTGATCTACCCTGCCGAAAGGCGAAACAGGCAGTTTTGCGATGGCGCCGGGCACGAAGTGCTTCGAATTCACATCGCAATGGGCAAGAGATGCCGGTTGTGAAACGCGCCAACAGCTACCTGTCAGGCGATGCGCGTCGTAAAGCGGCGCGACCGCCTGGCGCCTTAACCTTCGCGCGCGAGCGCCAGAAACTCGGTGCGCAGCGCCAGGTTCGGCTGCAATTCACCCAGCATCGCCGAGGTGATGGTTTCTTCGCCAGGGGTGCGGATGCCGCGGCTTTCCATGCACAGATGGCGGCACTTGACGACCACGCCGACCGCCTTCGGTTCGAGCACTTCCATCAGGGCATTGGCGATCTGGATCGTCATGCGTTCCTGCACTTGCAAGCGCTTGGAGAAACAATCGACCAAGCGGGTCAGCTTCGACAGTCCGACGATCTTTCCGTTGGGCAGATAACCGATGGTCGCCTTGCCGAAAAAGGGCGCCAGGTGATGCTCGCAATGGCTGTAGACCGGAATGCCGCGCACCACGATCAGCTCGTTGTACTGCTCGGCGCCATCCTCGAAGGCCTTGAGCAAGGCCACCGGGTCCTGTTCGTAGCCGGAGGTCCAGTGCTTCCATGCCTTCGACACGCGCGCCGGAGTTTCCACCAGGCCGGGGCGCGACGGGTCTTCGCCGAAACTGGCGATCAGCCGGCGCCAGTCGTTTTCAGTGAAACTATCTTGGGACATGGGAACCACTCTATGCATATTGATTGCCGATAGTATATAGAAAACCGGAATCTCTCACAGGCGGCGGACACGCGCGGCATTGTCAAACATGCCAGCTCTTGCGCAAACCGAACCCATCGCTAGGGCGCCGGGGGTAGCGTGGTTCTTATTGCGCCGCCAGGAGAATCCCATGTTCAACAGCACCGTCCTCGAAGTTGCCATTGGTCTCAGCTTTTGCTACGCCGCCGTCGCCCTGATCGTCAGCACGGTCCAGGAGGCGATCGCCTCGGCCCTGCGACTGCGCGCGCGCGGCCTGCTCGACGGCATCAAGAGCATGCTCAACGACCCGCATTTCAACGCCCTCGCGCGCGACCTGTACGCGAACGCGCTGATCAATCCGCACGATGACCCGGCCGCCGCGCGCGATGCGGTCAAGGCCAAGCCGTCCTATATCGAGCCGGCCCATTTCGCCATCGCCCTGGTCGATCAGTTGCAAACCATCCCCGGCAACTTCGCCCAGCTTGGCCGCGATATCGACGCCGTCGGCGACCCGCAGATCCGGCGCGCGCTGCAAGGCATGTACCAGCGCGCCAACGGCGACGTCGCGCTGTTCCAGACCGCGCTGGCCGGCTGGTTCGATACCGCCATGGAACGCGTCTCGGGCGCCTACAAGCGCCGCGCTCTGCTGGTGAGCCTGCTGCTGTCGCTGCTGCTGGCGATCATGCTCAACATCGACAGCATCCACCTGTTCCGTTCGCTGTGGCAGCATCCGGCGCTGGCCGCCCACATCGCCGCCGGCCCGGCCGCAGTCGACCAGCGTACCCTTGACGCCCTGTGGAGCTTGCCGATCGGCTGGACCAGCGTGCCGAGCAAACTCGACGGCGCGTTTCTGTTGCAGGTGGCAGGCTGGCTGATCACCGCCTCGACCGCGCTGTTCGGCGCGCCGTTCTGGTTCGACCTGCTGCAGCGCGCGGTGCAGATACGCGGCACCGGCAACAAGCCGGAAGAAAAGCGGCATGCGGACCAGGCGGCCGCCGCCGCGCCGGCGAAAGCCTAGCGGCTGGCCGAGTCGGGTCGCCGGCCGCTAGCCGGGCCGGTGGGCGTCGATCATGATGGTCGAGATCGAGATGTGAGGAATGCGTTCAGGCCAGACGTCGTGCGGGCCGAACCAGCGCGCCTCGCTCAATTCCTCCGGGTCGATACGGATCTCGCCGCCGACGTAATCGGCGGTGAAGGCCAGCATCAATGAATGGGGGAAGGGCCACGACTGGCTGGCGAAATACTGCAGGTTGCCCACTTGCAGCCCCACCTCCTCGAACACTTCGCGGTGCACTGCCTCCTCCACCGATTCGCCCGCTTCCAGAAAGCCGGCCAGCGGCGTGAAGCGCTGGTAGGGCGAGCCCTTGTGCAAGGCCAGCAGCACGGCGTCGCCCTTGCGGATCAGCACCATCATGGCCGGCGAAATGCGCGGATAGGCCAAGTGGCCGCAACGCTTGCAGACGAAACAGCGCTCGGCCGGCGCGACCTGCATCGGGCTGCCGCAGGCGCCGCAGAAACGGTGGGTGCGGGCCCACTCGGCGATCTGGGCCGCGCGGCTGGCCACGCCGAGCGCATCGTCGTCCAGGGCGCCGAACAGGGTGCGCAAGCCGCGCCAGGCGTAGCCAGCGGCCGGCAGCGCGTCGCTGTCGGACCAGCCGGCCTGGCAGTAGCGGCCGTCCAGCAGCCCCACCGGCTGAAACGGATTGGCCAGGCCGAGGCGGGCGATCGCGGCCGGTTCCGGCAAGGCCAGATCGGCTTCGCGCACCAGCAGGCGGCCCTGGTTGAAGACGAACGACAGCGGGTCGGCCGGCAGCGCCGGCACCGTCATCAGGGGCGTGAAACGGGCGGGGGTTTGCAGCATCTGAGCATTCTCACGGTAGCGTCCGGCGCCCATCATACCGCCTTCCCCGCCCCCTCGCCCAGCGTTTGCGCTGCTTCAAACCGCGCCGCCAAGGCCAGAACTAAACACTCTGCCGCGCGCTCCAACCAATAAGCTCAACGACGGCGCCGCGCGCGCCGCCCCGCAAGGAGGACAGGATGCGTGAAGGACCAGTCGTGCTCGGCGTAAACCGCACCCAGGATGCCAGCCTGTGCCTCATGCACGGCGCGGCGCTGCAGTGGGCCATCCAGAAAGAGCGCCTCACGCGCCGCAAGCACCACTGGGGCCGGCTGGACGACTTCCGCGACATCTACCTGCCGCGCCTGCCCGGGCTGGAACGGCCGATCGACGTGCTGGTCGAATGCTATTCCTCCGACGCCGAGATCGACAAGCTGGCCGCTTACGAGGACGAGCTGGGCGCCACCCTGCGCTTCGCGCCCGGCATCCAGCGCGCGCACATTTCGCACCACCTGGCGCACGTGTACAGCGTGTTCCACCCCTCGCCATTCAAGCAGGCGGCCGTCATGATCATCGACGGCCAGGGCAGCGCCGCGAGCGACTTCACCGAACTGTGGCCGGGCGCCGACAACGTGCCCGGCGACTGGCGCGAAGTGTCCTCCTTCTACCGCGCCGACCGCGAACGGATCGACTGCGTCGGCAAGCAGCTGTGGGACCGCAACGAACAACAGCTGGTGGGCCTGGGCATGTTCTATTTCCTGCTCACGCAGGCCATCTTTCCCGGCGAGGGCAACGAGGGCAAGGTCATGGGCCTGGCGCCGCACGGCCAGCCGCGCGCGCTGGGCCTGCCCCCGCTCGAGGTCGAAGGCGCCTGCGTGCGCATCCCCGCGCGCTGGCGCGACATCCTCCACGAGCGGGCGCGGTTTCGCTACGCCGGCGCGCGCGACGAACGTTTCGACGACCTCGCCAACCTGGCCGCGGCGGGCCAGCACGCGTTCGAGGAAGCGGTGCTTGAAGTGGCGCGCTGGCTGCACCGCCAGACCGGCGCCGACAAGCTGTGCTTCGCCGGCGGCACCGGCCTCAACTGCTCGACCAACGACCGGCTGCTGCGCGAGACGCCGTTCAAGGCGGTCTTCATTCCGCCCGCGCCGTCCGACGCCGGCACCGCCCTGGGCTGCGCCCTGTACGGCCTGAGCGTGCTGGGCGGCGCGCCCTGCGACTATCGCTGGCAAAACGATTACCTGGGCCCCATGCCGCGCGCGTCCGACATCGATGCGGCCCTGTTCGACGCCGCCGACCTGGTGGTCGAACACATCGACACCCAGGCCGCCATGTGCGAACGGCTGGCCGATCTGCTGGCCGAGCGCAAGGTGGTGGCGCTGTACCATGGCCGCGCCGAATTCGGCCCGCGCGCGCTCGGCCACCGCAGCATCCTGGGCGACCCGCGGGCCGAGCTCACGCGCGACTGGATCAACGCGCGCGTCAAGCAGCGCGAGTGGTTCCGTCCGCTGGCCCCGGTGGTGTTGCTGGAACACGCGGCCACCTATTTCGACATCGTGCGGCCATCACCCTTCATGCAGTTTGCCGCGCCGGTCAGGCCCGAGATGAGGCCGCTCCTTGCGGCGGTCACCCATGTGGACGGCACCGCGCGCCTGCAGACGGTGGGCATCGACGACGATCCCTTCCTGCGCGCGCTGCTGCTCGCCTTTGAAGCGCGCACCGGCCTGCCCGTGCTGCTCAACACCTCGTTCAACCGCAAGGAGGAACCGATCGTCGAAACCCCGGCCGAAGCGCTGGCGACCTTCCGCGCGACGCCGCTGCACGCGCTGGCCATGCCGCCCTACCTGGTGCGCAAGCGGGTCGAACCCGACGCGGTCGCCTGAGGCCGTGGAGATGCGCACGTGATCTCCGCCTATCCGGCAAGCGCCAGCGTCTGGCCAGGCGAGCAGCTGGTGCTGCATGTCGCCACCGACCAGCCGCGCTTTCGCGTGCAGTTCTTGCGCTGGGCCGAGGGCCCCGTGCCGGTCATGCTGACCGGCTGGCTGAACGGGGAAGCGGCGCCCGCGCGCGGCGCCGACGACGATTGGCGCTGGCCGGCGTACAGCTTCGAGGTGCCGGAGGACTG
>JBDSTZ010000516.1:0-11749 GCA_039927975.1 Massilia sp. | reverse complement strand
GACCGGCACGCCCATCGAGACCGCGTGCAGCGAGGTGGTGCCGCCGTTGTAGGGAAACGAATCGAGGGCGAGGTCGATCTGATGGTGCAGGGCCAGGAAGTCGGCCAGCGACATGCGCGGATGCAGCACCAGTTGATCCTCGGCCACGCCGTGGCGGGCGAAGGCGGCCAGCAAGCGCTGCCCGGTGGCGGCGTCGTTCACGTTGGCCAGCATCAGGCGCGCGTGCGGCAGCGCCAGCAGAATGCGCGACCACAGGGCGATCGCCTCGTCGCCGATCTTGGCGAGCTGATTCAGGCAGGCCAGCGTGAAGCGAGGAGACGACAGCGCCGGCAGGGCGTTGACCGGCGGGCACAGCGCCGATGGCTGAAATGGCGCCAGCCGCGCCATGCGCAACACGGTTTCGCTGTGAAAGCGCTCGGTCAGGCCGACCGGGTCCATCGTCGTGTCGGTGATCCGGTAATCGATGGCGGACAGGCCCGTGGTCGACTGATAGCCGATCCAGTTCAGTTGGACGGGGGCCGGCTTGCGGGCGAACACCAGCAGCCGGTTGTAGGCCGTATGGCCGGACAGGTCGATCAGGATGTCGATGCCGTCGGCCATGATGCGCTCGGCCAACGCCTGGTCGCTCATGCTCTTGCAGCCGAGCCAGTGATCGGCATAGGCGGCGACACGGCGCGTGACCGCGTCTTCCTGATGGTGGTTGTAGTAGCAGAACACCTCGACCTGTGCCTTGTCGTGGGTGGCCAGTACCGGCTCGACAAAATTGATCAGCGGATGGTCGCGGAAGTCGCCGGAAACGTAGCCGATTTTCAGGCGCCTGTGCGGATCGGGCGAATTGGCGTGCGCCGGCCAGCCGGCTTTGAGCGGCGCTTCGTAGCGCGCGGCAAAGGCGAGGTGCTCGGCGAACATGGTCTCGGGCGACACATCGGGCAGCATGTGCATGGTCAACAGCAGATTGCTGAACACCTCGGCCAGTGCCGGATTGCGCGCCAGCGCCTCGCGGTACAGCGCGATTGCCGCCACCGGGTCGCCCTGGTCGCGCAGGATATTGCCCAGATTGTTGTAGGCCATCGCATACGCCGGGTCGCAGTCGAGCGCGGCCCGCAGATGGACAATGGCGTCCTCCGTACGGCCGAGCTCGCGCAGCAGGTTGCCCAGGTTGTTGTGCGCCATCGCGTAGCGCGGAGCCAGTTGCAGCGCCTGCTCGTAGCACTCGAGCGCCTCGGCCAGGTTGCCCTGGTCGTGCAAGGCGGCGCCCAGGTTGCAGTAGGCGATGGCGTGGCGCGGGTCGAGCGCGAGGGCCTGCAAATAGCTGGCGATCGCATCGCCCAGCCTGCCTTGCGCCTGCAAGCTCTGGCCCAGGTTGCACAGCGCCGCGACGTCGTGCGGGTCGGCGGCCAGCGCCAGACCAAACTGGACGACGGCCTCGTCGAAGCGGCCCTGGGCATGCCGCAGCAGGCCAAAATTGCCGTGCGCCGCGCCGAGCGGACGCAAGCGCAGGGAACGGCCGATCAATTGTTCTGCCTGGTCAAGGTTGCCGGTCTGGTAGGCGATGGTGCCGAGCAGGTGCAGCGCGTCGGGATGGTCGGGGTCGGCGGCCAGCAATTGCCGGTAGATCGCGGCGGCCTGGGACAAGTTGCCTTCGCGGTGGTGGCGCATTGCATCGTCGAGGGTGGCGGACGGCGTGGCCGGCGCCGACATGCAGCAGTGCTTGTATTTTTTACCGCTGCCGCAGGCGCAGGGATCGTTGCGTTGGATCTTGGGTTGGGACATGGTCAGCTGGACAGGGGCGGCGCGCACCGGCAGTGGAAGCAGCGTCCATGATACCGGCTTTCCGGCCACATCAGTGGATGAAGGCAAGCAATTTGGTGCTGGATGGCGCGCCTGATAGTCGCCCGAAGGAGCAGCAGGCGAGCCTTTGGGCATCGTCCCTTGCACCCTTTCACTTCTTCCTGGATTGTCATGATTGATCTCGTCACACTGCGCTCCATTCGATGCACACACAGACATCGTCCACGACGGAAAACCTGAAAGCACTTCATGAAACTTGCCCTGATCGCCTCGTTCATCATCGCCACCTTCGCGGCCCAATGTGCCCGCGCCGCCGAGGCGCCGGACACCATCACCACCGTCAGCGCCGGCGTCGCCGTGCTGCCTGAATACATGGGCGCCGAGAAGCGCCGTGTCCTGCCGGTGCTGCTGGTGGACTACCAGAACAAGAACGGCTTTTTCATCAGCAGCCTGCGCGGCCTTGGTTACCGCGACAAGGTGGACGGCGTCGACTGGTCGGCCGCAGTGGCCTGGACCGGCTATCGCGAAGACCATCGCCGCACGATTTTTGGCTCCGACGCGCTCAAGGGCATGGGCCGCATCGACGGCGGACTCACCGCCAAGCTCGGCGCGGGCTACCACCTCGGTCCGGTGGAGCTGGCGGTAGACACCGAGCTTGCCATCAGTAACCGCGAGCGCGGCAATAATGTCGGGCTGAGCGCCAGCGTGCCGCTGATGACCGACAAGAGCGACACAGTGGCCTTGTCGACCGCTATTAAATACGCCGACCGCAAGCAGATGCAAACGTATTATGGCGTCACTGCGGCCCAGAGCGCGCGCTCCGGTTACGCGGCCTACACACCGAAGGCAGGCGTGTCGGAAGTGAGTGTGGGCGGCAACTGGACCCATGTGATCGACGCCAAGTGGTCGGTGCGCAGCGTCGCCGGCGTGACGCGCCTGGGCGGTGACGCCGCCAGCAGCCCGCTCACCAAGCACCGCAACAACCCCTTCCTCGCCAGCACGGTCAACTACAGCTTCTGAGCCGGCTGAAAAAAGCTGCTGCGCCCGAGCATGTTTGCCGATAAAATATCGGCAACTTGCGCGGGCGTTGTTGCTCGTTCAGCCATTTTAGAAGAAGAAACACATGTCCCCTGCCCGCAGATTCCAGTTTAAATCCGTCAATTACACCGGCTTGGCCAGCGGTCCCCGCTTGATCATCACGGGCGCCGTGCATGGCAATGAAATTTGCGGCACCCAGGCGATCCAGCGCGTGATGGCCGAAATCGACAGCGGCGCGCTGCACGTGGCGGCCGGCAGTGTGACCTTCGTGCCGATCACCAATCCCCTCGCCTACCAGCTCGAACAGCGCTCGGGCGAGCGCAATCTGAACCGCAATCTGTTCCCTACCGAGAATCCGCAGGATTTCGAGGACCAGATCGCCAACTGGCTGTGCCCGCTGCTGGCGCAACACGATGTGCTGCTCGACCTGCATTCCTTCAAGGCCGAGAGCGAACCGTTCGTGATGGTGGGGCCGAAGAACAACGATGGTCCGCTGCAGCCGTTCAAGCATGCCGAGAAAGAACGCGCAATGGCGCGCCGGCTGGGCGTGCGGCGCTTCGTCGACGGTTGGCTGGCCACCTACGGCCAAGGCGTGAAGCGGCGCCTGACCGATGCGCGGCAACTCGAAACGGTGCTGCGCTACGGCATGGGCACGACCGAATTCATGCGCTCGACCGGCGGCTATGCGCTCACGCTTGAATGCGGCCAGCACGCCGATCCGCAGGCGCCCGAGGTGGCGTACCGCGCCATCATGAACACGCTGGCGTTTTTGAAGATTATCGAGGCGCCCGAGCCGGCGCCGATTCCGCTCGACCAGATGGAAGCGCTGTCGATGGTGGTGGTGCACGACAAGCTCGACGCCGGCGACAAGTTCAGCCGCACCTGGTGCAGCTTCGATCCGGTGGCCGTCGGCGACCAGATCGGTACGCGCGCGGACGGGACGCCGGTGCTGTCCGAACTCGAAGGCCGCATTCTTTTTCCGGACGTGAACGCGGCGCCGAATTCGGAATGGTATTACCTGATTCGGCCGAACACGGAGTTTGCCAGCGCGTAATCGTGGGCGACGCTTGAGGGTGGTGCCGGTCAGGATGCCGCCCCGGGTCTACGGCGTTAAGCAGTCGGCTGGCTGCGGTCACGCGGGTGCGAGCGGCAGGTCGAACTTGCCGAACCTACCACCATTTTGCGAATTCGCTGAGCGACGAATGAAGCGCGCGCATTGCGCCATTGCCGATCTTCAAACGAGCGGTGATGGCATCGCCGTCCGCCGATTGCCGTTGGGCCGGAGGATTGATGGTCAGGTTTTCCTCCGTCGCACCTTCCGTCGAAACGCGCTCAAGATGGATCAAGGGATAATCGCTCATGTCATGCAGCCGTGCCTCGTCGCCGGCAAGCAGGTCGCTTTCAAATTTGCGCAATTCCGCATAGTTGATCCACGCGTGGTCCACCGCCCAGCTGACGTGCTGTCGGCTGCCAAGGTAGTGAATATCGAGTCGAACACGCACCCCGGTTTCATACAGGTCGACTTCGACAAAATCGAGCGTGAGCTTGAATGGCCCGTGGGTGCAAACGACATCTCCAAGCATGCAGTTTTCCTTTTTTTGCTTAATTTGATAGTGACGCGAGTGCGCGGAACCCGTTACTCTATCACTCTATATTTTGATTAAAACTAGAAAAGCGCCTTCCATGGACCCGCGAATCATCCATATCGAAAAGGTTCTTGGTTTTATGTTTGAGCACGGCTGTGCTCGTAAATTTGAAGAACTTGGATCACCGGACGCAGCTATTAAATTTTGGCATCGGAATGCAATCGTGTATGAAAAGGTGACGGCAATGCGGCCCATCGCCGATTCTCAAAGGATTCGCTTGGTCACCCTGATCGAAGCCATCCGCTTCGAAGCCATGCACCCCCGACCTTTCGGAGAGCCTGCGGAGTTCAATCCGGACCCGTATGAATTCTCTGAAGACCTGTTGCAGTACAAAGTTCATGTGATTTCAATGGTCGTGGACCAGGAAAGCGTCAGTTACTCGTCCATTGATCCGACGCCGCCGCAAACAGGCAGTCTCCACTAGCCTCGTCGCTCAGTGCGGATGGGCGACCGGCGTCCGTCCCGCCGGTTTTGCAATGGAGTGAACACGGGATTTCGCGGGCCGCTCAGCCCTTGCGCGCGGCCCGAATCAGCGCCAGGTTGCGCAGATAAATCGCCACCCCGATCACCTGGCCGGCCACGAACACCGGGTCGCGCCGGTACATCGAATAGGCCAGCAAGACCAGCGCGCCCGCCACGCTGAAATACCAGAACGACACCGGCACCACGCTCATGCGCGCGCGTTCGCTGTGCAGCCACTGCAGCACGAAGCGCATCATGAACAAACCCTGGCCGGCAAAGCCGAGCAGCAGCCACCAGGTGTCGGCGTTCATTGCCATCGCCTCACTCGCCCTTGGGCGCGCGCCGCAGGCCCGGCGGCGCGAACAGCAGCGTCAGCTCGACCATACCCAGCACCACGCACACGGCCGCCAGCAGGCGTTGCAGCGGCAACGCGTCGGGATGGCCGACGTGATGACTCAGCAGCAGTGCGCCAGACACCATCAGCAGCAACAGGCCGGCCAGCAAGCCGCCCGGGCCCGAGGTGCGGCATTGCATGCGGGCCGCTGTCCACAGGCCGATCCAGGCCGACAGCCAACCGCCGAGCATGCCGGCCACAATATCGAACGGCCAGTGCACGCCGACCATCACGCGCGACAGGCTCACCAGCACGGCGAGCACGAGCAGCGACGCGCGCAGCAACCATTGTCCGCGCAGCGACATGACCCAGATGCCGGCAAGTGCGAAGATGGCGGCCGCGTGACCGGACGGAAAGGACACCGCGCGGTAGGCCGGCCCGCTCTGGAAGAAGCCGGCCGGCGCCAGCACCGCCAGCGGACGCGGCACGTCGATGACTTGCTTGATCAGCTGGACCCACAAGGTGGCGAACACGGCCGCGATGAGGGCGGCCCAGAAGCAGCGCGGCGCGCGCTTGATCCAGGTAAGCACCAGCGCCAGCGCCACCGCGCCGTCGCCGAACATGGTCAGATTGGCCCACAGCGCGTCCCCCAGGATGTGGCCGGCGTGATTGAGCGCGAGGAATACCGCGACGTTGCCATCGGTGGCAATCAGCGCGCCGCCCACGACCAGCGCCAGCAAGTGCGGCAGCCAGGCCCAGGGGGAATAGAGGGCCAGCGGGTCGAACGCCGGCGCGTGCATGGCGGGCGATCTCATGGCTGATCCGGAATGCGCACCAGCAGCACGCCGCCCTTGCGGTACAGCACCTGCACCGGGCCGATGAAGGGCAGTTCGCTGCTGCGCGTGAGCACCACTTCGCCGGGCCGAAGACTCCCGGCCACCAGCGTCGCCTCGCCCCGATAGACGCTAAAGCTGGGCACGTTGAAGCGCCAGCTGCGCACCTGCAGGCCGCCGGCGCGGGCGAACAGCGCCGCCTCCTTGACCGGCCCCTGCTGCAATTCGGCCAGCGCCGGCAACACCAGGCCGGCCGACGCGAACGCGCACAGCAGGCCGGCGCCGATCAGCTTGTGCCACAGCGCCAGCCACGGCAAACACAGCAGCGTGAGCAAGGCCAGCATCAGCAGCGCGGCGCCCAGGTGGTAGGCGGCGCCGAACACCTCGCCCCGGCCCAGCGCTTCGCGCAGGTAGGGGTCGCGCAGGCCCGGCGCGGCCAGCTGCAGCGCGTAAGGCAGCGCGATGACAGCCGCCAGCCACAGCAAGGGCGGCGCGAAGGCCAGCGCGCGCGAGGCCAGTTGCTCGCGCCGCAGCGCCATCAGCACGAACAGCGGCGTCACGCCGTACAGCATGTAGTGCGGCAGCTTGGTGCCGGCAAACGAGAAGAACACCAGCACGAAGCCGAACCAGCACCACAGGAAGGTGTCGAGCCGCGAGGCGCGCAGCTTGCGCGCGCCCGGCAGCACGCGCAGGAACAGTCCGCTGTACGGCAGCAACAGGAACAGCAGCGCGGGCAGGTAGTAGAGCAAATTGCCGCTGTGCCCATGCAAGGGCGACAGGTAGCGCTCGACGTTGTGGCGCAGGAAGAAGCCGGCGATGAAGGCCTCGCCTTCGCGCTGGTATTCGAGCACGTACCACGGCGCGGCCACAGCCAGCAGAATCAACCAGCCGAGCGGGTCGAGCAAGGCGCGCGCCCACTGCCGCCATTGGCCTTGCACGCCAAAGGTCAGCGTGCTGACGGCGAAGGGAATGAGCAGTGCCACCGGGCCCTTGGTAAGCATGCCCAGCCCCATCCACAGGTAGGCGCGGCGGCGGTAGCGCGCCAGCGGTTGCGTCATGTAGCGGTGGATGTCGAACAGGGTCAGCGAGAGGAACAGGTTGAGCAGCGCGTCGGCGGTGGCACCCCGCCCGATCACGCCCACCCCCAGCGAGGTGGCGGCGATCAGCGCGGCGGCGTAAGCGCTGGCGCGGTCGGAGTGCTGGCGGGTGAACACGAGGATGGCAGCGATCCAGCCGACGCCGGCCAGCGCGGACGGCAGCCGGAAGGCGAATTCGTTCACGCCGAACAGCGTGACCGACAGCGATTGCAACCAGTACACGAGGATGGGCTTGTCGAAGCGCAGATTGCCGTTGAGGGTGGTGGTGACGAAGTCGCCGCGCTCGAGCATCTCGCGGGTGGCCTCGCTAAAGGCGCCCTCGTCGACGTCGAACAGGGGAAACCCGCCCAGCTTGTAGAACAGCGCCAGCCAGAGCGCCAGCGCCAGCAACAGCGGCAGCGCGGCGGCGGCCGGCCTGACGGCATGGCCGCGCACCAGGCCGAGGGCGCGCGGCGCCCGCTCGCTGCTCTGGACGACGGCCTTGTTCATGGCCTCGGCGCCCCCTGGCGTGCGTGGATGGCAGCGTCGCCCAGTACCTTGCGCACCATGTAGGTCTTGGTGTTGGCCGCCTCGTAATAGGTGCGCGCCAGCATTTCGGTGACGATGCCGGTGCAGACGAACTGCACGCCGATCACCACCAGCAGCACGCCGAGCATGAGCAGCGGACGATTGGCGATCGGCTCGCCGAGCCCAAGCTTGCACCAGACCAGCCAGCCGAGCGCGCTCATACCGGCGGCGCCGCACAGCAGGCCGATGCGGCCGAAGAAATGCCCGGGACTGGCGCGGAAGCGGGTGAAGAAATACATCGACAGCAGGTCGAGCACGACCTTGAAGGTGCGCGCGAGGCCGTACTTGGACTGGCCGTGCAGGCGCGGAAAATGGCTGACCGGTTCTTCGCGGATGCGGCTGACCGCCGTCACCGTGGCCAGCCAGCTCGGGATGAAACGGTGCATCTCGCCGTACAGGCGGACCTGGCGCAGCACGTCGGCGCGGAAGATCTTGAGCGAGCAGCCGTAGTCGTGCAGGCGCACGCCGGTGACCGCCGCGATCAGGCGGTTGGCGCACCAGGACGGCAGGCGGCGCTGCCACAGCTTGTCCTGCCGATCCTGGCGCCAGCCAACCAGCAGGTCGAGGTCTTCGGCGAGCAGGCGCTGGACCATGCGGCCGATGTCATGCGGATTGTTTTGCAGGTCGCCGTCGAGGGTGGCGATGATGCTGCCCTGGGCCAGGTCGATGCCGGCCTGCATGGCTGCGGTCTGGCCGAAGTTGCGCCGCAGGAGAATGGCGCAGACGCGCTCGGGGCAGCCGGCCACGGCCTGGGCAATGCGCTCGGCGGTGCGGTCGGCGCTGCCGTCGTCGACCAGGATCAGTTGCCACGGCCAGCGCAGGGCCGCCATTGCCGCTTGCACCTGGGCCACCAGCGGCGCCACGTTGTCTTCTTCGTTGTACAGAGGCACCACCAGCGAGAGCCGCTCGGCGCCCGCGTTCGCATGCATGAGGTCGGTCTGGCGCATGGCGGCCCGCCTAGGCGTGGTGGCGCTGGTACCAGCGCGCGAAGCGGTCGATGCCGGTCGCCAGCGGGGTCGCCGGGCTCCAGTGCAAGGTTTGCTCGAACTCGTGCATGTCGGCCCAGGTGGCGCGCATGTCGGCCCCGTGCATGGGGCTAGCCACGCGTTCGGCGCGGCGCCCGAGCGCCGCTTCGAGCGCGTCGATGAAGTCGTTGAGCCTGACCGCCCGCTGGTTGCCGACGTTGTAGATGCGGTAGGGCGCGTAGCTGCTGGCCGGATCGGGATGGGCGCCGTCGAAGCGCGGGTCGGCTTCGGCCGGATGCGCCAGCACCCGCACGATGGCTTCGACGACGTCGTCGATGTAGGTGAAGTCGCGCAGCATGTCGCCGCCGTTGAAGACTTCGATCGGCAGGCCCTGGCTGATGGCGTCGGCGAACAGCATGGGCGCCATGTCGGGCCGGCCCCACGGTCCGTAGACGGTGAAAAAGCGCAGGCCGGTGGTCGGCAGGCCGTACAGGTGGCTGTAGCTGTGGGCCAGCAATTCATTGCTGCGCTTGGTGGCGGCGTACAGGCTGACCGGATGGTCGGCCGGGTCGTGCTCGCTGAACGGCAGGGCCCGGTTGGCGCCGTACGCGCTCGAACTGCTGGCGTAGACGACATGGCCGACGCCGTGCCGGCGGCAATGCTCGATCAGGTTGCCGAAGGCGACCAGGTTGTTCATGATGCAGCCGTGCGGATCGGCGGCCGACTGGCGCACGCCGGTCTGGGCCGCCAGGTGCACCACGGCCTCGAACGGGCCGCGCGCGAACACGGCCTCGATGGCGGCGGTGCCGGCCAGGTCGGCCTGCAGGAAGCTAAAGCCGGGCACGCGGGCCAGCTGGGCCAGGCGGGCGGCCTGGGGCGCGCTGGCGGCGCCATGCGGCCCGAGGCTGTCGACCCCCAGCACGGCCTGGCCGCTTTCGAGCAGGCGGCGCGCCACATGCATGCCGATGAAGCCAGCCACGCCAGTCAGGAGAATCATGCCAGTGTCCGGTAGGTTTGATCGAGTCGGCGCGCCGATGCGCCGGGGTGGAGCGACCATCTTGGCAAGCCATCGCCGCCGCGCGACGATCCAGATCAAACGAACACCCATCGCCGCCGAGCGGGACGGCGGCGCGCACGGCACCGGCGGAAATTGAACTGGCGCGAGAACTTATGCGACAATCGGCGGTCAGGCAGTATTCGCGTGGCGAACATGACACCGATAATCAATAAAAAAAATATACCGAAATTTACTCGCGTGGCCAGCGCAGCCGCAGCCTTCCTGCTGCTCGGGCTGGCGCAGGCGGCGCCGCGCACGGTCACCGTGATGGCCCAGGAAACCATTACCCCGCGCTGGATCTTCGACGGTCCGCGGCCGCAGGGGGTGTGCCCGGATATTCTGGAAGCGCTGGAAAACATCGAGCCGCGCTTGCGCTTTTCCGGCTACAACTCGGGCCGCTCGCTGCCGGCGATCGAGGCGGCGCTCGAGACCGGAAAGGCCGGGGCTGCCTGCGCCCTGCTCGATTCGCCGCGCCGGCGCGACGTCGGCCGCATCGTCGGCCCGCCGCTCTACACCGTGCGGCACCGGCTGGCCGCGCTGGCCAGCGACACCGCCGAGATCAACAGCATGGACGATCTGGCGCGTCTGAAACCGCTCATCAACACGGCGCGCGGCTCGGCCTATATCGTCGAGTTCAAGCAGCGCGGCATCCCGGTCGACGACGACACCGGCGACAACCGGGTCAATCTGCGCAAGATCCTGGCCGGCCACGGCCGCTACACCTATATGAACGAGCTGACCTTGCAGCGCTACATCCGCAGCGAGCATCTGGAAAAGAAAATCAAAATGCTGCCGGTGGTGCTGCGCGAGGACCCGGTGTATTTCTTTGTCAGCCGCAAGAACGATCCGCAACTGATCGACATGCTCGACGCCGCGCTGCACCGGCTCAAGGCGTCGGGCGAACTGGCGCGCATCTACGAGCGCTGGGCAAAGTAAGGCAAAGACGGGCGGCGGCGGCAATCAGCCTGGCGTGAGCAGCTTGAGGCCGGCGATGCCGATGATGATCAGGGCGATGGCGCCGAGCCGCAGGGCGCCGGCCGGCTCGCCCAGCCACAGCATGCCGGCCAGCGCGGTGCCGACGGTGCCGATACCGGTCCAGACGGCGTAGGCGGTGCCGAGCGGCAGCTGGCGCATCGCCATTCCGAGCAGCACCACGCTGCCGGCCATCGCGCCCAGCGTCACCACCGAGGGCCACAGGCGGGTGAAGCCGGCGGTCTGCTTGAGGCCGACGGCCCAGACGATTTCCAGCAAGCCGGCGACCAGCAACAGCAACCAACTGACGGGCAAACTCATGGGAAATCTCGGGCGTAACGCATGCGTGTGCGGGAGCGCGGAGTATAGCACCGGGCTCGCCCAATCCGCAGCCGCCTTGCGCCGGCCGGCGCCTCCCGGCAAGCGCGCGCGAAGTCGGCCATAATGACCGTTTCCACTGCGGAAGCGGCCACATGAAACCATCGATGACCCTGGGCGATATTCTGCTGGCGCTCGCCGTGGTGACGATCTGGGGCGTGAACTTCGTGGTCATCAAACTCGGCCTGCGCGACTTGCCGCCGATTCTGTTCAGCGCTTTGCGCTTCGTGTTCGCCGCCCTGCCGCTGGTGTTTTTCGTGCGCCCGCCGGCCACCTCGTGGCGCATGCTGGGCGCCTTCGCACTGTTCCAGTTCGCCATCCAGTTCACCTTGCTGTTTACCAGCATCAAGCTGGGCCTGCCCGCCGGCCTGGCTTCGCTGGTGATGCAGCTGCAAGCGTTTTTCACGATCGGCCTGGCGGTGCTGCTGCTCGGTGAACGGCCGCGCCTGGCGCAATTGCTCGGCGCGCTGGTGGCGCTGGCCGGCATGCTGCTGGTGGCCCTGCACCTGGCGGGCGACGCTTCGCTGATCGGCTTCGTGCTGGCGGTGCTGGGCGCGGCCAGCTGGGCTTGCGCCAATATCGTCACCAAGAAAATGGACAAGATCAATT
>JBDSTZ010000515.1:0-14103 GCA_039927975.1 Massilia sp. | reverse complement strand
ATTACTCACCCGTTCGCCACTCGCCGCCAGGTTGCCCCGCGCTGCCGTTCGACTTGCATGTGTAAGGCATGCCGCCAGCGTTCAATCTGAGCCAGGATCAAACTCTTCAGTTCAATCTCTGTTTAATTGCGATTTCTCGCACAGTCCGTTAGGACTGGTCGCTCACTCAAAATACTGACAGGCCACTTCTTTCGAAGCGCCTATATTTCTTCTTTGTGAACATTTGATAATTTAAGTATTCAGCGACCGAAGTCACTGGCACCTTCATCAAACGCCCACACTTATCGACTGTTAATTTTTAAAGAACTTTATTCGGTGCTGCCTTGCTGCGCTTGCCAGAGCGTTGTGTCTGTCAGCAGCGAAGAGACAAGATTATGAGGCATTCCGCACTCTCCGTCAACTTCTTTTTTGTTGCTCGCTTTTTAATGCGATTCCGATGATTGTTTCGCAAGCTGTTGATTTGCTGCGTCTTTTCACTGGGGGACGAACTATAGCAAAGCCCCGAACGTTTCGCAAGATGCCGCAGCGAGAAGTTTTTATTTGCGGTCGAAATCTTTCAACGGCCCGGCAATATCCGCCCGCGAGGCGAAATTGAGGCTGCCGGTATCGAGTTCCTCGAAACTCTTGTCGCACCACTTGATGCGCGAGCCCATCGGCGCGTTGACCACTTGGGCCATCATCGCGGCGATTTTGGCGTCGACGCCGTGCTCGACCTCCGATCGTCCGCTCGCGGGCATGGCGGCCAGCACCCGATCGACGTCCGCCAGGACGGACAGGTGCTGACGCTCCCAGCGGTCGAACGAACTCTGATAGCGGGTAAAGGACGTAGGCAAGGTCTTGGTGCACAGCTCCCGCGTCTGGCGCGCCAGCGCCGTGAAGCCCATCGCCTTGCTGAGCGCCGATGCCAGTTCCTTGGAGGGCCCGGTGCCCCGCTCGGGCGTGGTCGACGCGTATTTGGGCCGCGCGGCAGCGCGCGCCTTGGCTTCGACCTTGCTCAGAGCCATCACATCGGCCGGATTGGCCGCCGTCGGAGTGCCGGCCACTGGCGCCAGCGATGGGTCGACGGGTTTGAAGCCGCCGCTGCCCATCACACTTAACTGCTGGGCTGGGGTGGCCGGCGGCCGGTCCGAAAAGGTGACCTTGCCATCCGGCCCGACCGACTTGTACATGGTGGCGCCGGCGTCGCCCAGCGCGGCAAGACAAAACATTGCAAAGATGACGGTTTTCATTGTCGTTATTGTATTTAGGAAACATTGCGGAAATCCAATCTTAGCGGAATCCCGGCCCCGAGAGCGTAAAATGATGCTTTCCTGTTGGCGTTTCACACCATGACCATCCTGCTCTCGACCCTCAACGCCCGCTACGCCCATGCCTCGCTCGGGCTGCGCTATCTGCTGGCGAACATGGGCGATCTGCAGTCGCAGACGCGCTTGCAGGAGTTTGTCATCGGCGCGAAGACCACCGAGATCGTCGAACGGCTGCTGGCGCACGCGCCGAAGATCATCGGTTTCGGTGTCTATATATGGAACGTCGACGAAACCACCAAGGTCGTGGCGATGCTCAAGCGCGTCGCGCCGGAGATCGTGATCGTGCTGGGCGGGCCGGAAGTGTCGTACGAGCCGGGCGAACAAGCCATCGTGCAGCTGGCCGACTATCTGATCACCGGCTGGGGCGACGTCAGCTTCCCCAAGCTGTGCGGCGAGATCCTTCACGGCCCCAAGCCGCTGATGAAGATCCACGCCGGCGTGCAGCCGCCGATGGCCGAGATCGCGATGCCCTACTCCTTATATACAGACGAGGACATCGCGCACCGCACGATCTACGTGGAAGCATCGCGCGGCTGCCCGTTCAAGTGTGAGTTCTGCCTGTCGGCGCTCGACAAGACCGCCTGGCCGTTCGCGCTCGAAACCTTCCTGGGCGAACTCGAAGCCCTGCACGCGCGCGGCGCGCGGCTGTTCAAGTTCGTCGACCGCACCTTCAACCTGAACATCAAGACCAGTCTGAAGATCATGCAGTTCTTCCTCGATAAAATTGCGGCGAACCCGGACGACCCGGTGTACGCGCACTTCGAGCTGGTCCCCGACCACCTGCCCGACGCGCTCAAGGAAGGCATCAGCAAGTTCCCTCCCGGCGCGCTGCAGTTCGAGATCGGCATCCAGAGCTTCAACCCGGAAGTGCAGACGCTGGTGAGCCGGCGCCAGGACAATGCCAAGGCGGCCGAGAACATCCGCTGGCTGTGCACCTCCTCGCACGCCCACCTGCACGTCGACCTGATCGCCGGCCTGCCGGGCGAGGATGTCGACAGTTTTGCGCGCGGCTTCGACCAATTGGTCGCGCTCGGCCCGCACGAAATCCAGTTCGGCATTCTCAAGCGCCTGCGCGGCACGCCAATCATCCGCCACACTGCCGAACACGGCCTGGTGTTCGATCCCTACGCGCCCTACACCATCCTGGCCACCAACAAGATCGACTTCTCGACCATGCAACGGCTGGTGCGTTTCGCGCGCTACTGGGACCTGGTGGCCAACTCCGGCCGCTTCGCCAATACCGTCACGGTGATGCTGGCCGAGGCGCCGTTCGAGAACTTCATGGCGTTCTCCGACTGGATCTACGCGCGTACCGACGCCACCCATCGCATCGCGCTCGACCGCCTCGCGGGCCTGGTCACGCAATGGCTGCAAACACGCGGCATGACGCGCGAGGACGCGGCGCAGTTGGTCGCCAGCGATTATGCCGGACGGGTCGATGCCGGCGCCGAGAAAGCCAGGGAAAGCACCAAGGACAAGGCCACACCGGCCGTCAGCGCCCCCGCGCGCCAGGTGCGCCACCTGGCCGCCTGAGTGAGCGAAACGAACACCGGTAGCGGTCGCAGCCAAAGTCTTTTACACTGGCGCAATGCAGATTGAAAATGCGCCAACTTTAACCATTAGCAACGCCGACAGCAACGCCTCGCAGGCCGTTGTCGCCAGCGGCATCTGGCAAGTCCACGCGCTGGCGCAATGCGGCGCCATCAAGACCATCAGCGCCACGCTCGATTCGCTCAAGGACAAGCCGGCGCTCGCCTGGGACCTGTCGCAGATCATCCGGCTCGATCACATCGGCGCCCAGATGTTCTGGAACGCCTGGGGCAAGAAGCGTCCGGCCAATCTGTCGCTGGCGCCGAAACAGGAAGAACTGTTCAAGCGGATCGAAGAAGCCGGCGTGATCGAACTGCCGCGCACCCGGCCGAATCGCCTGACCTGGGTGATGGTGCTCGGCTTCGGCATGATGTCCTTCTTCGAGCACCTGTGGGGCTTCGTGCGGCTGATCGGCCAGGTCACCCAGGATCTGGGCCGCTTCCTGCGCCACCCGTTCAGCGGACCATGGCGCGAAGTGTCGGCCAACATCTTCCACGCCGGCTTCCAGGCGCTCGGCATCACCGCGCTGGTCGGCTTCCTGATCGGGATCGTGCTGTCCTACCTGTCGGCCCAGCAGCTGCGCAACTTCGGCGGCGATATGTACCTCGTCAATATCCTCGGCATGAGCGTGATCCGCGAACTCGGCCCGCTGCTGGCCGCGATCCTGGTCGCCGGCCGCTCCGGCTCCTCGATCACCGCGCAGCTGGGCGTGATGCGGGTGACCGAGGAACTCGACGCCATGCTGGTGATGGGTATCTCGCACGGCTACCGCCTGATCATGCCGAAGGTGCTCGCGCTGGCCATCTCGATGCCGCTGCTGGTGGTGTGGACCGATTCGATGGCGCTGATCGGCGGCATGGTCTCGGCCAAGATGGAACTGGGCCTGTCGGCGCGCTACTTCGTGCAGAAGCTGCCCGACGCGGTGCCGTTCGCGAACTACATCATCGGCCTGCTCAAGGGCACCGTGTTCGGCGTGCTGATCGCGCTGGTGTCCTGCCACTTCGGGCTGCGCATCAAGCCGAATACCGAAAGCCTCGGGCGCGGCACCACCACCTCGGTGGTTACGGCGATCACGGTGGTGATCCTGGCCGACGCCGTCTTTGCGATCATCTTCAGCGGCGTGGGGCTGTACTGATGGACGACAGCAAACCAAAACGCGCGGCGCCGCGCCTGACGCTCAAGCCGGAAGAAAAGGTCGGCCCGCCGGTGGTCGAGATCAACGGCCTGTGGACCAAATTCGGCCGCACGGTGGTGCACCAGGACTTGAACCTTGAGATCTACGAGGGCGAGATCCTGTCGATCGTCGGCGGTTCCGGCACCGGCAAGACCGTGCTGCTGCGCCAGATGCTGGGCCTGGAACGGCCCGCGCGCGGCACCGTGCACGTGTTCGGCGAGGACATCAGCGAGGCCGACGCCGAGCAGCTCCAGCGCATGCGCAATCACTGGGGCATGCTGTTCCAGCAGGGCGCGCTGTATTCGGCGCTGACGGTGTTCGACAATATCGCGCTGCCGATGCGCGAACTGCACGCGCTGCCGGAGGACGTGATCTACGACGCCGTGCTGCTCAAGATGAACATGGTCGGCCTGGGGATCGAGCACGCCAACAAGATGCCGTCGGACCTGTCGGGCGGCATGATCAAGCGCGCCTCGCTGGCGCGCGCGCTCGCACTCGAGCCTCAGTTATTATTTTTGGATGAACCGACCGCCGGGCTGGACCCCGACCTGTCGGATGCCTTTGTCGCGCTGATCCAATCGCTGCACCGCGAGCTGGGCCTGACGGTGGTGATGGTTACCCACGATCTGGACACCCTGTTCGCGCTGTCGACGCGGATCGCGGTGCTGGCCGAAAAACACGTGATCGCGATCGGACCGACGCGCGACATTCTCAAGGTGGATCATCCGTTCATCAAACAATTTTTTCTCGGCGAACGCGGTCAGCGGGCACTCGAAGTGCTTGACGACGCCGATGCGGAAGCCGCGGCGTACGCCGAAGCGCACGCAGACACGCGCACGGACACGCACGGTGACACTCGCGGCGAAACCCTGGGCGAACCCCAGGGCGAACCCGAGGGAAAAGCCCCGGGCCACACGCCAGTGCGCGCCGCCGCCGCGCCGAACGACACGGAGAACTAAAGACTATGGAAAACAGATCACACGCATTAATGACCGGGTTCTTTACCCTGGCACTGCTGGTCGCGGCGGTCCTGGCCGGGATCTGGTTCAACCGCGACCGCGTCGAGCGGGTGCCCTACCTGATCGCTACCACGCAGTCGATTCCGGGCCTGAACCCGCAAGCGGCGGTGCGCTATCGCGGCCTGGAAGTGGGCAGGGTGGACGACATCGTGTTCAACCCGAAGGTCGCCGGCCAGATCCTGATCCGGATTGCGGTCGACACCGAAGCGCCGATCACCAGCACCACCTTCGCCACCCTCGGCTACCAGGGCGTGACCGGGATCGCCTTCATCCAGCTCGACGACGACAAGACCGGTTCGAAGCTGCTGCCAAGCGATAAGGACCACGTGGCGGTGATTCCGCTGCGTCCAGGCCTGCTCGACCAGCTTGAAAAACGCGGCCTGGTCATTCTTGACAAGGTCGAGGATATCTCGAACCGGGTCGACAACCTGCTGAGCCCCAAGAACCAGCAGGTCATGCTGGGCGCCTTCGAGGACATCAGCAAGACCGCGCAGACGTATCGCGAGATTCCCGAAAAACTCGGGCCGACCCTCGACCGCCTGCCGCAGCTGACCGCCAAGGCAGAACAGAGCATGGCCTCGTTCAACGAGCTGTCGGCCAGCGCCACCAAAATGACCAACAATATCGACCGCCTGGCCACCGGCCTGCAGGCGCCTGACGGTCCGATCGCGCGCCTGAACACCACCGTCGACCGGGTCGGCAGCTCGCTCGAAGGCGTCACCAGCGACCTCGAACTGCAAACCCTGCCGCACCTGGTGGCCATGACCGACGAGGCGCGCACTTCGCTGCGCGCCGTGCGACGCACCGTCACCACCATCAACGACCGGCCGCAAAGCCTGCTGTTCGGCGGCGCGCGCGCCACGCCGGGACCGGGCGAACCCGGTTTTGTCGCACCGACCAAATGAGGACCACCGTGAATCCATCCCGCCGCCGCCCGCTGTCCACGTTCTCGCTGCCGTTCGCGACCCCGTTCTCGTTGCCGCTGGCCCTTGCCATGACAGTCCTGCTGGCCGGCTGCGCCTCGAACGGCGGGCCGCCGGCCAACACCCAGTTCGACTTCGGCCCGGCCGGGGGCGCCGCGCCGGCGGCCGCCGCGAGCGCGCCGGCGCTGGCCGCGCTGGTGGTCACCGACGCCACCGGCAGCGCCGCGTTCGACAATGAACGCATGGTCTACCGCCTCAATTACGCCGATCCGCTGCAGATGCGTTCCTACGCCAACAGCCGCTGGAGCGCGGTGCCGCTGCAGCTGGTCACCCAGCGCATCAAGACCCGCCTGGCGCAGGGCGGCATGAAGGTGCTGTCGGCCACCGACGCCTCGACCGGCGTGCCGCTGCTGCGGATGGAACTCGACGACTTCAGCCATATCTTCGACAGCACCACCCGGAGCCAGGGCCTGGTGGTGCTGCGCGCCTCGCTGTTCGACGGCCATACCCTGCTCGACCAGCGCACCTTTGAACGGCGTGCCGCGGCCGGCAGCAACGACGCCGCCGGTGGCGCGCGCGCACTGGCCGCCGCCACCGACGCCCTGGCTGCCGACATGGCGGCCTGGCTGTCCACTCAGCGGCCGCGCAAGTAACAAGTGAAGCGACGTGGATCAAAAACCGATGAGTGAAGAGCCGCCGAATCAGGAGCGGGCGAACCAGGCGCCGACGAGCCAGACGACGCCGAACCGGAAGGCGCCGGAGCAGCTGCCGCCTGCTGATGCGCCGCTGAGCGAGGCGCTCGACGGGCCGATTGCCCGCAGCTCGCCGGTGTCGCGCGCGGCCCTGCTGGCCTATCTGCTGCTGATCATCTACGCCAGCTGGTTTCCGTTTACCGGCTGGCGCAACAGCGGCCTGTCGCCGTTCTCCTTCCTCAACCTGATCCCGCCGCAGTACTGGACCGGCTTCGACGTGATGGTCAACATCGTCGGCTACATCCCGCTCGGCATGCTGATCGTGCCGGCCCTGCACCCGCGCGTGCGTGGCGTGTGGGCGGTGCTGCTGACGGCGGTGCTGGGCATGTTCCTCTCGGGGACGATGGAGGCGGTGCAGACCTACCTGCCCAGCCGGGTGCCGTCGAACCTCGATTTCGTCACCAATTCGTTTGGCTGTTTCGTCGGCGCCTTCATCGGCGCGGCCGGCGCGCGCTCGTACCTGAACCAGAGCCGCCTGTACCAGCTGCGCCAGCGCTGGTTCGCCCCGCACGCCAGCCAGGGGCTGGTGCTGCTGGCGCTGTGGCCGCTGGCGCAGATCTACCCGCAGGGCTATCTGTTCGGCCACGGCCAGGTGCTGCCGATCTTTTCCGACTGGCTCTCCGGCTGGCTCGACACCAGCGTCGACCTGGTCGCCATGCTGCGGCCCGGCGCCGCGACGATGAGCGTCGAGCAGTACTGGCTGTCGGAAACCATCATCACCGCTTGCGGCATGACCGGCGCCGTGCTCACGCTGCTGTGCACGCTGCGCCCGGCCGCGCCGCGCACCGTGCTGGTGCTGTGCCTGCTCGGCGCGGCGTTGCTGATCAAGACCCTGGCCAGCTCGCTGCTGTTCACCCCGGACAACGCGCTGGTGTGGATCACGCCGGGCGCCCAGGGAGGATTCCTGATCGGCCTGATCATGCTGGCCGGGCTGGCGTTCGCCCCGCACGTGGCGCAGCGGCGCCTGGCGGTGGTCACGCTGGTGCTGAGCCTGGTGGTGGTGAACACGATTCCGGTCAATCCGTATTTCTCGGCCACGCTGCAGGGCTGGGTGCAGGGGAAGTTTCTTAACTTTAATGGCGCGGCGCAGTTCCTGTCGCTGGCCTGGCCGTTTTTTGCCTTCTGGTTTTTGCTGCTCCCGTCGCACAAACTCAATCGGGAAGCAGAACGCGTATCATAGTGTTCCTGAACGCAGGGTGCGGTGGATCGGATTCGTTGAGCGGATAGCTCGCTTACGAGTCCGTCGTTTTCACCATTGGCGGAACAGACTCCCCGCGGAGGCGGGAATCGATATCCCCTCAGAACAGTGGTGCTATGGATTCCCGCCTTCGCGGGAACGACGTTCTCAGGCCAGCAATGCGCGGGAACGACGTTGGGAAGGCACAGTATTCATTGCGCGCTTGCGCGCCCGGCGACTCCGCACCCGCCCATTTTTTTGCAGCGAAAGTACACACGCCATGAGCGACAACGACAAACCCTACTACGAACACCACGTCTTCATTTGCATGAACAAGCGCGAGGACGGCCGGCCGTGCTGCGCCGATCAGGGCGCCGAGAAGGCCCAGAAGCACGCCAAGAAGCGCATCAAGGAACTCGGCCTGAACGGCCACGGCAAGATCCGCATCAACCAGGCCGGCTGCCTGGACCGCTGCGAAGAAGGCCCGGTGCTGGTGGTCTATCCCGAAGGCACCTGGTACACCTATGTCGACACCAGCGACATCGACGACATCATCGACACCCACCTGGTCGGCGGCAAAGTCGTCGAGCGCCTGAAGATCTGAGGCGCGCATGTTGAACAAGCACTCGGAAAAATTCACCCTCAGCGGCCACGCCGGCCAGATGGAATGCCTGCTCGACCCGGCCGTGGGCGAGACCCGCGGCATCGCGCTGGTGGCCCACCCGCACCCGCTGTTCGGCGGCACCCTGGACAACAAGGTCGCGCAGACCCTGGCGCGCACCTTCGCCGGCCTCGGCTACGCCACCGCGCGCTTTAACTTTCGCGGCGTCGGCGCCTCGGAAGGCGTGCACGACGAAGGCATCGGCGAGACCGACGACATGCTGGTCATGCTCGAACACATGCAGGCGCAGTATCCCGGTCTGCCGGTGGCGCTGTCGGGCTTTTCGTTCGGCACCTTCGTCCAGGCGCGCCTGCAGCGGCGCTTGATCGCGGAGGGCCGCCCGGCCGAGCGGCTGGCCCTGATCGGCACGGCGGCCGGCAAATGGCCGATGCCGGAGGTGCCGGCCGACACGATCCTGATCCATGGCGAACTCGACGAGACCATTCCGCTGATCCAGGTGCTCGACTGGGCGCGCCCGCAGGACATTCCGGTGATCGTGATTCCCGGCGCCGACCACTTCTTCCATCGCCGCCTGGCCCACATTAAAAACCTGGTCACGCAATTGTGGCGGCGCCCGGATTGAAAAATCTTGTAACGCAATATGGGCGGTGCGCCGATTAGGCGAACGCGAGCGCTATAATTAGCGCCTCTCTTTTGACGGCGATGCCACACGGCATCGTCAGCACCGTCCACCCATGCCTACCCAATTTCCCATGAAAAAACTTCTCGCGGCCCTGGCCGTCAGCGCCGCGCTGCTCTCGAGCGCCGTCGGCCAAACCCTGCCGGCGCCGACCGTCGCCGCCAAATCCTGGATCCTGCTCGACGCCACCAGCGGCCAGGTGATCGCCGCGCAAGACCCGGGCGCGCGCATCGAGCCGGCCTCGCTCACCAAGATCATGACCGCCTACGTGACCTTCAACGCCCTCAAGGAAAAGAAGATCACCATGAACCAGATGATCAACGTCTCGGTGAAGGCCTGGAAGGTCGACGCCAGCAGTTCGAAGATGTTCATCGACCCGGCCACGCCGGTGTCGGTGAGCGATCTGCTGTACGGTTTGATGGTGCAGTCGGGCAACGACGCGGCCGTCGCGCTGGCCGAGGCTGTGGCCGGCGACGAGAGCGCCTTCGTGGTGCTGATGAACCGCGAGGCCGAGCGCCTCGGCTTGAAGAACACCCACTTCGCCAATCCGCACGGCCTGCCGAGCCCGGAAAACTATTCGACCGCGCACGACCTGTCGACCCTGGCGGCGCACATCATTGCCGACTATCCCGAGTTCTACAAGATCGACTCGGTCAAGAACTTCACCTACAACAAGATCAGCCAGCCGAACCGCAACCGCCTGCTGTGGCTGGATCCGACCGTCGACGGCATGAAGACCGGCCACACCGAAGCGGCCGGCTATTGCATGATCGCCTCGGCGCACCGTCCCAACGGCGCGGCCGGCGAGCGGCGCCTGATTTCGGTGGTGCTGGGCACCTCGTCCGATTCGGCGCGCACCCAGGAAAGCCAGAAGCTGCTGAACTGGGGCTTCCAGAATTTCGACACCGTCAAGCTCTACAACAAGGGCCAGGCGCTGGCCACGCCGGAAGTGTGGAAGGGCTCGCAGGGCACGGTCAAGATCGGTTTCGCCAGCGACGTGCTGGTGACGATTCCGAAAGGCGTCGCCGCCAAGCTCAAGCCGGTGCTCGAGCGCAAGGACCCGCTGGTCGCGCCGCTGGCGCGCAACGGCCGCGTCGGTACGCTCAAGATGATGGTCGACGGCAAACCGCTGCTGGAATTCCCGGTGGTGTCGCTGGAGGAAGTGTCGCAGGCGACGATCTTCGGCCGCGCCTGGGATTCGATGCGGCTGTGGTTGAAGTAAGGCTGGGCCGCGCAGCGCCGCCGCCGCGCGCGGTGGCGAGCGCGGCACTGTATTGATTGCGGCAAACGCCGGCGTGCGGCAGGCGCCCAGCGCGACCTTCGAGGGAGTCAGGCATGGCCGATAGCACGCTCAATATCGTGGAAGGCAAGGCGCTCAGCCCGCAGCAGAAGAAAGACTTGCTGAACCGGCTGGCGCGCATCGAAGGCCAGTTGCGCGGCGTGCAGAAACTGATCGCCATGGCCGACGACCCGGCCGATTGCGAGGCGGTCGCGCAGCAGATGACGGCGGCGCGCAAGGCGCTCGACCGTTCATTTATTCAATTGCTCACCAATAGCATTGTCAACCAGTCCAGCAATGCCGGGGATCTCGCCGAGGCCCGCGCCAGCGCACGCCAGCTCGCTGCACTGCTCGACAAATTCGCGTAGACTGCTTGCTGGCGGCATCGCCGCACAGAATTCCCGAGGCGAGTTTTAGTCTCAGTCCTCGTACACCACCGGCGCCGCGACCCCGCGCCAACCCTGGCGCCACGCCATATTCAGCAGCAAGGTGGCGCTGACGTAGAACACGAAAAACAGCGCGAAGAACCTGGTCTGGAGCCAGGCCAGCAAGCCCAGGTTGACGGCCAATAAACCGAACACCAGCGCACTTTTCGGCTGCTTGGAACTGGGAAAGCGGATGGTCGAGACCATCAGCGTGCCCACCGCCACCATCAGCGCCATCAGCAACAGTCCCTGGAACACGGTCGTCAACGGGGCCGGCCAGGCCACCACCACCGAGGCCACGCAGGCAGCACCGGCCGTAATCGGCATGCCGACGAAATAGCGCGGATCGGTACGCCCGACGTTGACATTGAAGCGCGCCAGCCGCAAGGCGCCGCAGGCGACGAACACGAAGCAGGCCAGGCCGCCCATGCGCAGCAGGGTCGGATGGCCGGCTCCCAATTGGGCAAAGCCGTAGCAGTACAGCAGCATGGCCGGCGCGCAGCCGAAGTTCATGACGTCGGCGATCGAGTCGAGCTGCATGCCGAACTCGGACGAGGTGCCGGTGGCGCGCGCGACGAAGCCGTCGAGGGCGTCGAACACGCCGGCCAGCACCAGCAGGATGGCGGCGGTGCGGTAGTCGCCCGGCGCGCCGACGGCGGCGTTGTCGACCGAGATGACGATGCTGCCGAAACCGCAGGCGATCGACAGCAAGGTGACGAAACTGGGCAGGGCGAACTTGGCGCGTGCCATGCGCTGACGGCGGGTGGGTTTCAAATAATTTCTCGTAAGAAGCATGAACATGTATTCTACATGCCTGGGCAGGCGCGGTGCGCGCCGTCGGCCAGGGTCAAGCAAGTCGGACCCTGCGGGCGTTTTCCATTAGAATCGACTATTGCAGGCAAACAGTGCAGGAGAGCAAAATGACATTATTTTCCGCCAATTGGCAAAAGGGATTGATTGGCGTTGCGGCCGCAATGGCACTAAGTGCTTGCGGTGGGGGAACTAAAACCGAAGTTGACTCCTGCAAAGCTAGCGGCACCTTTTCATCCGTAATCGCCCCCACATTCCTGGCGTCACAGAACGATTCAGGCGCCCCCGTGCTTAGCGGTGTTGTTGCCACAGACGGTTTAAACTGGTTCAATTTCCGTCGGAAACAAGCAGGGCTTTCGGTACTGTCACGCTCCTCATTGATTGACAAAGCCGCACAAAACCACTCCGATTATCAGAACAACAATGGCGTCACCCACGATGAAGAGGCTGGGAAGTCGGGCTACACCGGCACTACGTTGCAAGAACGCCTGAGCGCGGCCGGCTACCCGGCAACGGGCACGCTCAACGTTTGGGGCGAGGTAATCTCCGGCACCTCGACCAACACCGGCTTCTACATGGCCGAGGAACTGGTCACCGCGATCTACCACCGATTCGTCATTTTCGAGCCCGTGTTCAAGGAAATCGGCGCCGGCTCGGCCACGAAGAATGGTTACATCATCTTTACGTCCAATTTCGGCGCCGCTAACGGCTACGGCCCGGGCGTTGGCACCGGCAAACTGGTCTCTTGGCCCTACACCGGGCAGACCAATGTGCCGACCAATTTCTTTAGCGATTACGAGTCTCCCGACCCTGTCCCTTGCAAGAATGAAGTGGGCTATCCAATCAGCGTGCACGCCGACATCAAAACGACAGTCGCAGTGCAATCTTTCAGTGTCCGCGAGCACGGCAGCAGCACCGACCTGGCAGTGCAACTGCTGAAAAACAGCGACACCGACCCGCACACGCCAGTCTCGGCGGCGGCCATCATCCCTACCGATGTGCTAAAGAGCGGCACGACGTACGACGTGAGCTTCGTCGGCACCGTAGGTTCGACCCCCGTCACCCGCAGCTGGTCGTTCACCACAAAGTGAGCGAGACTGCGATGGCCGAGCCCGGCAACGTGCCGATTACCCTGCGCGCCGACGCCGCCACCCGCGCGGTGGTCGACGTGTGCGACGGTATCGACCGCGTGATGGGCGACCGCCGTCTGTACGGCCGCATGCTGCAACGCTTTAGCCGCGACTACCAGCGCGGCCTGGCGCCGCTGCGCGCGGCACGCGCGGCGGCCGACCGGGTCGACGCCGAATGTTTCGCCTCCAGCCTGGCCGGCGCCTCCGGCATGATCGGCGCCAAGGCGCTGCAGCGCCAGGCCACGCTGGTCGGCGCCACGCTGCGCCAGCCCGGTTCCCCCGGGGCCGTTGAAGCGGAAATGAAGAAACTGGAGAGCGCGCTCGGCAAAGTCTTGCGGGTGCTCGACCAGATGCTGTTCGGCGATGCGCCACCCGACGCGGCGTGCGCGGCGCCGGTTGCGCGTTCGGCGACCGGCGACGTGCTGCCGGCCGACACGGCGCTGCTGACGCAGTTGCGCGCCTTGTTACTCAGCGGGGATGGTGCGGCGGTGGACTTGCTGGCCGCTTCGCGCCTGAGCCTGGAAGCGGTCCTGGGCGCGGCGCCGCTGCGCCAGCTGGCGGCGGCCCTGCACCGCTTCGATTTCGCCGCGGCCCTGGGCGTGCTGGACGCCGGCGCCGGCCGCGTGGCCGACTGAGCGCCATATTTCTCGTTTCCGACCGGGTTCAAAACGACGGTCGATCCACCGTCAGCGCGTGTATTCGGCTTCCTCGTCGAACGCGTCGGCGCATTCCTTGCCGTAGAAGCGGCGCACGCTGTCGAGCGGTTTCTCGCAATACCAGCACGACCCTTTCGGCGGCAGGCTTTGGCGCCGCTGCGCGGGCGTCATGGGCGGGGCCGAGGCCGCCTCGGCGACCACTTCCTTGTCCGGCACACTCTCTTGTACGGTACTCAAGATCACCCCCTCACAGCGGCAGCTCGTTAAATCTTCACAGCAAGATTACGTGAGTGGAATATCGCGGACTCTGCGAATTCGCAAACGCACACCGCATTGCGTACCACGAGGCAAGATTTCGCTCCCGCCCGGACGGCGCGCGCAGCTGGCCTCTCGCGCCAACGCCTGGGGGTGCAGCACCAGCGTCACAACCAAGTTTGCACCGATTGCGCTAGCGCCGCAACGCCTGAATAGCGCGATATTTTTCAGGTGTCGCGGGCGTTCAACATCGTCGCGGGACGGCGTCGCCGGCGCCCGGATTCATGCTAGATTTATTTCCAACC
>JBDSTZ010000514.1:0-9249 GCA_039927975.1 Massilia sp. | reverse complement strand
TTGACCCAGGTGTCGATGCGGCCGAAACGCTCGATCGCGCTCTGGCCGATGCGCTCGACATCGGCCTGCTGGCCGACGTCGGCCGCCACGGTGGCGACCTGGGCGCCGCGCCGGCGCAACTCGCCGGCGAGCTGGTCGAGCGCTTCTGCGTTGCGCGCGGCCAGCACCAGGCGCGCGCCCTGTTCGGCCGCCATGCGGGCGGTGGTCAGCCCGATGCCGCTGGTGGCGCCGGTGATGACCATGACTTGTTCGTGGAGGGGTTTGAGTCGGATTGCCATGACCTGTCCTTTCGATGAGCCGGCCGCGTGGGCCGGCGATTAAAAGACGAGCGCGGACGGCCTTGTCAGGCGTGGTGCGTCGGCGCGGAGACCGGCTTGCGTCGACGGCGTTGATGGCTTGCGGAGACGCACGCAGTCGCCAGGAAGGCCGGCGACACGCGATGACACACGAGCCTGCTTTTAGATTCCGAAGGCGGTGACGGTGGCGCTCAGATGGATTGGCGATCAGTGTGACACGCTGGCGCAGGGCGCGGCGCACGCGCGGGCGCGATGCCGGGAGTGATGGGACCGTCTTCGGTGTCAGGATTTTCTGGCTGTCAGCTTGGCGATTGTGATCAGCCCGTCAAGCAGGCATGAAGATCGGCCTGTCCTGCCGTCAAAAAAAATGGCCCGACATGCGGGCCACAACAATCGGCCCGACACGCGGGCCAGCGGAATCCGCCCGTCAGCCCGCCGTGAGGCAAGCCGCCAGGCGGGCCGTGACGATCAACCGGCCAGACGGGCCTTGAAGAAATCGACGGTGCGCTGCCATGCCAGCTTGGCGGCGGCCTCGTCGTAACGCGGCGTGGTGTCGTTGTTGAAGCCGTGCTCGGTGCCGGGATACACGAAATACTCGTACTTCACATTGTTGGCCTTGAGCGCTGCCTCGTAGGCCGGCCAGCCGGCGCGCACGCGGGTGTCCTTCTCGGCATCGTGGATCAGCAGATGCGTCTTGACCTTGGCCACTTCCGAGGCCGGCGGCTGGGCGCCGTAGAAGGGCACGGCCGCCTTGATGTCCGGCACGACGGTCGGCAGGTAGTTGGCGATGCCGCCGCCGTAGCAGAAGCCGACCACGCCGATCTGCTTGTTGCCGTTGGGCAGATTGCGCAGCACGTCGACGGCGGCGACGAAATCGGCGCGCGTCTTGGTCTGGTCGAGCTTGGCGAACAGTTCGCGCGCCTTGTCCTCGTCGCCGGGATAGCCGCCCAGAGGAAACAGCGCGTCAGGCGCGAAGGCGATGAAGCCGTCGAGCGCGAGGCGGCGTGCGATTTCTTCGATATGCGGGTTCAGGCCGCGGTTCTCATGCACCACCAGCACGGTCGGCAGCTTGCCTTTGGCATTGGCCGGCTGCACCAGGTAGCCCCGCATCGTGCCATAGCCTTGCGGCGAAGGATATTCAATATAGCTGGCCTTGATGCGGACGTCCGTGGGCGCAACCTGTTGGGCCGCGAAACTGGGCGAGAGCGCCGTCAGCAGGCTGGCCGCAGTGGCGCCGCCGACCGCGTAGCGGCCCGCCTGCGACAGGAAGCCGCGTCGATCGAGCTGTCCATGGACATACTGGTCGAACAGCTTAAGCACTTCCGGATCAAAATCGTTGGCGGTCAATCGGGTCATCGCGGGCGTCTCCTCGGGGTGGTCAATATGGGTGGCGCGACTGGCGGGCAGGCGCGTGGTGGCTGGTGTGCCAGGCAAGCCCGGCCGGGCGGCTTGTCGTGAAAAAATGTTTGTGCAAAGGGTCGTACACTCGTCGGCAAATGATCGGATGTTGTCGGTCGCATCGGCCAGCCGTCTCGTCCACGCTGCAGGCCGCCGTTTTCAGGGCAATTGCAGGGGCCGGATGGTCACCAGGCCGTAAACGGCACAAGCTGATACTGCGCGATCATAACCTGCTTGTCAAAATGTTGCATTTGACAAGCGTGCCACGCGCAGTATCAGCCTGGGTTTGCTTCTGTATTACTTCTTGCCTGGCTGGTAGATCTGGTCAAACACGCCATTGTCGGCAAAGTGGGTCTTCTGCACCTTGGTCCAGTCGCCGGCCACGTCGGCCAGGTTGAACAGTTTCACTTTCGGGAACTGCTGGGCGTACTTGGCGGCGATCTTCGGGGTCGTCGGGCGGTAGTAGTTCTTCGCCGCGATTTCCTGGCCTTCATCGCTGTACAGGTATTGCAGGTAGGCCTCGGCGACCTTGCGGGTGCCATGCTTGTCGACCACCTTGTCGACCAGGGCCACTGGCGGTTCAGCCAGGATGCTGACCGACGGCGCGACGATGTCGACCTTGTCCGGGCCCAGTTCCTTGATGGCCAGCAGGGCTTCGTTTTCCCACGCCAGCAGGACGTCGCCGATGCCGCGCTCGACGAAGGTGGTGGTGGCGCCGCGCGCACCGGAGTCCAGCACCGGTACGTTTTTATAGATCTTGCCGACGAATTCCTTGGCCGACGCTTCGGTGCCGCCCGGCTGTTTGATGGCATAGCCCCAGGCCGCCAGGTAGTTCCAGCGCGCGCCGCCCGAGGTCTTCGGGTTCGGCGTGATGATCGACACGCCCGGTTTGATCAGGTCGCCCCAATCCTTGATGTTCTTTGGATTGCCCTTGCGCACCAGGAACACGATGGTCGAGGTGTACGGCGAGCTGTTGTGCGGCAGGCGCTTCTGCCAATTGGCCGGCAGCAGACCGCGTTCGCTGATAGCATCGATGTCGTAAGCGAGCGCGAGGGTGACGACGTCAGCCTCGAGGCCGTCGATCACGGTGCGGGCTTGCTTGCCCGAGCCGCCGTGCGACTGCTTGACCGTGAGCTTGTCACCCGACTTGGCCGCCCATTGCTTGGCGAAGGCGGCGTTGAAGTCCTGGTAGAGCTCACGGGTCGGATCGTAGGAAACGTTGAGCAGGGAGACGTCCGCGGCGCTTGCGGCTTGGCCCAGTAACGCAAAGGCGATCAGGCTAACAGTTTTGAGCAACGACTTTTTATGCAACATCGGATTTCTTTCGATTCGGAGGTAAGGGAAGTTGCAGCTTACTTCTCTGACAATCGAAGGAAAACGAATTAAAACACGCTTGCTTAGTCGTTTTTTTTATATTCGCCCGAAAACTTTAGTGTGCCTTCGACAAAATCAGCAGCCAGCGGCGCAGCAACAGCACTTCCACGTGGCCAGGCTCGACGCCGGTGTCGCATTCGATCACTGGATTGACCGGATAGAAGCGCTTGCGGAAGTCGCGCGTGACGAGGACTTCACGGCGGCCGAAGCGCAGCATGAAGGGAGTCGGGGCGTATTCCATGCCGAAGGTGCTGTTTAAGGTTGTCATGACGATTTCCTTTTGTGGTCTGGGTTGATCGAGTGATTCCAGAATAGCACAACCACTGTATAAATCCACAGTTACTGTATGAATTCCCAGTTAATTTTTGCACGTGTCGTATTTTTGCCGCTGCCGGCCGGAACCGCCGCATGAGCGCGCCGCGCTTCCCGCGCCTGCGGGTTTTCGTCGCCGCGCGCCTGTCGCGCGAGGGCGCGGCGGGCCTGCACCTGAGCGTCGGCTTGCTGCTGTTGATGCTGGGCGCCTGGCTGTTTGGCGCCCTGGCCTCGGACGTGGTGGCAGGCCGCGCGATCACCGTGCTCGACAGCGAACTGGCGCAGCGCTGGCACCATCACGGCGCGGCGCTCAACCGCTTCATGCTGCTGATCACGCATCTGCACGGCACCGTCGGCGTGAACCTGATGGCGCTGCTGGCGGCTATCCACTTCTACCGTCGCAAGGCGCTTTACTGGCTGGCCGCGCTGGTGCTCGCTGTGCCGGGCGGCATGCTGGTAAATGTGATGTTAAAGTACATTTTTCAGCGCGCGCGGCCGAGCTTCGATGACCCCTTGCTGACCTTGGCGACCTACAGTTTTCCAAGCGGCCATACGTCCGGCGCGGCCATGCTGTACGGCCTGCTGGCGGCCTACCTGGTGGTCAACGGCAAGGGCTGGTGGGTGCGGACCGGCGCCGTGCTGCTCGCCTGCGCGATGGTGACCCTGGTCGGCCTGTCGCGCATGGTGCTTGGCGCGCATTACCTGAGCGACGTGCTGGCTGGGGCCATCGAAGCGGTGTGCTGGCTGGCGATATGCATAACGGCGGTCTCATGCCTGCGGCGCCGACGCGATGAACCATTGGAAACGAATCGAGGAGCAGGCAATCAAGCGCATCGCAGTTATCATCAACGGTAGTGCCGGCAGTGGCCACGACAGTGGCATGGCGGACCAGTTACGCGACAAATTCGCCCAGGTGGGTTGCGAGGCGCAGGTGACGCTGGCGGCCGACGGCGCAGCATTGCTGGCCGCCGCCGCCAAGGCGGTGTCCGACGGCGTCGAGCTGATCGTCGCCGGCGGCGGCGACGGCACGATCAACGCGGTCGCCTCCAAGGTGGCCGGCAGCGGCGCGATCTTCGGCGTGCTGCCTTTGGGCACGCTGAACCATTTTGCCAAGGACCTCGGCATTCCGCTCGCGCTCGACGAGGCCATCGCCACGGTGGCGACGGGCAAGGTGCGCGAGGTCGACGTGGCCGAGGTCAACGGCCAGATTTTCCTGAATAATTCAAGCCTCGGCCTGTATCCCGATATCGTGCGCGACCGCGAAAAGCAGCAGCACCGGCTCGGCCGCGGCAAGTGGCTGGCGGCGCTGTGGGCGACGGTCAGCGCGCTGCGCCGCTATCCCTTCCTGAGCTTGCGCCTGACGGTCGACGGCGTGCGCCACGCGCGCCGCACGCCCTTCGTTTTTATCGGCAACAATGAATACACGATGCAGGGCCTGGCCATCGGCGGGCGCGCCAGCCTCGACGCCGGCGTGCTCAGCCTGTATGTGGCCCAGCATCCCGGCCGCCTCGGCCTGCTGCGCTTCGCCCTGCACGCGCTGCGCGGCAAGCTTGGCCAGGCGCGCGACTTCGACGTGCTGCTCACCGACGGCTTCGAGATCGACAGCCGCCACCACCACATGCGGGTGTCCACCGATGGCGAAGTCACGCTGATGCAGCCGCCGCTGATCTATCGCTCGCGTCCGCGCGCGCTGCGCGTGATGGCGCCGGCCGACGCAGTCACTACATCGCCGCCGCCGCCCCCGCTCAAACACCCCACCAATACCGCGACGACATCCTAGGAGAGAACATGCGTACACTCGTCCATTTATCGGACCTGCACTTCGGCCGCGTCGACGAGACCCTGCTCGAGCCCCTGCGCGCGCTGGTGGCGCGCCTGGCGCCGGACGTGGTGGTGGTCTCGGGCGACCTGACCCAGCGCGCCAAAAGCGAGGAGTTCGAGGCCGCGCGGGCCTGGCTCGACACCTTGCCGGGGCCGCAGATCATCGTGCCGGGCAACCACGACATCTCGCTGTATAACGTGTTCCGCCGGTTCGTCCAGCCGCTTGAACGCTACAAGCGCTACATCAGCGACGACCTCGAACCGATGTTTGTCGACGAGGAAATCGCCGTGCTGGGCGTGAACACCGCGCGTTCGCTGACCTTCAAGGATGGCCGCGTCAACCACGAGCAGATCGACGAGATCCGCCTGCAGATGGCCAGGCTGGAACCAGACGTGACCCGCATCATCGTCACCCACCACCCGTTCGACCTGCCGCACAACGAGGACGACGACGACCTGGTCGACCGCGCGCCGATGGCGATGCGCGCCTTTGCCGAGTCCGGGGTGGACCTGCTGCTGTCGGGCCACATGCACACCAGCCACGCCGGCAACACGGCCGAGCGCTACCGGATCAGCGAGTACGCCGCGCTGGTGGTGCAGGCCGGCACCGCCACTTCGACCCGGGGACGGGGCGAAGTCAATTCCTTCAACGTGGTGCGGGTCGAGAAAGAGCAGGTCGAAGTCGACCGCTACGGCTGGGACGTGCTCAGCGCCAGTTTTTCGGTGCTCAAGACCGATACCTTTTACCGGCGCGGCAATGTGTGGTCGGCCCACACCGAAGGCCTGTACGCGGCCGGCATCTGAGCCGCGCGGCCGGGCAGGCGCGTCTTTAGATCCAGTATTCGGTCAGGCGCGCGGCCCATTCCTTGATGCGGTCGGAAATCGGCCGGCTCTTCCAGGCTTCCAGCGTCACTTGCTTGGAGTCGCGCAAGTCCTCGGCGAAGGCCGCTTCCATGTCGCGCCCGAAGGCCGGATCGAGCACGATCACGTTCAATTCATAATTGTGGATGAAGCTGCGGCGGTCGATATTGGCCGAGCCGATGGTCGACCAGGCGCCGTCGATGACGGCGGTCTTGGCGTGCAGGATCGCCACCTGCAAGTGATAGATCTGCACGCCGCCGGCCAGCAACTGGTCGTAGAAGGCGCGTCCGGCGTGCATCACCAGGCCGTGGTCCGAGACGCCCGGCAGCACCAGTTTCACATCGACCCCACGCTTGGCCGCGCCGATCAGGGCGTCCACAATTTGCTGGTCAGGGACGAAATAGGCGGACGTGATGTGGATGCTTTTCTTCGACTCCTGGATCGCCAGCACCAGCGACTTGTAGATCTCGAAGCCGCCGTCAGGTTCGTTGGCCAGCACCCGCACGATCTTGTCGCCGAGCGGCGCCAACGGCGGGAAGTAATTCCGCTCGGGCAGTTCGCCAGCGTCCTGATGCACCCAGTTGTTGACGAAGGACCATTGCAGCGCCGCCACCGCCGGGCCTTCGACCTTGATATGCGTGTCACGCCAGCCGACTTTCTGGCCGTCCGAGTTTTCCGGCGTGCGGCGCGAGCGGAAAAAGGAACTATTGGCGTAGGTGCTGCTGATGTTGATGCCGCCGGTGAAGGCGACGGTGCCGTCGACCACCATCAGCTTGCGGTGGTCGCGGTTGTTGATTTCCCACTTGCCCTTGCGGGCGGCCGGGTTGACCGGGTTGAAGGCGAGCAGGGTGATGCCGGCCTCGGCCATGCGAGCGAAGAACTGGTTCGGCGTGCCGATCGTCCCGACGCTGTCGTACAGCACATTGACGGTCACGCCCTGGCGCTGCTTCTCGATCAGGGCGTCGGCAAATTCGATGCCGACCGGGTCTTGGTCGAAGATATAGGTTTCGAGGTTGATCGAGGTCTTGGCGGCGCGCACGGCGGCCAGCATTTCCTTCATGGTGGCGGGGCCGTCGAACAGCAGGGTGACCTTGTTGCCGGCGATCAGTGGCACGCCGGTGGCGGCCTCTTCGAGCACCGCCAGCGCCTTCATGTCGGGGGTGGCGCGGGCCCAGCGGCGCGCCAGCAACTCGGTCGCCTGCTTGCCCTGCAGCTGACCCTTGGGCGCGACCACCGTCGGCGCCGCCTTGGCCGCCGCGCTCTCGTTGGCGCCGACGTCGGGCAGGGTCGCGCAGGCGGCGATGGCGCAGACCAGGCAGATGACGGTAAGCCATGCCGGCAGGCGCGATGTGTTCATGGTGTTCTCCCGATGCGATTGTGTCCGCTAAGAACTCCAGTGTACGTCCCTGCAAGCCATCCGCTACGTTCGCTGACGAACACAGCGCGGCCTAGATTTACTGATCGGCGCACCGGTCGCGCACGGCGCGATCGATGCGCCTCGGCACCGCCCTGCGGGACAACTTACTTGTCGGCCGCCGGCATCGCCATCGGCTTGATCGCGCCGCAATCGGCCGCCAGCCAGCGGCCGCTGGTTTGCACGTTGACGGTCTCGGCTTGGCCGGTGGCGCTCGACTTGATCTGCATGTTGCCGTCGTAGCTGCTGTCGCCGGCGAAGTTGACGCTGCCTTCACCGCTGGCCGTCGGATTGGTGCAGCTGAACGAGAACTTCATTGCGCCGCCGACCAGCGGACCGTGCTGGTAGGTGCAACTGCCGCGCTGCTGCATCGGCAACTGGTTCGCCTCGGCCATTTCCTTCGATACGCAGACCTTGGCCTGGACGCCGCCATCGGCGCTCATGCTCACACCCTGCTTGGCCATCGCGCTTTCCATCATTTTGCGCTGCTCGGGCGGCAAGCTTTGCAGCATGGCCATGGCTTGCTGC
Source organism: Massilia sp. (assembly GCA_039927975.1). Taxonomy (GTDB): domain Bacteria; phylum Pseudomonadota; class Gammaproteobacteria; order Burkholderiales; family Burkholderiaceae_D; genus JBDSTZ01. Next base: position 1,245 of record JBDSTZ010000514.1, on the reverse strand, counting down.
ATGCGGCTGTCGCCGGCGCCCATCTTGCTGGTCGACTCCCACAGACCGGGCTTGATCTTGGTGGCGGGGGCGGCAAACAGCAGGCCGGGCGCGAGCGCGCAGGCGAGGGCGAGGCTGGTCAATTTCATGGAGTCTCCGGCAGGTTGTGAGCAAAGGCGCTCAGCATAAACCAAACCGGGCTGACGCGGCGCAGGGCCGGCGCGGGGACGGCGGCAGGGCCGGCGCGGCGGCCGGCCGCAGCCTTCAGGTGAGGGTGACGAATAGCCAGGCGGTCACGGCCTTGAGGACGGCATAGCAACCGGCGCCGAGCAGCGCGGGCAGCACCACCGCGTCCCAGTGGCGGCGCGGATAGGCGCGGCCGAAACGCGCCTTGACCAGCGCCACTTGCGCGCGCGCGGCCGCCACATACCACAGCAGCATGAACAGCATACCGGCCGGATGGATCAGCAGCGCTTCCGCGCCCAGTCGTTCGTTGAGGGCGGCGGTGACGATCTGCAGACCGAGCATGGCGATGCTGGCGTGCAGCCAGCGGCGCGCGCGGGCCGCTTCGACCGGCTGGCCGAGCAGGCGCCAGTTGTGCATGTGGACCCAGGCGCCGAAGGCCGGGGTGAACAGCAGGCTCCACAGCGCCGCCGCGCCCGGATTCCACAGCGCGCCAGCGGCCTGGGCATCGAAGGTGTCGGCGCGGGAGGAGGGGACTGAAGAGGGGACTGAAGAGGGGGCTGAAGAGGGGGCTGAAGAGGGGACTGGCGACATGGCGGCCTCGCATCAAAAAGTTGCGGCATCGAAAAAATATGATGCGCCGCCCGGCGGCCGCCGGTTTGATCCAGCCCAAGCGTGGCGGCTGGACGTGAAAATGCCGTGGCGCATCGCTGCGGCCACGGCATCGGTGAAGCGGGCTCTGGCTTAGCCGCGCGGAGCTGGCTCGGCGACGTAGATCTCGACCCGGCGGTTGCGCGCGCGGCCGGCGGCGTCGTTGTTCGAGGCGATCGGCTCGCGCTCGCCGCGTCCGTCGATGGCGATGCGGTTCGGCGAGACGCCGCGTGTGGCCAGGTAGTCGCGGGTGTGGGCGGCGCGGTCGACCGACAACGGGTTGTTGACAGCGTCGTCGCCGGTGCTGTCGGTGTGGCCGATGATGGTCACCACGGTGGCAGGATTGTCGTTCAGGGTGGTGGCGAAGCGCTCGAGCACCGGACGGAAGTTCGACTTGATGTCCGAGCGGCCGGTGTCGAACGAGACGTCGCT
>JBDSTZ010000513.1:0-18607 GCA_039927975.1 Massilia sp. | reverse complement strand
CGGCTTCGACAAGGTGATCGGCTTCGACATGGGCGGCACATCGACCGACGTGTCGCATTACGCGGGCGAGTTCGAGCGCCTGTTCGAGACCCAGGTGGCCGGCGTGCGCATGCGCGCGCCGATGATGAGCATCCACACCGTGGCCGCCGGCGGCGGTTCGGTGCTGCACTTCGACGGCAGCCGCTATCGGGTCGGCCCGGACAGCGCCGGCGCCAATCCAGGCCCGGCCAGCTATCGGCGCGGCGGGCCGCTCACGGTCACCGACTGCAACGTCATGCTTGGCAAAATCCAGCCGGCGCATTTTCCCAAACTGTTCGGCGCGGGCGGCGACCAGCCGCTCGACCTGGCCGCCGTGCGCGCCGGGTTTGCCGCGCTCGCGCGCCAGATTGCCGAGGCCGGGGCGACCACGCCCACACCCGAAGAAGTGGCCTACGATTTTATCGAGATCGCGGTTGGCAACATGGCCAACGCAATCAAGCAGATCTCGGTGCAGCGCGGGCACGACGTGACCGGCTACACCCTGACCAGCTTTGGCGGCGCCGGCGGCCAGCACGCCTGCCTGGTGGCCGACGCGCTGGGCATGAAGACCGTGTTCGTGCACGGCTTCGCGGGCGTGCTGTCAGCCTATGGCATGGGCCTGGCCGATCAGCGCGCCATGCGCGAAGCGGCGGTGGAACTGGCGCTCGACGATCTGAACGACGAAGACCTGTCGGCCCGCTTCGCGCCGCTGGCGGCGGCCGCTGCCGGCCAGCTGAACGCGCAAGGTGTGGCGCCGCAGCGGGTGACAATCGCGCGCCGGGTCCACCTTCGCTACCAGGGCACCGACACCAGCCTCGTCGTGCAGTTCGGCGAGCGCGCGCGCATGACAGCCGAATTCGAGGCCGCCTACCGCCAGCGCTTCTCTTTTCTGATGCCGGGCAAGGCGCTGGTGGTCGAGGCGGTCGCGGTCGAAGCGATCGGCCATTCGGACGCACCGGCCGAGCAGCCGGCCAACACCGCCCCGCGCGCTGCGCCGCTGGCCCCGCGCGGGCACGTGCGCATGTTCGGCGCCGCCGGCTGGCAAACGAGCGGCCTGTATCTGCGCGGTGAACTGCGTCCCGGCGACGCCATCACGGGGCCGGCCATCATCGCGGAGGAGCATGCGACCACCGTCGTGGAGCAGGGCTGGCGTGCCCGCTTCACGCCCTACAACCACCTGGTGATGACGCGCGTCGAGGCGCTGCCCGAGCGGCGCGCGATCGGCACCAGCGCGGACCCGGTGATGCTTGAAATTTTCAACAAGCTGTTCATGTCGATCGCCGAGCAAATGGGGCTGCGCCTGCAGAACACCGCGTACTCGGTCAACATCAAGGAGCGGCTCGACTTCAGCTGCGCGATCTTCGACGCCGAGGGCCAGTTGATCGCCAACGCGCCCCACATGCCAGTGCACCTTGGCTCGATGGGAGAGAGCATCAAGACCGTCATGCGCGAAAACGCCGGCGCGACGCGGGCGGGCGACGTTTTCATGCTCAACGACCCTTATCACGGCGGCACCCACCTGCCCGACGTGACCGTGATTTCACCGGTGTTCGACGAGGCCGGCGAAACGATCCTGTTCTACGTCGGCTCGCGCGGTCACCACGCCGACATCGGCGGCACCACGCCGGGCTCGATGCCCCCGGACTCCGTGTCGATTGAGGAAGAGGGCGTGTTGATCGATAATTTCAAGCTGGTCGACGGCGCCGACGGCAGCTTGCGCGACCGCGAGACGCGCGCGCTGCTCGCGTCTGCGCGCTACCCGGCCCGCAATCCCGATCAGAACATGGCCGATCTGCGGGCCCAGGTGGCCGCCAACCAGAAAGGCGTCGACGAGCTGCGCAAGATGGTCGCGCACTTCGGGCTGGACGTGGTGCGCGCCTACATGGGCCACGTGCAGGACAACGCCGAGGAAGCGGTGCGGCGCGTGATCGCCACGCTGCATGACGGCGACTTCATCTGTGAGCTCGACAACGGCGCGCGCATCGCCGTGGCGATCCGGGTCGACAGCCAGGCGCGCACTGCGCGCATCGATTTCAGCGGCACATCAAGCCAACTGCCCAACAACTTCAACGCGCCCTCGGCGGTGTGCATGGCCGCGGTGCTATACGTGTTCCGCACGCTGGTGGACGACGACATTCCGCTCAACGCCGGCTGCCTCAAGCCGCTCGACGTGATCATCCCGCCCGGTTCCATGCTCAATCCGCGCTATCCGGCATCCGTCGTGTCGGGCAATGTCGAGACGTCGACCTGCATCACCAACGCGCTGTACGGCGCGCTCGGCGCGATGGCGGCCTCGCAGGGCACGATGAACAACTTCACCTTCGGGAACGCCCGCTACCAGTATTACGAAACCATTTCGGGCGGCTCGGGCGCGGGCGAAGGCTTCGACGGTACCGACGTCGTACAAACCAACATGACCAACTCGCGCCTGACCGACCCCGAAGTGCTGGAGTTCCGCTTTCCGGTGCGGCTGGAGAGTTACGCGATCAAGCCTGGCTCGGGCGGGCGAGGGCGCTGGCATGGCGGCAATGGCGGGGTGCGCAAGATCCGCTTCCTCGAAGCGATGACAGCGGCGATCCTGTCGAACAGCCGCGTGATTCCGCCGTTCGGCATGGCCGGCGGCGAGTCTGGCGCTGCGGGCGCCAACCGGGTCGAGCGCGTCGACGGCACGGTAGAACTGCTCGGCCACATCGCCAGAACCGAGATGGCGCCGGGCGACCTGTTCGTCATCGAGACGCCTGGCGGTGGCGGCTACGGCAAGGCTTGAACAGGGCCGCGTAACGGAACAAAGCACGGGGGGCAGATCCGACATTCGGACATTTTTGGCCGAATGTCGGATCGGACCCCGCGCTTTGCGCGCGTTTTACGTGGATTTGGACATGCAGCCGAGCTATCCGGAAATACCGTACTTCCGCTTGGCCGCTTGAAATTCCTCGGTCAGCGCAGCCAGCTTGGGATGCGCCGCGTCGAGCTTGCGGATGGTGTCGATCCGACTGACCGCCTTTTCGGCCAGCGCGTGATCCCAGCCCAGCTCATTGATCTGCCGGATAATCCCATTGACCAGCGCGACCATCGCCTGCAGGTTACCAGGCGACATATGCATCGCTTCTTGCAGGGTCTGGACCGCGCCCTTGAAGTCGCCCATATTGGTCTTCTCTGCGGCCACGTTGAGTAGCGCCTGCGCTTGTGTCTTGAGCTGCGCGCCCATGCCTTCGGCCAGATCGTTGCGGCCGGCCTTGATGAACACACTCATCGCCTGCTGCATCGTCACACCGCTGGCGACGTCGTTCATCACCGCCAGCATCACTTCCGACGCCTGGTCGTCTAGGTGGTTGTCCAGGCAGCTGCGCGCCAGGCCGATGCGCAGATTGCTCGACAAGCCGCTGCTCGACCGCACCGCGGTGGCAGCCTGCTCCAGTTCCTTGACGGCGGCCGCCTTGTTGCCGGCCGATTCGTGCAGCATCGCCACCGAAATCGCCTTGCACACATCGGTGTTCGGACTGCCGCGCAGGGACTTTTCCAGATCGCGAATCACACCGCTGGCCTGGGTCGCATCGCCCTTCCTGATCAAGGTCTTGATCAGGTTGACGTGGTCTTCGGGATCACGGAATTCCGAATACCTGGCCTTGGCGACGACCTGCTTGAACGACTTCTCGGCGGTGCCGACATCGCCCGCGTCGAGCGCCACTTCGCCCAGCTTGCGCAGGCGCCGCACCACGTGCGGGGAGATCGTCACAGCCTCTTCGAGGATGTCCTTGGCGCGCGTCATATTGCCGTTCGCCTCATGGCAGCGCGCCAGCAGGTCGTAGGCCGCCATCAGGCGCGGATTGTCGGTCACCAGCTTGGTCAGCACGCCTTCGGCTTCCTCCGGCCGGCCCTGGGCAAACAGGGTGCGCGCGAAGCCCAGCGTGGCCCAGCCGTAGGGTTTCACGGCGATGATCGAGGCATACTGCGCTTCGGCCTCGGGCAGGTCGCCGAGCGTGACATACAGCTCGGCGCGCAGGCGCGCGAAGTCGGCCGCGTAGCGCGGGTGAGCCTGCTCGCCGGTGACGCAGGCGCGGATCGCCTCGCGCAGATTGCCCTGGCCGATCAGGATGTAGGTCGGCAGGAAGGCGGTGCGCCGTTCGATCGCGCGCGAAATGCGCCCGCTCAGCACATCGACCGTGAAGGGCTTGAGGATGTAGTCGGTCGGGGTCAGCTCGGCGGCGCTGACCACCTTGCTGTAGACGCCCTCGGAGGTGATCATGATGAAGATCGTCAGCAGGCCAATCAGCTTGTGGTGGCGCAGGTCTTCGAGCAGCTGTTGGCCGTCCTGGCCGTCGTCGGAGCCACTGCCCAGATCATATTCGCACAGGATGATGTCGTAGGATTTCTTGAACAGCTGCTTGATGGCGGTGCCCGAGCTGACCGCGAATTCGATCTTGGTGATGCCCGCCTGGTTGAGCATGTTCTGCAGGCTGCCGCGCATGCCGGGATTCGGGTCGATCAGCAGTACCGATAAATTGCTGTTATCTTGCATCGCGCTTGTGCTCTCGTTATCTGTATGCTCGTTGTCTCTCAGCTTATTAACGGTCGGGCCGCTGCTGTTCTGAAGCCCTACGATACGCTATTGTGCCGCCCGCAGGCAATACGAACGCTCGCCCGTGCAACAGCATATTGCCGGCCCCGCATCCCGGCCACGACAAAGTTGCGAGAAGTGCAATGAGTCAGCCGGCCTGCGGCCGTTCGCTTCGCAGCCGCCAGCAGGCCAGGCCGGCCAAGGCGGCGCAGCAGAACAGGGCCCCGGCATAGAAGGTAAAGGCTGCGCCGAATCGGTCCCACAACAGGCCTGCCACCACGCTCGCCAGCAGCAGCGCGACCCCGCTCACCAGATTGAAAAAGCCGTAGGCCGTACCGCGCATGTCGGCCGGCGCGACATCGGCCACCATCGTCGCCAGCAGGCCTTGAGTAATCCCCATGTGAATCCCCCACAGCGCGACCCCCGCCAGCATCACGCTCCAGTGGCTGCTCGCCGCCAGCAGCAGGTCGGCGGCCACCAGCACCAGCAGACCAATCGCCAGCAGCGCGTGGTGGCTCATGCGGTCGGCCAGGCGCCCGAAGGGATAGGCCGAGCCGGCGTAGACCAGGTTCATCGCCACCATCACCAGCGGCACCAGCGCGATCGGCACGCCGCCCTGCTGTGCGCGCAGCACCAGAAACGCCTCGCTAAAGCGCGCCAGTGTGAATACCGCGCCGATCCCGACCACCCACCAGTAGCGCCGCTCCAGCCGCTGCAGATTGGCGCGGCGGATCGGGTTGAGGCGCACTGCGCCCGGGTGGCGGGCCGGCTCGCGCAGACCGAAGAAGAGCAGGGCGACGGCCATCAGGCCCGGCACCACCGCTACTGCGAACACCGCGCGAAAATCGTTCGCCCACAGCAGCATCAATCCGACCGCCAGCAGTGGACCGGCAAAGGCGCCCACGGTATCGAGCGCCTGGCGCAGGCCGAAGGCGGCGCCGCGCATCTCGGGCGCCACCAGGTCGGCCACCAGCGCATCGCGCGGCGCGCCCCGGATGCCCTTGCCGACGCGGTCGATCAGGCGCGCGCCGAGCATCACCCCGGCGCCGGGCGCCAGCGCGAACAGCGGTTTGGACAGCGCCCCGAGCGCATAGCCACACACCGCGAGCGTCTTGCGTCTGCCGAGGTAATCGCTGAGGACGCCGGAGAATATCTTGACGATCAGGGCGGTCGACTCGGCCAGTCCCTCGACCAGCCCGACCATCAGCGCTCATGCCGAGCGTAGTGACCATGAACAGCGGCAGCAGGCTGTGGATCATCTCGGAGGAGATATCCATCAGCATGCTGACGAAACCGAGCACCCAGACGCCGGCTGGAATCCGTCGCAGCGATACCACGCGAGCCGCTTTCACCGCGCTACCAGGCCAGCACGCGCGGCCCGATCAGCGCGCCCAGCGCGGCCGGCAGCAGCACGCCCACCAGGTACCAGAAGGCGACGAATGGCGCCGCCACCTCCGGGCAGTGCAGGCAGTAGATGACTGCGGCGAGCGCGCCGGCGGTGAAGCCGGCGGCGGCGCCCGCCCACCGCAAGCGGGTCGGCGCGAGCGCGCGCATGGCGTGGAGCAGCGCACCGAATATCGGCAACGACAGGGCGCCAATCAGCCATGGGCACACGCGCCAGGTACTGCCGAGGAACAGCGACATACGCTGCTCGGGTGCGGCGCCGGCCAGCACGAGGGCTGCGAAAGCCCACATCAGCACGACCGGCGCGGCGACCAGCATGGCGGCACGCGCCGTCGATGCGCCAGGTATCGCCAGACGCTTGCTGGCGATCGCGCCGCCGGCCGCCAGCGCGGCGACGAACAGGACCTTTTGCCAGAAAGCGCCGCCCTGCATCGCTTGGTCCAGGTCCGCCCGCACGCCGAGCAGCAGCATCATCAGCAGCAGGCTGACGAGCAGGGCGACGCCTGTCGTGGCGGCGATGCGGGTCGTCGGCAAGGCCGGCGGTCGCACATCCGGCCCTGCGGCCAGCATGGAAATCAAATCATCGGTCTTCATTTTTCACCTCGTATTCTGGCGGCCAGCACTTTCAGGCCGCGATGGACGGCCACCTTGACCGACGCCTCGGAGATCCCGAGCGCGGCGGCCGTGTCGCGCACCGACCAGCCATCGAGCTTGGTATGCACGATGGCGGCGCGCTGCTGCCCGTTTAACTGTTCGAGCATCTTGCCGAGGTCGCGGCGGGCTTCGCGGGCGTCGGCGTCGGCGCTTGAAAACAGCTCGTTCTCGTCATCGAGCGGATCGTTGAGCATCTCGCGCCGCGCATGCCGGCGCAGCCAGTCGATCAATTTGTAGCGGGCGATCGCGTACACCCATGACGTCAGCGGCACGCCGGTGTCGTAACTCAAGCGCTGGTTATGGATCGCCAGCAGCGACTCCTGCACCAGATCTTCGACTTCGTCTGGCCAGCGGCTCAAGCGGCGCCGCAGAAAACTGCGCAGATGGGCGGCAGTCGCCGTCAGGAAGTCGCGGTAGGCCGCCGCATCGCCGTCCAGCCCTTGCAGCAGCAGGGCGTGAAGGCGCAACTCGGCAGCGCGCGGCGCTTCCACCTCCTGTATTCGTTCGGGCGGAATGTTTGGTGACATGGATAGAGATTATTTTTTTGTTGTGATTATTTTTACGCGGCGCTGTAACCAATCTGGCATGCCCTGCGAATTACCTTGCATCAGCCACTCAAACGGTAACGCATCATGAACCTCACCCTCAGCGCCGCGCAAGTCGCACTGTACACCAGCAAAGGCGGCCTGCCATGAATCCGGCCACCATCCATCCCGTCTGGCTGCGCGCCACCCACTGGATCAACGCACTGGCCGTCGTCCTGCTGGCCACCAGCGGCTGGCGCATCTACAACGCCGCGCCCCTGTTCGACTTTGCTGTGCCGAAGGCGATCACGCTGGGCGGCTGGCTCGGCGGCGCCCTGCAATGGCATTTCTTCGCCATGTGGCTGCTGGTGGCTAATGGCGTCGTCTACCTCGCGGTCAACCTGCTGAGCGGAAGACTGCGCCGGCAGTTCTTTCCGCTGTCGCCGCGCGCCGTGCTGCGCGACCTCGGCGCCGCGCTCAAGGGAAAACTGACGCATGCCGATCCGCGCCACTACAACAGCGTCCAGCGCGCGGCCTACCTGTTCGTCATGCTCGATCTGGTGCTGATCGTGATGTCAGGACTGGTGTTGTGGAAGTCGGTCCAGTTTCCACTGCTGCGCGAACTGCTGGGCGGTTACGACAGTGCGCGCCTGGTGCATTTCTACGCGATGAGCGCGCTGGTGGCCTTCGTCGGCGTCCACCTGGTGATGGTGGCCCTGGTGCCGCGCACCTTGCTGGCCATGCTGCGCGGCCGCTGACAGATCCTGGAGACTACGATGAATCCGAAGAAAACGATCATGCAGGCAGGCGAGGGCGACGCGATGCTGGCCGATGCCATGCGCAGGGTTGGCGAGCCGGCGCGCCGCCTGTTCCTGCGGCGCGGCCTGACGCTGGGCGGCCTGTCGCTGCTGACCGGCTGCTCCACCAGCGATGAAAGCAGCATCGACGCCGCGCTCGGCGCCGTCTCGCGCCTCAATGACCGCGCCCAGGCATTGCTGTTCGATCCGACCCGGCTCGCACCGACCTATCCGGACTCGATGATCACCCGGCCGTTTCCATTCAACGCCTATTACGGCGAAGACGAAGTGCGCGAGGTCGATGGCGACAGCTGGCGTCTGGAAGTGAGCGGCATGGTCGGCAACCGGCGGCGCTGGAGCCTGGCCGAACTGCGCGCGCTGCCCCAGGTCGACCAGGTCACGCGCCATATCTGCGTCGAGGGATGGAGCGCGATCGGCAAATGGGGCGGGGTCTCGTTCGCCGGCTTCCTGCGCGGGATCGGCGCCGACCTGACGGCGAAGTACGTCGGCTTCAAGTGCGCCGACGACTATTACACCAGCATCGACATGGCCACGGCGCTGCACCCGCAAACCCTGATGGCGCTGACATATGACGGCCAGGTGCTGCCGCCGCGTTATGGCTTTCCCATGAAGCTGCGCATGCCGACCAAGCTCGGTTACAAGAACCCAAAGCACATACAGGCGATTTTCGTCACGAATTCGTACCCCGGCGGTTACTGGGAAGACCAGGGGTACAACTGGTTCGGCGGCAGCTGACGTGCAGCTGTCCTGAAGTTTCATCACCCGTAGCACCTATCCATCAACTCATAAAAAGGAATCAATCATGAAGATCATTACCGCCATCCTGTCCGCCTGCCTGATGCTGTCCGGCGCCGCACACGCCGAGGACGCGATGCAGAAGGACGCAATGAGCAAGGACGCCATGGCCAAGGACGGCATGAAAAAAGACGCCATGGGCAAGGACGGGATGAAGAAGGATGCCATGGCCAAGGACGGCATGAAGAAAGACGCAATGGGCAAGGACGCCATGAAAAAGGACGCCATGGCCAAGGACGGGATGAAGAAGGACGCGATGAAGAAGGACGAAATGAAAAAGGACGAGATGAAGAAAGATGCGATGGGCAAGGACGCGATGTCGAAATAAGACCTGCCCCTACCGCCCTGGTTTGGCCGCCGGTAGCGCGCCAAAGTCAGGGTGGTCGCGAAACAGCGCGCTAACCCATTCGGCGAACAGGCGCACCTTCGGCAGCGCCATCCGGTTGCGCGGGTACAGCAGCGACACCGGCATCGGCACAGGTTCCCATTCGGTCAGTACCTCGATCAGCGCGCCGCTTTCCACGTGCGCACGCGTCTGATAGCGCGCCGCCTGCATCAAGCCCAACCCTTGAAGCCCGCAGGAGATGTGGGCGTCGGCATCGTCGACCGCGATGGCGCCCGCCATGTCGCGCTTGATCACCTGGCCGTCGCGCTGGAAGTCCCAGTCGAAGGCGCGCCCGGTGCGGCCCGAGAAATGAATGATGGCGCGGTGCGCATCGAGCCCTTCGAGGCTCGTCGGCACGCCATACTGCGCCAGGTAGGAAGGCGCGGCGCAGGTCACGAAGCGCATGCTGCCGATCTGCCGTCCCACCAGCGATGAATCCTGCAACTGGCCCACGCGCACTGCGCAGTCGATGCCTTCGCCGGTCACGTCCACCAGCCGGTCGGTCAGACTCATGACGAGTTCGAGCTCGGGATAGGCGCTGGTGAAGCTGGCGATCCGCGGCACGACAACGCCGCGCCCCACGGCGCCCGGCAAGTCGACGCGCAGCTTGCCCTTCGGCCGGCGCAGGTCCTGTTCGCGAAAACCGATTTCGGCCGCCTCGACGATCGCCAGGATGTCGGTGCACTTTTCAAAATACTCGGCGCCGTCCGGCGTCAATGACAAGCGGCGGGTGGAGCGTTGCAGCAGCTTGGTGCCAAGGTAGGCTTCCAGGTTTTGAATCGTCTTCGTCACCGCCGCCGGCGGCAGCGACAGCGTTTCGGCCGCCTTGGCGAAGCTGTTCGCCTCCACCACCCGCACAAATGTCGCCATCGCTTTCAGCCGGTCCATCCTCAACTCCTCGCAAATTCCAGATAATTCACTAAACATGAATTGTGTTTCTCCATTATGCCAATTTATTTATCTAAATGCAGGCCCTAGAATGGCTCATCGCATCAACACGACCCATGAGGAACTTACATGAACAACAATATTTCGCGCGGAATGGTCTGGCTGCTGGCCACCGCCTGCGGCCTGATCGTCGCCAACCTGTACTACGCGCAAACCCTGGTCGGCCCGATCAGCGCCGCCACCGGACTCGATCGCGAAGCCGCCGGCCTGATCGTGACCCTGACCCAGCTCGGCTATTGCCTCGGCCTGCTGTTCATCGTCCCGCTCGGCGACCTGCTGGAAAACCGCCGGGTGGTCTTCATCGGCCTGCTGGCGACGGCGGTGGCGCTGCTGGTGGCCGCCTTTGCCTCGCACGCCTGGACCTTCCTCGGCGCCGCACTAGGCATCGGCATCGGCTCGGTGGCGGCCCAGATCCTGGTGCCGTTCGCCGCACACCTGTCGCACGAGGCCACGCGCGGCCAGACGGTCGGCAAGGTCGTCAGCGGTCTGCTGATCGGCATCATGCTGGCGCGGCCGGCGGCCAGCCTGGTGGCCGATCATTTCGGTTGGCGCGCGATTTTCGTCGGCGCGGCCATTGCCATGTTCGCGCTGGCGTTCGTCCTGCGCGCCAGGCTGCCGCTGCGGGTGCCGAGTGCCGGCCTGGCCTATCCGCGCCTGCTGGCGTCGATGTGGCAGCTGTTCCTGACCACTCCCGTGGTTCGCCGCCGCGCCGCCTACCACGCCGGCATGTTCGGCGCCTTTAGCCTGTTCTGGACCACAGTGCCGATGCAACTGGCCGGCGCCGGCTTCGGCATGTCGCAAACCGGCATCGCCATCTTCGCGCTGGTGGGCATGGCCGGCGCCATCGCCTCGCCGGTGGCCGGCAAGCTGGCCGATTCCGGCCACACCCGCGCTGCCACCACTGCCGCGCTGCTGCTGGGCGTGGCCTCGTTCGCCCTGCCATTGGTGATGCCGGGCGCCGGCAAGCTGGCCCTGGCGGCGCTGGTGGTCGCGTCGATCGTGCTGGATATGGGCGTGGCGGCGAACCTGGTGCTGGGCCAGCGCGCCATTTTTGGTCTGGACGCAGGCGTGCGCGCCCGCCTCAACGGGATTTATTTCGCGCTGCTCTTCGCCGGCGGCGCGGCCGGCTCGGCCGTCGGCGCCTGGGTCTACGCCAGCCATGGCTGGCACACCACACTGGCGCTCGGCATGCTGTTCCCCGCGCTCGCGCTGCTGCACCAGGGCTCCGAGTACCTGCGCTTTCCGCTCGCCGGCCGGCGCGGGGTGTGACGGAACACGCCAGGGGCAGGGCGGATGAAGGGGGGCGGCGCCCGGCTGGTACGCTGGTTCCCCCTCATCTGGGCAGACTGATAATGGTGCGAAGCGGTATAATACCGGCCTGACGCTTCACAGCCATTCGCACCACCGCCTCATGCCAATTTGTCCAACCTGCAGCCACGCTGCATCAACCACATTCCAGCCATGTTGATTCTGCCGGGTTCCAATGCCCTGTCTGTCTTTCGTAGCCAACGCCTCCTGAGTCAACTCCAGGCAGCCGCTCCCGCCATTACCGCCGTCCAGGCCCGCTTCGTCCATTTCATCGACGCCAGCGCCCCCCTGTCGAGCGACGACACCGTGCGGCTCGAAGCGATGCTCACCTACGGCGACCCGGCGGCGGCCGCGCTTGACGGCGTGACCGAGGAATTCTTCGTCATTCCGCGCCTCGGCACGATCTCGCCGTGGGCCTCGAAAGCGACCGACATCGCCCACAACTGCGGCATGGCGCATGTGCACCGGATCGAGCGCGGCATCGCGTTCTCCGTGCTGCTCAAGGGCGGCATCCTGGGCACCAGCTTCGGCGCCGCCAAGAAGCTCTCGGACGCCGAGATCACCGCCGTGGCCGACCTGCTGCACGACCGCATGACCGAATCGGTGCTGCGCGACGCCTCGCAAGCGTCGAACCTGTTCCGCGAACTCGACGCCAAGCCGCTCGAAACGGTCGACGTGATCGGCGCCGGCAAGGCCGCGCTGGAGCGCGCCAACACCGATCTTGGCCTGGCCATGTCGGACGACGAAGTCGACTACCTGGTGGCTGCCTTCACCAAGGCCGGGCGCAATCCGACCGACGTCGAACTGATGATGTTCGCGCAGGCGAACAGTGAGCACTGCCGCCACAAGATCTTCAACGCCGACTGGATTATCGACGGCGTGGCGCAGGACAAGTCGCTGTTCCAGATGATCAAGAACACCCACCAGCTGCAGCCGAAGGGCACCATCGTCGCCTACAGCGACAATTCGTCGATCATGCAGGGCGCCACCGTCACCCGCTTCTACCCGCGCGGCGCTGGCCACGAATACGCCGCGTCGACCGAACTGACGCACACCCTGATGAAGGTCGAGACCCACAACCACCCGACCGCGATCTCGCCGTTCCCGGGCGCCTCGACCGGCGCCGGCGGCGAAATCCGCGACGAGGGCGCGACCGGCCGCGGCGCCAAGCCGAAGGCGGGCCTGACCGGCTTCACCGTCTCGAACCTGATGATCCCGGACGCCGTGCGGCCGTGGGAAAACGCCGCCAGCGTCAGCGCGCCGGCGGGTCAGCGCGCCCAGGCCGGCGTGTACGGCAAGCCGGAACGCATCGCTTCGCCGCTGCAAATCATGATCGACGGCCCGCTCGGCGGCGCCGCCTTCAGCAACGAATTCGGCCGCCCGGTCCTGGGTGGCTACTTCCGTACCTATGAACAGAACGTCGGCCGCGTGGCCGGCGGCGCCATCGACGCGGTCTACGGCTACCACAAGCCGATCATGATCGCCGGCGGCATCGGCAGCATCGCCGACCAGCACACCCACAAGAACGACATCCCGGTCGGCAGCCTGCTGATCCAGCTGGGCGGCCCCGGCATGCGCATCGGTATGGGCGGCAGCGCGGCGTCGTCGATGGCGACCGGTACCAACACGGCCGATCTCGATTTCGACTCGGTCCAGCGCGGCAATCCGGAGATGGAACGGCGCGCCCAGGAAGTCATCAACGCGTGCTGGCAGATGGGCGCGGACAATCCGATCATCTCGATCCACGACGTCGGCGCCGGCGGCCTGTCGAACGCCTTCCCTGAAATCACCAACGACGCCAAGCGCGGCGCGATCTTCGACCTGCGCAAGGTGCCGCTCGAAGAAAGCGGCATGGCGCCCAAGGAAATCTGGAGCAACGAGTCGCAGGAGCGTTACGTGCTGGCGATCGCGCCGCAAAACCTGCCGCTGTTTGCCGCCATGTGCGAGCGCGAACGCTGCCTGTTCTCGGCCGTCGGCGTCGCCACCGAAGAGCGTCAGCTGAAAGTCATCGACCCGCTCAACGACAACGCGCCGGTCGACATGCCGATGGACGTCCTGCTCGGCAAACCGCCCAAGATGCAGCGCGACGTCAAGCATGTGGAGCACCAGTTCGCGCCGGTCGACCTGACCGGGCTGGATCTGGCCGACGTCGCGCAGCGCGTGCTGCTGCTGCCGACCGTTGGCGACAAGTCCTTCCTGATCACCATCGGCGACCGTACCGTCGGCGGCACCACCGTGCGCGACCAGATGGTCGGTCCGTGGCAGGTGCCGGTGGCCGATTGCGCCGTCACCTCGATGAGTTTCGAGGGCTATCTGGGCGAAGCGATGGCGATGGGCGAGCGCACCCCGCTGGCCGTCATCAACGCCGCCGCCTCGGGCCGCATGGCGGTCGGTGAATCGATCACCAACATCGCCAGCGCGCCGATCGCCGAGATCACCGACATCAAGCTGTCGGCCAACTGGATGGCGGCCTGCGGCCAGCCGGGCCAGGACGCCGCGCTGTTCGACACCGTCAAGGCGGTCGGCATGGAGCTGTGCCCGGCGCTGGGCATCAGTATCCCGGTCGGCAAGGATTCGCTGTCGATGCGTACCACCTGGCGCGACGACGGCGTCGACAAGGCCGTGCTGTCGCCGGTGTCGCTGATCGTCTCGGCGTTTGCGCCGGTAGTCGACACGCGCCGCGCGCTCACGCCGCAGCTCCGGACCGACGCCGGCGAGACCGCGCTGATCCTGATCGATCTCGGTCGCGGCAAGAACCGCCTCGGCGCCTCCGCGCTGACCCAGGTGGTCCAGCAGCTCGGCAACGAGGTGCCGGACGTCGACAGCGCCGCCGACCTGAAAGCCTTCTTCGCCGCCATCCAGCAGTTGAACCTCGATGGCAAGCTGCTGGCCTACCACGACCGTTCCGACGGCGGCCTGTTCGCCACTCTGTGCGAGATGGCGTTTGCCGGCCGCGCCGGCCTGTCGATCAACCTCGACATCCTGGCGATGGGTTCCGAGCATGCGGCCGACCATGGCGACGCCAAGAACTGGGCCGGCCAGGTCTCCGAACGCCGCAACGAACTGACCTTGCGCGCGCTGTTCGCGGAGGAACTGGGCGCGGTGATCCAGGTGCGCGCCGACGACAAGACCGCCGTGATGAACGTGCTGCGCGCGCATGACCTGGGCGCCTGCAGCCATATCATCGGCAAGCCGAACGAGCGTGGCGTGATCGAAATGACGCGCGACGCCAAAATCATCTACAGCCAGTCCCGCAGTAGCCTGCATCGCCTGTGGAGCGAGACCAGCTGGCGCATCGCCCGCCTGCGCGACAACCCTGCCTGCGCCGACGCCGAATACGACCGCCTGCTCGACGAAACCGACCCTGGCATTTCGCCGGTGCTGACCTTCGACCCGCAAGAGAACGTGGCGGCGCCATTCATCGCCGGCGGCGCGCGTCCGCGCGTGGCCATCCTGCGCGAGCAGGGCGTGAACTCGCACATCGAGACCGCGTGGGTGATGCACCAGGCCGGCTTTTCGGCGGTCGACGTCCACATGAGCGATCTGATCGCAGGCCGCGTCAAGCTGGACGACTTCCACGGCGTGATCGCGGTGGGCGGCTTCTCCTACGGCGACGTGTTGGGCGCCGGCGAGGGCTGGGCCAAGACCATCCTGTTCAACAATATGCTGGCCGAGCAGTTCGCCCGCTTCTTCAACCGCGCCGACACCTTCGGCCTGGGTGTCTGCAATGGCTGCCAGATGATGAGCAACCTCAAGTCGATCATCCCCGGCGCGCACGCCTGGCCGAAGTTCACGCGCAACAAGTCCGAGCAGTTCGAGGCGCGCTTCGGCATGGTCGAAGTACTCGATTCGCCATCGATCTTCTTCGGCGGAATGGCCGGCACCAAGACCGCGATCGCCATCGCGCACGGCGAGGGCTATGCCGACTTCTCGCTCACCGGCGACATCAAGGAAGTGGTCAAGGCGATGCGCTTTGTCGACAACCGCGGCGAGGCGACCGAGGTGTATCCGTTCAACCCGAACGGCTCGCCGCAGGGCTTGACGGCGGTGACCACGGCCGATGGCCGCTTTAGCGTCATGATGCCGCACGCCGAGCGCGTGTTCCGCGCGGTGCAGCAGTCCTACCATCCGGACGCGTGGGGCGAGGATTCGCCGTGGATGCGCATGTTCCGCAACGCCCGAAAGTGGGTCGGGTAAAGTGAGTCCGGGCGGCGCCTATGCCGCCCGCCAGCGAGGGCATGGTTCTCATGCCCTCGCCGATGCCTTCATGCCGAGTTGGCAAGAGGCATCAGTTCAATAACGGCGCCACGAACGCAAAAAAGCCGCCAATCAAGTAGATCCCCACCGACACCAGATACACCCGTTGCGACGTGCGACGGGTGCTGGCGCACGCCGCCGCCAGCACCGGATCGAGCGGACAGGGCAAACTGCGCGCGCGCCACTGCAAGGCTCCCGAGAGCGCCAGCATCAGGCCGGCGAACCCGAACACCAGCTCCTTGTGCAGCGAAAACCAGACCAGCTGCGGCAGCACCGTCACCATGCTCGACAGCGCCGCGCCCGCGCCCAGCGCCACCAGCAGGGCCGGCAGCGCGCAGCAGATCAAGGTGCTGCCACTGGTGAACAGCGACAGCACTGAGGCGGCGCGCGTTTGCCCCAGGCTCATTTGGCGGCCGCCGCGCGGAGTTCGCCGGCCGACTGGGGCACCTGCGCGATCGACACCACTTCGTAGCCGGCATCCTTGACGACCGACTTGACGGTGTCGGGCGAGAGGGTCTGGCCTTCCTTGAGTTCGACGGCGACCACGCGGTCCTTGAGGTTGACGTACACATCCTTGGTCGGCGCCAGCGCGCGCAGCTTTTTCTCAATGCCTTGGGCGCAGAAAGCGCACACCATGCCGTTGACTTCGGCCTTGAGGGTTTGCACGGCGGCGCTGGCCATGCCGCTGGTGAGCGAGGCGGCGAGGGCGGTCAGGAGGAGGAGTTTTTTCATCATGGTTCCTTAAAAAATAGTCATGAGGTTGAGGCGGGCCTGGCGCATATTGCTCACGCCGGCCTCGACAAAGTAGTTCTTGTTAATCAGACGCAGCAGCGGCGTAAGCTCGGTCCGCTCGCTCAAGCCGCGCATGCGGCGCACTTCGACCACCAGCCACGGCTGGGTCTGGTCGTAGGCGGTTTCGTAGAACGAGAAGCCGGCCCGCGCCATGCCGTAATCATGGTTGATGCCACGTGCGCGGTACAACCGTCCGGTCATGGACAGGTACAGCCGTCGCGTTTCATAGTCCGCTTGCACGCCTGGGGTGAGCATCAGGCGCGTGTGGCCGTCGGTGCGCACGCCGCCGGCGCCGCCGAAGAACCACAGGTTGGCCTGGGCGTGCGGCATGTTCCAGCGCTTGAGCAGGCGCGTGTAGGTCAGCTCGGCTAAGGTCCGGCGTGCGGAGCCTTCGCCGGCCCGCATGCGGGTCAGCTCGACGCCAAGCGCGTCGCGCGGTGTCAGCGCGACATTGGACTGGACCTCGCTCCAGTCCGGTCCGAGATCGGTCATGACCATGGTGGATCCTTCAAACCCCATGGGCGCCGCCTGTGCCGCGTGCAAGACGGACAGCAGCAGGCCGAACAGCAGGGCGCCTTGCCTGCGTCGGCGATGTAATTGAGAATGCATTGGGTGCTCCGCAAGTGAAAATGGCCGGCCATGCCGGGCAATGCGTGCGGTCAGTGGCTTCGGGGAGGGCGGTGCAGGCTGTCGGGGATGAAGGATTCGTAGAACATGGCCAGCACGGGCATAGGCGCGCGGCCTGGCGCCTGCGGTGGCGCCGCGAGGGCGACGGCGGGCAATGCGGCAATGCTGGCGGCAGCGGCGCTGCAGCAGGCGGCCGCGGCGCCTGCCTTGCTGTCGTGCTTGCAGCAATCGGCCGAGCGCATCTTGGCTGCGGGTGGGCAGTGGCGTGTCAGGCTGTCGACGCGCGCAAGGCTGCCCGCTATCGCCGCGAAGGGCAACAGCAGGATCAGCAGGCAGGCGAGCAGGCGACGGATTGAGCGCGACATCCCGCCATCATAGCAAAAAACGTTAGGTGCCGATGGCGGCACTGCTGCGCTCCGGCTGAGCGGCATCAAGTGGGCAAGTTAACGGCGAGGGCGCCATCCCAAGACAGCGGCAGAATATCCGGGTGAAAAAAAAGCGCCTCCAAAGAAGCGCTTCTTTTAACAAAGTACAGCGGAATTACTTGATGACGGCTTTCTTCATCAGGTCTTCCTGGAAGGCTTGCAGGCGCTTCTGCTGCAGTGCTTCGACGACTTGCTGCTTGACTTCTTCCAGAGGAGGAATCTTCGGCGCGCGGGTGTCTTCCAGCTTGATGACGTGGTAGCCGAACTGGGTCTTGACCGGGGTCTCGGTGATCTGGCCCTTGTTCAGTGCGACCATGGCCTTCGAGAACTCAGGCACATAGTTGGTCGGCGCTGCCCAGTCCAGGTCGCCGCCATTGGCTGCCGAACCGTCTTTCGAAACCTTGGCCAGCTCTTCAAACTTGGCGCCGCCCTTGAGCTTGGTGATGATCGCTTTGGCTTCGTCTTCGGTCGCCACCAGGATGTGACGTGCGTGGTATTCCTTGTCCGGCATCTGGGCCTTGGCGCGGTCGTACTCGGCCTTGATGTCGGCATCCTTGATCGGGGTTTTCTTCAGGTAGTCGGCGCGCATCGCGTTGATGACGATGCTCTGACGGGCATTGTCGATCTGCGATTTGACGTCCGGCTTCAGGCCGAAACCTTGTTTGTCGGCTTCCTGGATCAGCACTTCGCGGGCGATCAAGTCTTTCTTGATGGCTTCGCGCAGCTGCGGGCTGTCCGTTTGCTTGCCCTGGGCGACGACTTGCTTGACGATCTGGTCGAGGCGCGAGGCAGGAATCGCTTTACCGTTGACGGTGGCGATGTTCTGCGAGGAGGAGGCTGCGGCTGGCGCGGCGGCGGCGGGCGCTTTTTGCGCGAACGAAGGGGCCGCGACCATCGCGGTCAGAACTAACAAAAGGCGAGCGGGTTTCAACATCATTGTTCGGATCCTAAAATAAAACGCGGGAGGGCGCGCCCTTGCGAGGAGTGCCGGCGCCCGGAAGCGCCGGCGAGAGCGGCTATATTACTGGATCTTTGCCTTTTTGACCATTTCGTCCTGATACGTCTGCACCTTCTTCTGCTGCAGCGCTTCGGTG
>JBDSTZ010000512.1:0-21432 GCA_039927975.1 Massilia sp. | reverse complement strand
GCCATCAGGGCGACGAACGTGAAGAACGGCCAGGCAAAGGCGGTCATGTAGCCCACCGTGCGCAGATAGGCGCGCCGCACGTCGCCGTTGGCGCGCGCATGCGCCGCGTACAAGGGGTAGACCACCGGCGAGACCGCGCTGGTGATGGCCTTGTTAAACACCGCCAGCACCCCCAGCGCCTTGCTGAACAGGCCGACGCCGTCCATGCCGATCAATTTGCCGATCACCAGGTCGGGCGCGGCCACTCCCGCCTCGTCGATCAGGTTGCCGCCGGTGGCGTAGGCGCCGAACGCGATCACCCTGCCCATGCCGGCGCGCGCCGGCCGCCACGGCAGCGCGGCCGGGCGCAGCCAAACGCTGAGCAGCAGCGCGGCGCAGGTGGCCGCCACCGAGGCCCACGCCAGGCTCATGAAACCGTAGCCTTTCCAGGCCAGCAGCAGCGCGACGGTCACGTTGCACGCCCCGTGTGTCAGATTGATGGCGCAAATGGCGCCAAGGCGCATCTGGCGGCGCAGCATCGGCAGCGTGACGGCGCTGAACGGCAGCAGCAGGAAGTTGACCGACAGGAGCTGCAACAGCGGCGCCAGGCGCGGCTCGCGGTAGAACCAGGCCAGCGGCACGCTGGCGGCGGCGATCAGGATCGCCAGCGTCCAGGCGAACAGGATCGCCAGCGTCCAGGCGAACAGGAAGCTGGTGGCCAGCACCGCGCGCAGTTTAGCCTCGGTCAGTTCGCGCTCCTGCACCACGTACTGGCCGACCCCGAAGTCGCGCAGCACCTGCGCCATCCCCAGCAGCACCGCGCCGACCGAGTACACCCCGGTCTCGGCCGGTGTGAGCAGTCGCGAGATGACCATGCTCGCGCCCAGCGAGATGAGCGTCAAGGCGTATTTTTCGACGAAGGAAATCAGCAGCGAGACGCGGGTCGAGCTCACGGCGCCAGTCCCGCGTAAAAGGCGCGCAGGCGCGCGGCCATCAGCTCGGCCGTGTAGTGGTGCAGCACCTCCGCCCGGCCGATGCGGCCCATCGCGGCGCGCCTGTCCGGGTCGGCCAGCAAGGCGCCGATCCGTTCGACCGTGGCGCCCTGGTCGTGCAGCGGCACCAACATCCCGGCGTCGCAGCCGCGCAGGATGTCGGCGGTGCCCGGAACATCGGTGCCGACAACAGGCACGCCACAAGCCATGGCCTCGATCGTGGCGATGCCGAAGCCTTCGGCGCGGCTCAGCAGAAGATGCAGGTCCAGCGCGGGCAGCCACTCCTCGACCGCGTCGACCTGGCCGGCGAACAACACCGCCGGCGTCAAGCCGAGTTGTGTCACTTTGTCGCGCAGAACAGCGTCGAGCGGACCGCTGCCGATCAGGATCAGGCGCAGGCCGGGATGGCGGTTGCGCAGCGCGCAGAACACGTCGATCACCGCGTCCGGGCGCTTTTGCGCGTCGAGCCGGCCGACCGCGCCGATCACCAGCGTGTCCGTCGCCAGGCCGAGGGCCGCGCGCCGGCTGGCGCGCCGCGCTGCCGAGGGCTGGAAGCGCGCGCAGTCGACGCCGTTGGGAATCACGCACAGGCGCGCGTCCGTCGGCAGAAAGTCGCCATACACGCGCATGAAGTGCGCCATCGCAGAGGGCGACACCGCATACGCCCCACGCACCGTGCGGAACGCCTGTCGATACAACCTGGTATGCCAAGGCGTCAGCGGCTCGGGGAGGAACGCATTATGAATGCTGATCACGGCGGGCAGCTTGCAATGACTGGACAGCCACAGCAAGGATGCGCCATAGCTGGTCCAGCAGAACGCCACGTGCACAAGGTCGGGCCGCAGACGGCGCAGCTGGCGCCCGGCGAACAGGCGCGCGCGCAGTTGGCGCAGGCGGCGCCAGCGCCACTGCTCGGCAAATTGCGGCGGATCGAAAATCGTCACGCCAGCGCCGGTTGCCTTCAGGCGCGCGGCCAGGGCGGCATGGCCGGCGAAACGCGGCGTCGCGACACTGGCGTGACAGCCAGCGTCGATGAGCAGGCGCGCTTCCTCGGCCATGCGCCACTCCATGCCGCCTAATTGTCCGGAGCAGCTGGTGATCAGCACGCGCATGGCGCGGGTTAGCTGCCGTCCACCGCCTAACCAGGCTTGAAAAAGAAAGCCTCGCAGGTAAGCGCTTTCCCAGCGATGCGCGAACAGCGCCTTGGGGTCGCGCGAGAACCAGGCGCGGACCACGCCGGCCCATTCTCGTGCAAGGCGCGCCAGCATCCAGCGCGGTGCGCCGAACAGGCGGCGCGCATCGTCCGGCGTCTCCTGGATTTGCGCGCCGCGGCCGAAGCGGTAGGCGCGCGCCAGAATGTACGGCGCGCGCATCTGGTGGCTGCGGATGAAGTGGCCGACCCGCGCGCGCGCGCAGAACCACGCGCTGTAGCCGGCCGCGCCAAGCCGGCGGTTGAATTCGGTCTCGCTGCCCATCGCGTACGAACCGGCGTTGGGGCCGAGCGCGATGTCGAAGCGGTAGCCGGTCTCGAACACCGCGCGCCGCACCGCCATGTTGGCGCCCCACACCAGGCCGGGGAAGACGGGACCTTCCTCGGCGACTGTGACGCCGTAGGTCAGGCCGAGCGGCACCTGGCGCAGCACCCAGTCGGGCGGCATCTCGCACCAGTCGGCGTGTATCGCGCCGCCGAACAGGGAGTATGCGGGATGCGCGGCTGCGCATTCTTCCATGCGCTGCAGCCAGTCCGGCTCGGGGCTGACGTCGTCGTCGGTGAACAGGAACAGATCGGCGGGGTCGTGGTCAAGCGCCAGTTGCAGCGCCAGATTCAGCGCGGCGTTCTTGCCGCTACGGTCCTGGCGCACAAAGCGCAGCGGCAGGCGTTGGGCGAATTCGGCCAGTACGGCCGCCGTGGCGTCGGTACTGCCGTCATCGACGACCAGCAGGGACCAGCGGCCGCGCGGCGCCGCCAGCCGGGTGAAGGCGCCCAGCGTCTTGGGCAGCGTGGCGGCGCCATTACAAGTGGCCATGAGGACGGTCAACAAGCGCGCTTCTCCCCTGTTCTAGTATTGCTGCAACCACCGAAGCAGTCTACCGATCGGCCCTGCTGTGATCGTTGAGCCGGCTCAAGGAGTTCCGACCGTGCGCGATATCCTCGTTACCCTGATCGTGTTCGGTTCCCTTCCCTTCATCCTGCGGTCTCCCGTTAATGGCGCCTTGATGTGGGTCTGGATCAGTGTGATGAATCCCCACACCCAGGGCTGGGGCTTCGCCACCCAGTTCCCATATGCCTTCGTGATCGCCGTCGTCACCGTGGCCAGCCTGCTCTTCACCCGCGACCCGCGTGCGCTGCCGCTCACTCCCATCAGCATCACGCTGCTCGCCTTCGTGGCATGGATGAACCTCACGCTGCCGTTCTCGTTCTTCTTCGACGCCTCGCTCGAGCAATGGGCCAAAGTCATGAAGATCATGTTCATGACGCTCGTCTGCATCATGCTGGTCAAGTCGCGCCACGACATTGAGCGGCTGATCTGGGTGCTGGCCATTTCGCTTGGCTACTACGGCATCAAGGGCGGAATTTTCACTTTGCGCCACGGCGGCGGCGACCGCGTGTGGGGTCCGGAGGGCAGCTTCATCGGCGATAACAACGCCATCGCGCTTGCGCTCATCATGACTATTCCGCTGATGCAGTTCCTGCGCCTGCAGTGCCGCCGGCGCTGGCTGCGGCGCGGGTTGAGTGTGGCGATGCTGCTGTGCGCACTGGCGGCGCTCGGCTCCTATTCGCGAGGGGGGCTGCTGGCGATCGGCGCCATGTTCGGCTTCATGTGGATCAAGAGTCGCCGCAAGCCGGCGATGGGCGCGGCGCTGATTGCCGGCGCGCTGGTGCTGCTGCTTTTCATGCCCTCGCAATGGTCGAGCCGCATGGATTCGATCGGCGAATACCAGCTCGACGCCTCGGCACAGGGCCGCATCAACGCCTGGGGCATGGCGTGGAACCTGGCACGCGACCGCTTTTTCGGAGGCGGCTTCGAGATCTACGAACCAGCCGTGTTCGCGCTCTACGGCCCCAATCCGGCCGATATCCACGCTGCCCACAGCATCTACTTTCAGGTGCTCGGCGAGCACGGCTTCGTCGGCCTCGTGCTGTATCTACTGCTCGGTGTGCTCACCTGGCGCAGCGCCAGCTGGATCGCCAGCAGCGCCGAGGGGATCGACGACCTGCGCTGGGCCGCCAGCCTGGCCACCATGATCCAGACCAGCATGGTCGGCTTCGCGGTCGGCGGCGCATTTCTCAGCCTGGTGTACTTTGATGTGCCGTACTACCTGGTCGGCGCCGTCATCGCCACCCGCGCGCTGGTAGAACAGCGCCTCAAGGCGCCGCGCGTCGCTCCTAACCCCGCCTTGGCCGGAGCCTGAGATGCAGCTGCCACTCTCGATCCTGATCTACCACCGCATTCTGGCGCAGCCCGATCCGCTGTTCCCCGAGGAGGTCGACGCGCGCCGCTTCGCCCAGCAGATCCGGCTGCTCAGCCGCTGGTTCCATCTGATGCCGTTGATCGACGCGGTGCGCGCCCTGCGGGCCCGCGCCCTGCCCAGCCGCGCCGCCTGCATCACCTTCGACGACGGTTACGCCGACAGCGCCGAAGTCGCGCTCCCCATCCTGCAGCGCTACAAGGCGCCGGCCACCTTTTTCATCCCGAGCGGGTTCCTCGACGGCGGCTGCCTGTGGAACGACGCCATCATCGAACTGGTGCGCAATGCGCCGGGTCCCCGATTGGACTTGAGCCGCAGCGGCTTTGGCGTCTATGACATCGGCTGCAACGGCCGCCGGCGCGCGGTGATCGACGCCCTGATCGGCGCCCTCAAGTACCTGCCGTCGGAAGAACGCATCGAGCGCGTCAAGCTGATGGCGCGCCGCTTCACGCCGACCATGCTCAGTTCGGACCAGTTGTTGGCCCTGCACCGCGCCGGCATGGAGATCGGTGCGCACACGGTCAGCCACGCGATCCTGTCGTCGATCTCGAACGCCGACGCGCGCGCCGAGATCGCCGATGGTCGCGCGCGGCTCCAGGAAATCATCCAGGCGCCAGTGCGCCTGTTCGCCTACCCGAATGGCAAGCCTGGCCACGACTTCGAAGCGCGTCACGTGCACATGCTGCGCAGCCAGGGCTTCGAGGCCGCCGTCACCACCGCGTGGGGCGCAGCCCGCGCCAGCACCGATCCCTTCCTGCTGCCGCGCTTCACGCCGTGGGACCGCAGCAAAAGCCGCTTCCTGCTGCGCATGGGAAGCAACCTGTTCATGCCTCCGGCTTGAACGCCAACAGCACCGTGTAAGGCGTGGCGACGTGCGCGCACAGGTGCGCGAGTGGCACGCGGCGCGCCAGCGCGAGCAGCCAGCGGCCGGCCACGCCATGCTGGCCGGGATCGGCCATTTCGAAGCGATCGAGGCTGCGCATGCCGTGCGCGGTGCTCAGATGGTCGCGCAACATAAAGAAGGTGAACCAGTTTACCGCCGGATAGGTCGCAAAGCCGGCCAGGCGCGGAAAGCGGCTGCGCGCCAGCTGTTCACAGTGGCGCTTGATCCATCCCGGGTACCACGCGTACAGCGGCAGGATGTACTCTTCCTGCAGCGGGCAAAGGCGGTTGGTGGTCGACACGTACAGGGCGCCGCCGGGCCGCAGCACGCGCACCAGTTCAGCGATGCAGGCGCGCCAGTCGGTCACATGCTCGAGCAGTTCCGGCACAATGCACAGGTCCATCGACTGGTCGGGCCATGGCAAGGCGGTGGCCGAAGCGACATCGAAAGCGATATCGAGGCCCGATTCGGCCGCGCGGCGGCGCGCCAGCGCAATCAGCGCGTAGTTGATATCGGCGCCATACACCTGGTGGCCGTGCTCGGCCCACAGTCGGCACTGGGTGCCGGCGCCGCAGCCCACATCGGCCACGTTGAGCGGCTCGGCGCCGCCGCCAACGGCCTTAAGCAGCGCGCTCTGGATCATCATGAAGCGCTCACGCGCGCTGGCGCCGCCGCTTTGCGCTGCGTAGTAGCGGTAGAAGTCCTGATGCGAGCCGGTGTCCCAGCCTCGCTCGCTACCGGCAGGTTTCCGGCTCATGGCGCATGCGGACTAGCGGTGCGGCGGCGATCGTGCCGCGGTGATGGGCCAGCCATTGTTCGAGCATCAGCAGCAGCCAGACCATCTGCCCGTGGCGCGCTGGATGCTCGGCCATGCGGTCCTGCAGCAGGCTGTCGATGAAGGCCGGCTTGACCAGGCGCCGTCCCTTCAAGGTCGACAGGCTGTCGAAGGCCAAACTCTTGAGGCGGACATCGGTCTGCAGCCAGTGCGCGAACGGCAGCGTCACCGCCGGCCGTTCCGGCGCGAGCTTGCCCGGCCACGCGGCGCCCAGCGCCTTGCGAAAGAATGGCCTCGGACGCGCCCCATCGAGCTTCTGGCGAGCGCCGAGGCGCGCAGAGAACGCCACCACGGCGTCGTTCAGGTAGGGGAACTCCACTTCGACGCCGGCCAGCTCGGCCGCCTTCATCATCTTCGGCAGCTCGCGGTCGGCCAGGCCGTACTGCAAGCCGAGCGTGACCATCTGATTGATTTCGCTGCGGCCGTCGGCCTGCCACCAGTGCTGGTTCAGTGCGGCCAATGGCGCGCCAAGGTTGATCGCGCCGAGGAAATCGGCATCGAACATGGTCGCCGCGTCGTAGCACGACAGCAGATTGGCGGCGTCGAAGCGCTGCGGCGGCGGCACCAGCGCCTGCCGGATGTAACCGCGCGCACCGCCCAGCATGGCGCCGCCGATGCCGCCCGCCAGGTGAAACAGCAGCGGTTCGATGACGGTCTGGCGCAGTGCCGATGAGATCGATTCGTAGCGGCTAAAGCGCGCCTGCTGGGCATAGTGCGGGCTGCCGCCGAACAGTTCGGCGCCGCCCTGGCCGGCCAGCACGCGCTGCGCGTCGGCCGCGCGCGCCGGCGACGCCAGGTGGTAGGCCGCGACCATGCCCATGTCGCCGAACGGCTGGTCGCAGGCGGCGGCGATGGCGGGGATCGCGTCGGCGACATCGGACGCGGTGAGGCAGCGTTCGTGATGCGTGCTGCGGCAGTGGCGCGCGACGCGCCGCGCGTCGGCCAGGGTGTGGTCGGCGCCGACGTCATAGCCCACCGTAAAACTATGCAGCGGCGACTCCGCCGTCGCTGCCATCAGGCTTGCCAGCGCTGCGCTGCCGATGCCGCCGCCGAGCAGCACGCCGGCGGGACGCTGGCCGACGGCGTCGTGCACGGCGGTGCGCAGGGTGTCGCACAGTTCATTTTCCAGCTCCGCACGGGGCAGCGCCTGCGCCTCGTGGAACTGCATTTTCCAGTAGCGGCCACGCAGCGGCCTGCCGCTTTGCAGGTGCACGAATTCGCCAGGCAGCAGACGGCGCACGCCGCGATAAATCGCAGCCGAACCGCCGAGGTTCTGAAAGTACAGGTACTGATACAGCGCCTGCGGATCGATTTCGCGGCCAACCCCTGGATGCTCGACCAGCGCTTCGGCGGAACTGGCGAATACGATGCTGCGGCCGATCTGCTGATAGAACATCGGGCGCGTCGCGTAGCGGTCGACCGCGATCAGCATCTCATCGCGCTGCTGATCTAGGATCGCAAACGCGAAATGGCCGCCAAAGGCGACGCAGGCATTGGCGCCATGACTGCGCCACAGGCGCGCCAGCGATGCCGCGCGTCCGCCCCAGATGGCCAGCAGCAGTCCGTCCTCATGCAGCAGGCTGCCGCTGTCGGGCTGCGCCGCCAGCGCGAGTGCGCCGGCCGCGTGCTCGCCGCAGCGCAGCGGCACCCGGTCAAGGCGGCAAAGCGGCGCGCCCATCTGGGCGATCGGCAGCGCCGCCGGCTCGTGCGAAAACCAGCCGCATAAGCCGCTCATGGACCGACCTCGCGCGGGCGGCGGTGATAACTGTGCCTGGACATGGACATTCTCCCTAATTCTTGCGTCAAGGAATCCATGATTGAGAAAAAGCCCCCCAGCGTCCTTGATTCCAATCAATCATTCCAGCTGAGTCCGTGTCCTTGCGCACTATCAAGGTAGACGTTTTTTTGGGGGTGTCTAATTCATAGGACAACTGCCCCACCAAGACAATGACAAACCGCCTCGCACAACTCGCGCGCCAGATCGGCTGGCTCGACGCCCTCTGGTACGCCCTCGCGCGCGGCCTGGGCAAGCTGACGCATGGCCGCTGCCGCCTGCACAAATATGCGATCGTGGCGCAGGCAGTCGGCACGGCTTCGCTGTGCCGGGGACGTGGCGACACCATCGAGGTGCGCGCGGTCGCCGCGGCCGGCGCCGACGCCGCCGCGTTCCGCCGCCGCGCCAGCGTGATCGCCGCGCGCTATGGCCAGGGCGCCGAGTGCTTGGCGGCCTACCGCGCCGGCGAGCTGCTCGGCTACCTGTGGTTCACCCAGCGTCCCTATCAGGAAGACGAGGTGCGTGCCCGCTTCGTCCCCGGCCGCCGCGACGCAGCCTGGGATTTCGACATCCAGGTCTTCAACGAGCACCAGCTTGGCCTGGCCTTTCCGCGCCTGTGGGACGAAGCCAACCGCTGCCTGCACGCGCGCGGCGTGCGCTGGACCTGCAGCCGCATCTCGGCCTTCAACGCCGGCTCGCGTTCGGCGCACCGGCGCATCGGCGCAGTCCTGCTGGGCAGCGCCGTCTTCCTGTGCTGCGGGCGCTGGCAGTGGATGGCCGCCAGCATGGCCCCTTGGTTCCACCTGTCGCGCGACGCCGACTCGTATCCGCAGTTCCGGCTGGCCCCATCATGAAACACCTCGACACCGTGAAATTCATCCTCGGCGGTTCGCTCGGCGTGACCACCGCGCATTGGCGCGCCGACTCCGTCCTACTGGGCAGCGTGCCCGAACTCGATTCGATGGCAGTCATCAGCGTCATCGCCGCATTGGAAGACCATTTCGGCATTGCGGTCGACGACGACGACATCTGCGCGCGTCACTTCGCCACCGTCGGCAGCCTTACCGAATTCGTGCAGGAGATGCTAGACCCATGAACGCCCCATTGCATGCCACGCCCCACGTGGAGCCCTTTCCCTTCTTCTTCGACGCCGAGCCGGGCACCCGTTTCAGCCTGTACCACGCGCCCGACCCGGCCGTCACCGCGCGCGGCGCCATCCTGTACGTCCATCCGTTTGCCGAGGAAATGAACAATTCACGCCGCATGGCCGCACTTCAGGCGCGCGCCTTTGCCGCCCTCGGCTTCGCGGTGCTGCAGATCGACATGTTCGGCTGCGGCGACAGCTGCGGCGATTTTTCCTCGGGCCGCTGGGACCTCTGGAAGCGCGACCTCGAGATTGCCCGCGCCTGGCTCGCCGAACGTGTCGACGGTCCGCTGCACCTGTGGGGCATCCGCCTGGGCGGCCTGCTGGCGCTCGATTTCGCTACCTCCTGCCTGGTCGACAGCCTGATCCTGTGGCAGCCATTCTTCAATGGCCGCACCGCGATCAACCAGTTCCTGCGCCTGCGGCTAGCGGCCGACATGGCCAACGACTCCGCCAACACTGCCCGCAGCACCGCTGCCCTGCGCGCGCAGTTGGCCTCCCACGGCAGCATCGAAGTGGCCGGTTACGACCTCGCGGCCCCGCTGGTCAAGGCGATCGACGCCTGCGACGCCGCCGCACTGGCGCTGCCGCCGTGCACCGTGCACTGGTTCGCCAACGCGTCGCCACACAGCGCGCGGGTGGCCGCCAACGCCGCCCGCCTGGCCGAGCGCTGGGCGCCGCGCGGCGTCAAGCTCGAATTTCATCTCGTTGACGGCGTGCCGTTCTGGGCCACCGGCGAACTGCTTGAGTGCCCTGCCCTGCTGGCCGCCACCACCAGTGTCTTCGCGGCGAGCACGCCATGAACGCCGAACAGCGCGCCCTGCTGTTCAACTGCCACGGCAACTCCCTGGTCGGCATCATCGACGTGCCGGAGCGTCCGTTGCCGCGCGGGGTGCTGGTCGTCACCGGCGGCGCCCAGTACCGGGTCGGTAGCCACCGCCAGTTCACCCTGCTGGCGCGCATGCTGGCCGCGCGCGGCATGCCAGTCATGCGCTTCGACCGGCGCGGCATGGGAGACAGCCACGGCAGCCCGCGCGGCTACGACGGAATCGACGACGACATCGGCGCCGCCATGAAGGAATTCTTCATCCAGATGCCGGAGATGACCGAAGTGGTGATCTGGGGCCTGTGCGACGCCGCCACCGCCGCCACCTTTTACGCCAACCGCGACCCGCGCGTGCGTCGCCTGGTGCTGCTCAATCCCTGGGTGCGCACGCCCGAGAGCGAAGCTCGCGCTATGCTGCGCCACTATTATCTGGCGCGGTTGGGCGAAGTCGCATTCTGGAAGAAGGTCGCCACCGGCAATGTGCACTTCGCCGCCAGCGCGGCCGCCCTGCGCCAGAACATGCGGCTGGCGGCCAGCGAGCGCAGTTCGCTGCTGCCCCAGCGCGTGATCGACAACCTGACCCGCTTCGACGGCCAGGTGATGGTGGTGCTGAGCGGCGAAGACCTGACCGCGCGCGAGTTCGCCCACCTGATGGCGCGCCACGAGCTAAAGGCGCGCCGGGTCGATATCGCCCACGCCAATCACACCTTCGCCAGCCACAAATGGCGCGACCAGGTCGCCGAGGTGAGCGCCAACTGGATCATGTCCTGGTAAGCAGCCGGGGCGCCCGCTCGCTGAGGCCGCCCCACAGTCACCACTACCAGCATCGGCAGCGATCCACGCTTCAGACCCGGATGCCGTGATAATTCATCAGGTCGTACACCGTCGGCCGGCTCACCCCGAGCAGCTCGGCCGCCTTGGCGATGCAGCCGCCGGCGCGCGCCAGCGCCATCACCATCACGCGGTACTCGGCGGCATCACGCGCCTGGCGCAGGTTCACCGGCTGCTCGAGCTGCGCCGTGCCGGGCAGGCCGAGATCGAGCACGCCGATCTGCGGGCCGTCGCTCATGATCACGGCGCGCCGGATGCAGTTCTCCAGCTCGCGCACATTGCCTGGCCAGCCGTATTCCTCGATCGCCAGCAGGGCCGCTTCGGAGAACGCCATCGCCGGGCGCCGCTCGCTGACGCAAAAGCGGTTCTTGAAATGGTGCGCCAGCAGCGCGGCGTCGCCGGCGCGCTCGCGCAGCGGGGGCAAGGTCAGCACGATCTCGCTCAGGCGGTAATACAGGTCTTCGCGAAAGCGCCCCTGCTTGACCAGCGCCGGCAAGTCCTGGTGGGTGGCGCAGACGATCCGCACATCGACTGCGATCTCGGTGCGTCCGCCAATCCGCTCGATCACCCGCTCCTGCAGGAAGCGCAGCAGCTTGACCTGCAGCGACAGCGCCATGTCGCCCACCTCGTCGAGGAAGAAGGTGCCGCCGTCGGCCATTTCGATCTTGCCCAGCGTTTGCTGGCCGGCGCCGGTGAAGGCGCCTTTCTCGTGACCGAACAATTCGCTTTCCAGCAGGTCCTCGGGAATCGCCGCGCAATTTATCGCCATGAAGCGGTGCCCGGCGCGCCCGCTCATCGCGTGCACGGCGCGCGCGACGAGCTCTTTGCCGCTGCCTGAGTCGCCCAGCAGCATGACGGTGGCCGACGACGGCGCCACCCGTTCGGCGTCGCGGCACAGCTTGAGCATGCCCGGGTCGCGCGAGACGATGCCGGCCAGCGGCGAATCGGCCTGGATCTGCAGCATCCGGCTGTGCTCCTCCTGCATCGCGTGCAGGTAGAACGCGCGCGTGAGCACCAGTCCGAGCAGCTCGGGATCGAACGGCTTGTGCTGAAAATCGTAGGCGCCGAGACCGACCGCCTTGAGCGCGTTGCCGCGGTCGTGGTTGCCCGACAAGACGATTACCTTGGCCGCCGGCGCCAGCGCCAGCAGTTGCTGCAAGGTCGCCAGTCCCTCGGACGCGCCGCCGGCGTCGGGCGGCAGGCCGAGGTCCATCGTCACCACCGCCGGCTGATGCCGCCGCATCTGCGCCAGCGCGCTCTCGCGGTCGCCCGCCAGCACCACCTCGTAAGCGTCGAACGTCCAGCGCATCTGTTTCTGCAATCCCGGATCGTCCTCGATCACCAGCAGCTTCTGTTTGCCCATTGCCCCTCCGCGGTCGTGATGGTCGATGAGCGGCTGCGCATCAGCGGCTCCCTTTGCCGAACACGACGACCTGCATCGTGTCGATCAAAATCAGCAAGTCAAGAAACAGGCTGTTGTTCTTGACGTAGTAAAGGTCGTACTGGAGTTTTTCGATCGCGTCGCGCAGCGAGGCGCCGTACTGGAAGCGCACCTGGGCCAGGCCGGTGATGCCGGGCTTGATGTTGTGCCGCACGTTGTAGTAGGCCACCTGCTCTTGCAGCTGCGCGACAAAATACGGCCGTTCCGGACGCGGCCCCACCAGGCTCATATCGCCCTTGAACACGTTGATCATTTGCGGCAGTTCGTCGATGCGCAGGGTGCGCAGCACCTGGCCGACCCGCGTCGCGCGCGGATCGTGCTCACTGGCCCACAGCGGCTCGCCGTCCGGTTCGGCGTCCTTGCGCATGCTGCGAAACTTGAACAGCTTGAACACCTTGCCGTCCTTGCCGACCCGCTCCTGCTGATAAAACACCGGCGCGCCGTCTTCGAGCACGATGCACAGCGCGGCCAGCAGCATCAGCGGCAGCGTGATGAGGCACACGCCGGCGCTCGCCAACAGGTCGAAGGCGCGCTTCGAGAAAGCGCGCCAGAAGCTCTGGTCGAAGCCGCCGCCGAAAATCAGATAGCTCGGCTGCAGCGAATCGAGCCTGATCTGGCAGGCTTCGCGTTCAAAAAACGTCGCCGCGTCGATCACCTTGACGCCTCCCAGCGCGCAAGCGAGCAGCTCGCGGATCGGGAACGCGCTGCCGCGCCGGTTCGTCACCGTCACCACGATTTCGCTGGCCTCGTAACGCTGCGCCATCACCAGCAGCGATTCGCCCATCGGCAACAGCTGCGAGACCGGCACGCAGCTCGCCTCGCCCGGCACCGGCACGCAGCCGACCACCTCGAACTGGTGGAAACCGAATTTGCTGGCCGCCAGCTCCATGCATTCGCGCGCCAGTTCGCCGCTGCCGACGAAGATCAGGCGCGCCTCGAGCAACGCCGACTCGGCCGACTTGAACACCACCAGGCGCGTGAGCACCACGGCGGTGGCGCCGAGCGCGAAGATCACGCTGCTGATCCCGCGCCCGAGGTAGAAATCGGGCCGCACCGCGATGAGCGCGCTGAGCAAAAAAAAGCCCAGCGCGAACGAGGGCATGATGCGGATCAGCGTGGTGCGGATGCCTTCGCGCGCGCTATGCTGGTACATGCCGAGCGCGCTCATGCTGAAGATAATCACCAGCGCGAAGGTCAAAGAGGAGAGATACAGATTGTCGGCCCTCAGGCGCCCGAGGCCGTCCGAAAACGACAGCGCCGAGGCCAGGCTGGCCGTCGCTAGCAACATCAGCAGCTCCAAAAGCAGCAGGATGAATGCCATTTTTGAAACGTAGTGATTGAATATGCGGATCACGGATCCTCCCGGCGACACGCGCTGTCCTGAACGGCAGGCCAGGCGACGGCCCTCTGATGATGGCCGAGCTTGTTGCCGCCGGCATTGACTGGCAACAAGCGAGCCCGGCCATTTCACGCGGGACGGGCGTGCGCTGGGCAAATAGTCTATAGTGATGCCTCTGTACAAATTATTTACTGCATTCCCACATTCCATGAAATTTGACGTCGCCATCGTCGGCAGCGGCCTCGCCGGCCTCTCAGTCGCCCTCCATCTGGCGCAAACGCGCACCGTGGCCATCATTTCCAAGCGCGCCCTGCTCGACGGCGCCAGCAACTGGGCCCAGGGCGGCATCGCCGCGGTGCTCGATTCGGGCGACAGCTTCGCCGAACACATCGACGACACCCTGGTCGCCGGCGCCGGCCTGTGCGACGAGCCGGCCACCCGCTACATCATCGAGCACGGCCCGGAAGCGATCGAATGGCTGATCGAGCAAGGCGTGCCCTTCACCCGCGACCCGACCGCCGAACTGGGCTTCCACCTGACGCGCGAGGGCGGCCATAGCCAGCGCCGCATCATCCACGCGGCCGACGCCACCGGCCACGCGGTCCAGGTCACGCTCGAACAGAAGGTGCGCGCGCATTCGAACATCACGCTGTTCGAACAGCACTGCGCGATCGACGTCATCACCTCCGACAAGCTGTTCGCCAAGTCGAGCGCGGTGCATGGCGGCGCGCCGCACGCGCCCGGCCAGCCGCGCTG
Source organism: Massilia sp. (assembly GCA_039927975.1). GTDB lineage: Bacteria > Pseudomonadota > Gammaproteobacteria > Burkholderiales > Burkholderiaceae_D > JBDSTZ01. The sequence continues at coordinate 7,161 of JBDSTZ010000512.1, read as the reverse complement.
CTACGGCCTGTACGTACAGGACGTCAACAGCGGCAAGGTGCTCACCTTCGAAGCCGGCCACACCGTGCTGGCCACCGGCGGCGCCGGCAAGGTCTACCTGTACACCACCAATCCCGACACCGCCACCGGCGACGGCATCGCGATGGCCTGGCGCGCCGGCTGCCGCGTCTCGAACATGGAGTTCATCCAGTTCCACCCGACCTGCCTGTACCACCCGTACGCCAAATCCTTCCTGATCACCGAAGCGATCCGCGGCGAGGGCGGTCGCCTGCTGCTGCCGCGCGAAGCCGGCGCCGCCGCCGGCACCCGCTTCATGCCGATGCATGATGAGCGCGGTGAACTGGCGCCGCGCGACGTGGTCGCCCGCGCGATCGACTTCGAGATGAAAAAGCGCGGTCTCGACTACGTCAATCTCGACATCAGCCACCAGAGTCCGGAATTCCTCAAGGAGCACTTCCCGACCATTTACGCGCGCTGCCTGGAGCTGGGCATCGACATCACCAAGGAACCGATTCCGGTGGTGCCGGCCGTGCACTTCACTTGCGGCGGCATCGTTACCGACCTGCTCGGGCGCACCGACATCGCCGGCCTGTACGCGGTCGGCGAAACCGCCTGCACCGGCTTGCACGGCGCCAACCGGCTGGCCAGCAATTCACTGCTCGAATGCCTGGTGGTCGGCCGCGCGGCCGCCCACGACATCGCGTCCCAGCCCGCGCGCGCCACCCAGAGCCTGCCGGCGTGGGACGAGAGCCGCGTCACCAACGCCGACGAGGAAGTCGTCATCGCCCACAACTGGGACGAGCTGCGCCGCTTCATGTGGAACTATGTCGGCATCGTGCGCACCACCAAGCGGCTCGAACGGGCGCAGCACCGCATTGCCCTGCTCAAGGAAGAGATCGACGAGTACTACCGCAACTTCCGCATCACCCACGACCTGCTCGAGCTGCGCAACCTGGTCGACGTCGCCGCGCTGATCGTCAACAGCGCGCTGTCGCGCCATGAAAGCCGCGGCCTGCACTTTAGCCGCGACTACCCGGAAACCTTGCCGAAAGCGCTGCCGAGCGTGCTGACGCCGCCGCGCCGCTGATGCCGGCACGCGCTCCGGGTGCCGCCGTTTGCCGTACCATGAAAGCCCGCCGCCACGCGGGTTTTTTTGACGCTTGCCCATGAACCGCAAACTCACTTTATCCACCGCCCTGCTGCTGACCCTGGCTCCGCTGCTGTGGGCCGGCAACGCCATCGTCGGACGCCTGGTGCGCGACGCGGTGCCGCCGATGACGCTCAATCTGCTGCGCTGGTCGATCGCGCTGTTGATCCTGCTGCCGCTCGGACGCGCCATGCTGCGTCCGCAAAACGGCCTGTGGAGCAACTGGCGCCGCTACAGCCTGCTCGGCCTGACCGGCATTGGCCTCTACAATTCCCTGCAATACCTGGCGCTGCAAAGCTCGACGCCGATCAACGTGACCCTGGTCGCCTCCGGCATGCCGGTCTGGATGCTGCTGGTCGGCTATTTGTTCTTCGGCGCGCGCGTGCACCGCAAGCAGCTGATCGGTGCCGCGCTGTCCATCGCTGGGGTGCTGCTGGTGCTCTCGCGCGGCGAGTGGCAGCAACTGCTGGCGATGCGCCTGGTCGCCGGCGACCTCTACATGATCCTTGCGACCATCGCCTGGTCGTTCTACAGCTGGCTGCTCACCCAGGCCAAGGAGCCGGCGGCGGTGCGCGCCGATTGGGCCGCCTACCTGTTCGCCCAGGTGTTATATGGCGTGATGTGGTCGGGCCTATTTGCCGCGGTTGAGTCGCGCGGCGCCGCCCCGGACATCCATTGGAGTCCGACCGTGATCGTGGCCCTGCTGTACGTCGCGATCGGCCCGGCCATCATCGCGTTTCGCTGCTGGGGCGCCGGCGTGCAGCGCGCCGGCCCGGCGGTCGGCGCTTTCTTTACCAACCTGACACCCTTGTTTACGGCGGTCATGTCTTCAGCGTTCCTGGGCGAAATGCCGCACGTCTACCACGCGCTGGCCTTCGCCATGATCGTCGGCGGCATCGCATTTTCATCGCGCTTGTGAGGCCGAACGCACACAGCGCGCTGCGTCGATAGTGGTACGATTCCCTGTCAGACGCAGAGATTCACAATGACCGAACCCGCCAGCACCGACACCGAATACCAGGCCAGCCAGCTCGCCGACTTTCTCGCGCGCCACGACAATGTCCTGGCGCTCACTGGCGCCGGCGTGAGCACAGCATCGGGCATTCCCGACTACCGCGACCGTGATGGCGTGCGCCGCGGGCGCGACCCGATCCAGGGGCCGGAGTTCCGCAAGTCCGACGCGGTGCGCCGCCGTTACTGGGCGCGCAGCATGGTCGGCTGGCCGACTCTGGCCAACGCCCGCTCGAACGCCGGCCACCGCGCCATCGCCCACCTCGAAGCGCGCGGCAAACTGTCGGCCGTGATCACCCAGAACGTCGATGGATTGCACCAGCAGGCCGGCAGCGAGCGGGTGCTTGAACTGCACGGCAACATCCATTACGTCCGCTGCCTCGAATGCCGCTCGCGCTTTACGCGCGCCTTCATCCAGACCCTGCTTCAAGAGTGCAATCCGCACATGCAGGGCGCCCACGCAGCGCCCGCGCCCGACGGCGACGCCCATCTCGAACCGGCCGCGCTCGAATACTTTCGTGTGCCCAAATGCATCTACTGCGCCGGCGTGCTCAAGCCCGACGTCGTGTTCTTTGGCGACGGCGTGGCGCCCGACCGCACCGAGCAGGCGTTCGCCGACCTCGACCGCGCGGACGCGTTGCTGGTCATCGGTTCCTCGCTGATGGTGTATTCCGGATTCCGTTTTTGCCGCGCGGCGGCCGAAGCGGGCAAGCCGATCGCCCTCGTCAATCTCGGCAAGACCCGAGCCGACGGGCTGATCGGCCTCAAGATCGCCGAATCGGCCGAACGGGTGCTGCCGTCGGTGTGCACCCAGCTCGATCAAAGCCTGCGTCAGCACCTGTAAGCGAATATCGATGGCGACGGCGCGAGCGCCCTCGCCTGTCCGCACTTAAGTTGTTGCCACCTTAAGGAGAACGTCTTGTCGAACAGTCTGATTTCAACTTCCAACGCCAGCCGATGGCGCACCCCCGCCCTGATCGCCGCGGCCGGCCTGGCCGCCTCCTATTTATACGTGCGCACCAAGACCAGGCAGATCGAACGCCAGCACCCGCCGACCGGCAAGTTTGTCGAGGTAGACGGCGTCAAGCTGCACTACCACGATCGTGGCGAGGGCCCGGTTCTGGTGCTCCTGCACGGCAACGGCTTGAATGCCGACGACTTCCAGACCAGCGGCTTCTCCGATCGCGCCGCCGCGCACTACCGCGTCATCGCCTTCGACCGCCCCGGCTTCGGTTACAGCGAGCGCCCGCGCACCACAGTGTGGACGCCGATGGCCCAGGCCAAGTTGCTGCACGCCGCGCTGGAAAAACTCGGCGTCGAGCAAGCCATCGTGCTCGGCCATTCCTGGGGCACCATGGTGGCGCTGTCGATGGGCCTGGCGTTTCCCGAGACCGTCAAGGGCCTGGTGCTACTGTCGGGCTATTACTTCGGCAGCTTGCGCCTCGACGTGCCGATGATGTCGGCGCCGGCGATTCCCATCGTCGGCGACCTGATGCGCTACACCGTCTCGCCCCTGCTGGGAAGGCTGATGTGGCGGGGCGTCGTCAAGAAGAGTTTCCGGCCGATGCCGGTGGCGGAGAGCTTCGATCGCTTGCCGGTGTGGATGATGCTGCGTCCCTCGCAGCTGCGCGCCAGCGCGGCCGAGGTGGCCTTGATGGTGCCGTCGGCCATTGCGCTGTCGCGTCGTTACAAGGAATTGAAAGTGCCGGTCAAGATTGTGGCCGGGCTTGGTGACGAAGTGGTCGATACCAACCACAACGCGGTGCGTCTGCACGAGGACATCGACAATAGCGACCTGCGCCTGCATCCCGGCGTCGGCCACATGACCCACTACGCCCGGCCTGACCAGATACTGGCCGTGGTCGACGCCTTGGCGGCGCAAACCGACTTCCTGCACTTGCCGACAGAAGTGCCGGCGGAAGCGCGCGAAAGCGGCGTGTAGCCGGTCAGCGCGATGAAGGATAGGGTGTAGTGGTTAGCACCTCGCCTTCCGCACAGCCTGAACCTGGTGCGCGACAGCGCCCTGCGGCAACAGCACGTCATTCCCGCGCAGGCGGGAATTCACACCGCCGAAGGTCAGCTATGCAATAACGACGCGACCGGACCTAATCAACAATCCGCAGCGAATAATCGGTCGCCTGCACATCCTTGGTCAGGCTGCCGATCGAGATTCGGTCGACGCCGGTTTCTGCGATGGCGCGCACGCTGTCGAGATTAACGCCGCCCGACGCTTCCAGCAGCGCGCGCCCGGCCGTCAGCTCGACCGCCTTGCGCATCGTCGCCAGATCGAAATTATCCAGCAACACCGACACCGCGCCCGCATCGAGCGCTTCGCTCAGCTGATCCAGCGTCTCGACCTCGATCTGCACCGGCGCCGTGCCGCCGACTGCCTTGGCCGCTTCAAGCGCGGCGCGCACACCGCCGGCCGCCGCGATATGGTTCTCCTTGATCAGGATGCCGTCATACAAGGCCATGCGCTGATTCTGCCCGCCGCCGACTCGCACGGCGTATTTCTGCGCCTGGCGCAGACCGGGCAAAGTCTTGCGGGTATCGAGAATGACCGCCTTGGTGCCGGCCACCACCTCCACAAACTTGCGCGTCGCCGTCGCCACGCCCGACATCATCTGCATGAAATTGAGCGCTGCGCGCTCGGCCGTGAGCAAGGAACGCGGCGAGGCGTGAATACTGCAAACCACGCTGCCGGCGCGCATCAGGTCGCCTTCCGCGTACTGCCAGTCGATATAAGTATTGTGGTCGAGCGCGAGCATCACGCCGGTGAACCAGGGCGCGCCGCACAGCACCGCGTCTTCACGCACGATCACGCGCGCCTTCACGAGCGTATCGGCCGGCACCAGTTGCCCGGTCAGATCGCCGCTGCCCACGTCCTCCAGCAAGGCGGCCAGCAAATTGCTTTCAAACGCCGATTGCAGCGCCTCGTCAAAACGGTCGTATGGATTACGCAAATTACTCATGCCGGGCCTACTCCTGAAAACAATGTCGCTTCTGTTGCCAGCTCGCCCGTCGGCAAGGCCTTGGCTTTTTTTGCCGCCGCAAAGTCAAGCATGCGGTCGATCGAACGCACGGCGAGCTTGCCGATGGCCGGGTCAACATGGATCTCGTTGCCGCCGTTTTCCAGCACGTCGGCCAGATTCTGCAAGCCGTTCATGGCCATCCACGGGCAGTGCGCGCAACTCTTGCAAGTGGCGCTGTTGCCGGCGGTCGGCGCTTCGATGAAATGTTTGCCGGGCGCGGCCAGCCGCATCTTGTGCAGAATGCCGTTGTCGGTGGCGACGATGAAGGTTGTCGCCGCCATGTTCTGCGCGGCATTGATCAATTGGGTAGTCGAGCCGACCACATCGGCCAGGGCCACTACACTGGCCGGCGATTCCGGATGCACCAGCACCTTGGCCAGCGGATGCTCGGCCATCAGCAGTTCGAGTTCGACGCTCTTGAACTCGTCGTGCACCAGGCAGGAACCCTGCCACAGCAACATGTCGGCGCCGGTCTGCTTCTGAATGTAGGAACCCAGATGGCGGTCCGGCGCCCACAGGATCTTTTTGCCCTGGGCATGCAGGTGGGCCACGATGTCGAGGCCGATCGACGAGGTCACCATCCAGTCCGCGCGCGCCTTCACAGCCGCGCTGGTGTTGGCATACACCACCACCGTGCGGTCAGGATGGGCGTCGCAGAAGGCGGTGAATTCGTCGGCCGGACAGCCGAGGTCGAGCGAACAGGTGGCGTCCAGGTCGGGCATCAGGATGCGCTTGTCGGGACTAAGAATCTTGGCGGTCTCGCCCATGAAGCGCACGCCGGCCACCACCAGCGTTTTCGCCGCGTGATCGCGGCCGAAGCGCGCCATTTCGAGCGAATCGGAAACGCAGCCGCCGGTTTCCTCGGCCAGGTCCTGCAATTCAGCGTCGACGTAATAGTGCGCCACCAGCACCGCTTCGCGCTCCTTGAGCAAGCGCTTGATGCGGGTTTTAAGCTCGGCTTTTTCAGCCGCGCTCGGGGTCGCAGGTGTACGCGCCCACGCTTCGGCGGTGCAGCTCAAGCCCTGGCGCGGGTGGTCGTATTCGACCGTTTTAATAGGGAATGTATTCATGGACATTAATATCTCACATTGCCGAAAACTGTGCAGTCGGCAGCGCCGTTCCCGACCGGCGGAAACGGCGCAGGCTTTCCATCAATCGATTCCCTGGCTCTTCAGGTAATCCTCGTAATTGCCCTGGAAGTCGACGATCTCGTTTTCCTTGATCTCCAGCACCCGGGTCGCCAGCGAGGACACGAACTCGCGGTCGTGCGACACGAAGATCAGCGTGCCCTGGTATTTTTCCAGCGCGATATTGAGCGACTCGATCGATTCCATGTCCATGTGGTTGGTCGGCTCGTCGAGTAGCATGACATTGTGACGGCCCAGCATCAGCTTGCCGTATATCATGCGGCCCTTCTCGCCACCGGACAGCACTTGCACCGTCTTCTTGACATCGTCGCCGCCGAACAGCAGGCGTCCCAGGATCGAACGGACGGCCTGGTCGTCGTCGCCTTCCTTGGTCCACTTGCCCATCCAGTCGGTCAGCACCTCGTTGCCGGCGAACTCTTCGGTAGGATCCTGCGGCATGTAGCCAACGTTGGCGTTCTCGGCCCACTTGACGCGGCCGGTGTCGGCGTGCAAGCCGCACAGGTCGCCACCGATCGAACGCAGCAAGGTGGTTTTACCGGCGCCGTTGGCGCCAATGATGGCAACCCGCTCGCCCGCCTCGACCATGATGCTGAAGTTTTTGAACAGCTGGCGGTCGTATTTCTTCGAGATGCCCTCGACTTCCACCGCCAGGCGGTGCAATTTCTTCTCGCCTTCGAAACGCACGAAAGGATAGGCGCGCGACGATGGCTTGATGTCGTCGACCTTGATCTTGTCGATCTGCTTGGCGCGCGATGTGGCCTGGCGCGCCTTGGACTTGTTGGCGGCGAAGCGGCGCACGAAGTCTTGCAGCTCGGCGACTTTT
>JBDSTZ010000511.1:0-7335 GCA_039927975.1 Massilia sp. | reverse complement strand
GGTACTGCCTTGCCGCAGAGTACGAAGCGTTGTGTTCGTGTGCAGCAGAGAGGTGAGATTATGCAGCGTTTCGCAGTTACCGTCAACCCTCTTTTTTATCGCGCTGCCTTGTTTGAGACAGCCCCGTTTCAGCGGGAGGCGAACTATAGCAAGCCTGCGCGGGAGTTGCAAGGGCTCACGTTTGCGTGTCCCAAAAAAACACAGTTTCTGTAATGCGAAAATTGCCGTCATCCGCCGCTGTGCATTTGACATATCAGTGCAGGCAGCACCGACGCAGTCTTTGGCGCGAGTGTGAAACGGCGAACAGATGACCCGGCGTGCGCGCGGATAATCAACTGGTCCGCCACCGCCGTGAAAGCGCCCCCATGTCCGATGACCTGATCTGCCCCGCCCCCGACGATCCGACGCCGCGCGTCTCGCGCCGGGGCTTTCTGCAATCCGCTGTCGCGGCGGCGACTGTGGCGCAGGTGCCCAGCGCAATTGCCGAGATCCATCCACAGCAAGCCACCGTCCCGCAGGCGCCATTTCAGCAAGTGCGCCTGAACATCAACGGCAAGGAATATCTGCTGTCGCTCGAGCCACGCGTCACCCTGCTGGACGCGCTGCGCGAATACGCCGGCCTGACCGGCTCGAAAAAAGGCTGCGACCGCGGCCAGTGCGGCGCCTGCACCGTGCTGGTCAATCAGCGCCGGGTGAACGCCTGCCTGACCCTGGCCGTCATGCACGAAGGCGACAAGATCGTCACCATCGAAGGCCTGGCCCAGGGCGAGCAGCTGGCGCCGATGCAGGCGGCCTTCATCGAACACGACGCCTTCCAGTGCGGCTATTGCACGCCGGGCCAGATCTGCTCTGCGGTCGCTTGCGTCGAGGAAATGCGGGCCGGCACGGCGAGCGCCGTCACGCCGGATGTGCGCCAGGCAAGCAGCGCCAGCAGCGAGGCCGAAATCCGCGAACGCATGAGTGGCAACCTATGCCGCTGCGGCGCCTATCCCAATATCGTGATGGCGATTCGCAAAGTCGCCGCGCCGGTTTCCTAACTGCGGGGGCCACTCATGCAATCATTCTTTTACGATAGAGCCACCGACGCGGCGCATGCGCTCCGGCTGGCCCAGCAACCTGGCGCGCGGCTGATCGGCGGCGGCACCAACCTGCTCGACCTGATGAAAGCCGATGTCGAGCATCCCGCGCGCCTGGTCGACATCACGCATATCGGACTGGACCAGATCACCGAGGCAAACGACGGCGGCGTGCGCATCGGCGCGCTGGCCCGCAACAGCGATACCGCCAACCATCCATTGATTCGCCAGCGCTATCCGCTGCTGTCGCAAGCGCTGCTGGCCGGGGCCTCGCCGCAGTTGCGCAATATGGCGACCATCGGCGGCAACCTGATGCAGCGCACGCGCTGCCCCTACTTCACCGATCCGGCCTTCGACATGTGCAACAAGCGCGCGCCGGGCTCGGGCTGCGGAGCGCGCCAGGGTTACAACCGGGTCCACGCCATCCTCGGCGCCAGCGAGAGCTGCGTGGCCGTTAACCCGTCCGACATGAACGTCGCGCTCGCCGCGCTCGACGCCATCATCGTGGTGGCCTCGCCGAGAGGCGACCGGATGATCCCGATTGGCCATTTTCACCGGCTGCCCGGCCAGACCCCGCAGATCGACACCCAGTTGCTGCCCGGCGAAATGATCACCGCGGTCGACCTGCCGGCCTCGCCGTTCGCCCTGCACGCGCACTACCTGAAGGTGCGCGACCGCGCCAGCTTCGCCTTCGCCCTCGTGTCGGTCGGCGCGGCGCTCGATATGCAGGACGGCAAAATCGGCAAGGCCCGCATCGCGCTGGGCGGAGTGGCGCACAAGCCGTGGCGCGCGCCCGCCGCAGAGGCGGCGCTGGCTGGCCAGCCGCTGACGGCCGAGACTTGCCGCAAGGCCGCCGCGCTCGCCGTCGCGGGCGCCCATGGCTTGAAGGACAACCGCTTCAAAATAGAACTGGCGCAACGCGCGATCGTCCGCGCGCTGATGGTGGCGGGAGGCCAGGCATGAGCATCATCGGACAAGGCATCGATCGGACGGATGGTCGCCTGAAAGTGACAGGCGGCGCCAAGTTTTCCGCCGAACACGCGCTGCCGCGCATGGCCTACGCGGTCATCGTGACGAGCACTATTCCGAGCGGCAGAGTCACCTCGATCGACAGCGCCCAGGCCGGCGCGATGCGCGGCGTGCTGGCCGTGATCACGCCGCACAACGCGCCACGCCTGCCAAAGCAGGACAAGCGGGCTGGCGGATCGCGATTGAGCGTTCTGCAAGACGACATTGTTCACTACAACGGCCAGCCGATCGCCGTGGTGGTGGCTGACACGCTGGAACAAGCGCAGGATGCGGCGCGGCACGTGCAAGTGCGCTACGCGGCCAAGACGCCGGTGCTGAGCTTCAAGCAGGCCAAGCGCAATCCGCGCAAGCCGGCCAGCCAGTACGGCAAGTCGCCCGACTCGAGCCGGGGCAATGTGGCCGGCGCCATGACGCGGGCGGCGACGCGGACCGACACGGTGTACACCACGCCGCTCGAAAATCACAATCCGATGGAGCCCCACGCCACCATTGCCGCATGGGACGCCGACCGGCTAACGCTCTACGATTCGACCCAGAATGTGAGCGGCGTGCGCAAGACGGCCGCCGCCACCTTCGGTATCGCGCCCGAGAACGTGCATGTGCTGTGCCCGTTCGTCGGCGGCGGCTTCGGGTCAAAAGGCAACACATGGTCGCACGTCATGCTGGCGGCGCTGGCGGCGCGGGTGAGCGGGCGCCCGGTCAAGCTGGCGCTCGACAGGACACAGATGTTCGGCCCGGTGGGCGCGCGGCCGATGACGGAGCAGCGCTTGCGCCTGGGCTGCGGCGCCGACGGCAAGCTGGGCGCGGTGATCCACGACACGATGGCCAGCACCGCCTTCCTGGACGACTTTACCGAAACCTGCGGCATGCTCACGCGCTCGCTCTACGAGGCCGAGAGCGTGCAAACAACGCACCGGCTGGCGACCTTGAATCTCGGCGTGCCGACTTATATGCGTGCGCCGGGCGAGGCGAGCGGCAGTTTCGCGCTCGAATCCGCGCTCGATGAACTGGCTTACGCCACCAAGATCGATCCGGTGCAACTGCGGCTGCGCAATTATGCCGAAAAGGATGGGGAAAGTAATCTGCCGTGGTCGAGCAAGTCCCTGGGCGAATGCTACAAGGTCGGCGCCAAGCGGTTCGGCTGGGAACGCCGCAATCCGCAGCCGCGTTCGATGCGGGAAGGCCGGATGCTGGTGGGCTGGGGCATGGCGACGGCGACCTATCCGGCCAACCGGATGGGCGCCAAGGCATCGGCGACCATCTCGGCGGACGGCACGGCGGTGGTGCGCAGCGGCACGCATGATCTGGGGACAGGCACGTACACCGTCATGACGCAGATCGCCGCCGAAGCGCTTGGCCTGCCGGTGGGCAAAGTACGGTTCGAGCTGGGCGACACCGACATGCCGCAGGCGCCGGTGTCGGGCGGCTCCATGACGGTGGCCAGTGTCGGCCCCGCCGTGCACGCCGCCGCGGTGGCCGCGCGCGACAAGCTGATCGCGATGGCGATTACCGACGCCGCTTCGCCGCTGCGCGGTGCGACGGCCGCCGACATCGTGGCCGACAATGGCTGGCTGACGCTGCGCGGCGATCCTGCGCGGCGCGAACTGATGGTCAGCGTGATTGCGCGCCATGGCGGCCAGCCGGTGCAGGCCGACAGCAGCGCCGCGCCCGGTGACGAGAAAAAGCAGTTCTCCATGCACTCGTTTGGCGCCGTGTTTGTGGAGGTGCGCGTCGATCCTGACCTGGGAACGATACGCGTGCCACGCGTGGTCGGCGCTTACGGCGTGGGCCGCTTGATGAACCAGAAGACTGGCCACAGCCAGCTGATGGGCGGCATCATCTGGGGACTTGGCATGGGCTTGATGGAGAAAACCGAGATCGACCCGCGCACCGGCCGCGCGCTCAACGCCAACCTGGCCGATTACCATGTGCCGGTCAATGCCGATATCGGACAGATCGACGTCACGGTGGTCGAGGAAGAGGACAAGCAGATCAATGTGCTGGGCGCCAAGGGGATCGGCGAGATCGGGATCGTCGGCGTGGCGGCGGCGCTGGCGAACGCGGTGTATCACGCGACCGGCAAGCGGATTCGGGATTTGCCGATCACGCTGGACAAGCTGGTGTGAGATTGCTGGATAGGGAACGCAGCCGGCTACCTTCGCGCTTGGATGATTTCAGCGACGCGTGTCCCGGCAACAGGGAGCTGATGTTGCGCTTGGAATTGGAGAATTCGATCCAGTCGTCCAACGCTCCCGAAGTCAGGTGGACAGGGATCATTTCATTTGAAATGCTTCTTGGCGACCGGGCGTTGAACGTGTTTTCCTTCGACATGGGCCATGAGATAGTCACGCACCTCAAACCATGGAATCGCATTTCCGGTTGCCAGCATTTCCGCGAACCTCGCGTCAGCCTCCTCGGTGAAACCGGCGCGCGCCTCCTCAAGCGCAGCCTTCTCAGCAATCGCCTCAAGGATAAACCTATGTGTTGTCTTTCCCGCTCGTTCGGCTGCGCTTGAAATTCGCGCTTTTAGATCTTCGGGCAAGCGAATTGTAATAGTAGTTGTCATCAGAACCTCCGTCCACATATCTAGATGTAGCACGCCCGTGCTACAGGAACCAGCAACTATCTCGTTGCGCGTGTTCATCACGTCCTGGGAGGAACTGCGCTCCCTCAGAGGGGCCCGCAAAAAAAGGCGATGGCACTGGTCAGAAATCAAGTTGTGACGACCCTGCACCGGCTGCGCGCCCCCTCCTGCTCGAACATGAACCGCACCGGCATGAACCGCGCGATGACCTCGGCATTCGTTCTCGCGTGCTGCGACACTCTGTCCGTGGTGAAGCAGCCGCCGCCAGCCAGCGCCAGCGGCAGCAGCAACTGATCGGCCAGGTGCTCGCCCACGGCCGCGCCGGAGGCGATAAAGCGCCGCGCTTCCTGCAAGGCTTTATCGGCCACCATTTCGGCCTTCACCATTTTCTCCCCAAAGCCGGCGAACACCTCGGTCGCATGTTCATATTCCAGCGTGATCAACAGCGCGTTGCCTGGACCTTGTTCCGCCGGCAAACCGCGCGTGAGCAATTGGTCTTCGGACCAGCCCATGCCGCTACCAACGCACTCCAGCTCGCGCCTGGCGACACCACCGGGCACGCCGGCCACAAAGCTCTCCGCATATCCGCCGATGCGTTCACCGCGCTCCATCAATTCCAAATGCTGCCACTGCGCGCATGGCTCGACCGTGGCCATCACCACGCCGCCACCGGCCGGATAGAAACCAAAACGCAGTAATTCAATACCAACGCGCGCGCCCATCCGCTCCAGCAGCGGCACATAGGAACGCTGCAGAAACTGCGCCGGCGGCGCCATTGGATTGTGCGTGCCGCCAGTGATACGCACGGTCGAGCGGCCGGCGCCGAACAGCAGGGCCGGAATCAGCGTCTGCAATACCAGGGTGCAGCTACCGGCGCTGCCGATGGCGAATTCGTAATCACCCGCCACGATCGGGCCCGGCGAAAACGTCAGCGAGGCCGAACCAAGTTCCGCTCCCGATACCGCCGCATTGCTGACCTTTGCCGCAGCCAGTACCGCCACCAGATGCTGGCGCAGCAGTCCCGGCTTGGACCGTCCGGCGCGAATCCGCGTAATGCGGAACGGCTGGCCGGTGATCATCGACAGGGTCAGCGTCGAGCGCAAAATTTGTCCGCCGCCTTCGCCGACGGAACCATCCAATTCAATCATTTTGCTTTTCTTCTTTCTTGTTGTTTCAAGCGGCGCCGTCATCCTTTGACGCACACCACCTGTTTGAGCGTATGCACCACTTCCACCAGGTCGCGCTGGGCGTGCATCACGGCGTCGATATCCTTGTACGCCATCGGGATCTCGTCGATCACATTGGCGTCCTTGCGGCATTCCACGCCTTCGGTCGCCTTGGCGTGATCGTCGACATTAAAGCGCCGTTTCGCCTCGGTCCGGCTCATGGTACGGCCGGCGCCGTGGCTGCAGCTGTGGAAGCTATCCTCGTTGCCTTTACCGCGCACGATGAAACTCTTGGCGCCCATCGAGCCGGGGATAATACCCAGTTCACCGGCCCGCGCCGAAACAGCGCCTTTACGGGTGACCAGCACATCCTTGCCGAAGTGATGTTCCTTCTGCACGTAGTTGTGGTGACAGTTCACCGCCTCGACGTGGGTGTCAAACGGCTTGGTGATAATCGTGCGCACCGCCGCGATCAGGTTCTGCATCATCACTTCGCGGTTGGTGCGCGCGAATTTCTGGGCCCAGCTCACCGCCTTCACATAATCGTTGTAATGCTCGGTACCTTCGGGCAGGTAAGCCAGGTCCTGGTCCGGCAGGTTGATGAAGTGGCGCCGCATATCCTGCTTGGCCAGTTCGATAAAAATCGTGCCGATGGCGTTACCGACACCGCGCGAACCGGAGTGCAGCATGAACCACACGAAGCCTTCCTCATCGAGACAGACTTCGACGAAGTGGTTGCCGCTACCGAGCGTACCCAGATGACGGTGGTTGTTCGTGTTTTTCAGCTTCGGCGTTTTCAGGCACAGCTCGTCGAACTCGTCCTTCAACTGCGCCCACGCTGCATCGACCGGCGCCGGCGGCGTGTTCCACGAACCTTCGTCACGGCCACGGAAACCGCGCGTCTTTGGCGACATACCGTGGGGGATCGCGCGCTCGATGGCGCTGCGCAGCTTGGACAGGCTATCGGGCAGGTCGTTGGCCGACAAGGTCGTCTTGGCGGCCATCATGCCGCAACCGATATCGACACCGACCGCCGCCGGAATCACCGCGCCCAGCGTTGGAATCACGGTGCCGATGGTCGAGCCTTTACCGAGGTGGACATCGGGCATGACCGCCAGGTGCTTGTAGATGAAGGGCATTTTCGCCGTGTTGGCCAGTTGCTGGCGCGCCGAGTCCTCGACCGGCACACCCTGGGTCCACATTTTTACGTGACGACCGCCTTCAATATTCATGACGTCGTAGTTTTCGTTTTTCATTTTGCTTGAGACTGTCATAAATTTTGTGTGTAGGGAATATCATGTCGGTAATTAACAGGACTATGTATGCCACGCACAAAAAAGAACATTGGCGTCGTTGACGCCACCCTCCCTGAAATCCCATCCGATTTGCTTGACCAACTTGTAACTGGTCCAATGACGGCCGAGTCGGTGGACGCCGTCATGCGCAAATTCAAGAAAGCGATTCTTGAACGCGCGCTCGG
>JBDSTZ010000510.1:0-19155 GCA_039927975.1 Massilia sp. | reverse complement strand
GATGGCGGCCAGCACGGCCGAGCCGCCGGTCGGCGCTTCGACGTGCACGTCAGGCAGCCAGGTGTGGACCGGGAACATCGGGACCTTGACCGCGAAGGCCATCAGGAAAGCGATGAAGATGAAGGTTTGCTCTTTCATCGTCAACGGCAGCTTGTGCCAGTCGAGGATATTGAAGCTGCCACCGGAGACGTTGTACAGGTAAATGATAGCGACCAGGGTCAGCAACGATCCGAAGAAGGTGTACAGGAAGAACTTGAACGAGGCGTAGACCCGGTTCTCGCCACCGAATACACCGATGATGATGAACATCGGGATCAGGGTCGCTTCGAAGAAGAAGTAGAACAGCAGACCGTCGAGCGCGCAGAACACGCCGACCATCAGGCCCGACAGGATCAGGAAGGAACCCATGTACTGGGCCACGCGCTGCTCGATCACCTGCCAGGCCGAGATGACGACGATGACGGTAATAAAAGCGGTGAGCGGCACGAACCACAGCGACAGGCCGTCGATGCCGAGCGAGTACAGGATGTTGAAGCGGCCGATCCACGGCGTGCTTTCAACGAACTGCATGCCATGGGCGGCATTGTCGAAGTGGGTGATCAGCGGCACCGTGACGGCGAAGCTGATGATCGCGCCGATCAGCGCGAGCACGCGGGTCAGGCCCGGGTTCTTGTCGCGGCCGATGGCAAACAGCAGCGCACCGAACGCGATCGGGAGCCAGATCGCCAGGCTCAGGTAGGGAGGAAAGGTAGAAATCGTCGACTGCATCATGTTGTCGTTGTCTTTGCGTGTCTAATTAAGCGTGCCAGAACGGGAAGAAATACAGCAGCGTAGCGAGCACGCCCAGGATCATCACGAACGCATAGTTGTAGATATAGCCAGTCTGGAATTTCCGCACGATGGTCGAGATGAAGCCCACCAGCCTGGCGCTGCCGTTGACCACCAGGCCGTCGATCAGGGCCTTGTCGCCGACATTCCACAAGCCGTTGCCCAGCAGGCGTGCGCCGCCCGAGAACACGACGTCGTTGAACTTGTCCATGTAGTACTTGTTGTCGAGCAGCGTGTGGACCGCGTGGAACTTGGCGTAGAACCAGGCCGGCACGCGCGGGTTGACCATGTAGCAGTAGAACGCCGAGACGACACCAGCCAGCGCCAGGAAGAATGGCAGCGAGGTGAAGCCGTGGACGGCCATCGCCATCGCGCCATGGAATTCTTCGTGCAGCTCGTGCATCGCTTCGTGGTTTTCGCCCACAAAAATCACGCCCTTGAAGAAGTCGCCGTGCAGCATCGGGCCGATCGTCAGATAGCCGATCAGCGCCGACGGGATCGCCAGCATGACCAGCGGGAACCAGACCACGAACGGCGACTCGTGCGGCTTCTGGCCGGGGGCCAGGCCGTGGTGGGCGTGGTCGTCGTGGCCATGGTCGTCATGACCGTCATGCGCGTCCTCTTCATTGTGCGCATCCGAATCGTGGCCATGGCTATGGTCGTCGGTGTGCGCCTTGCCAAACCGCTCTTCACCGTGGAACACCAGGAAGTACATGCGGAAGGAATAGAACGCGGTGACGAACACGCCGGCCAGCACGGCGAAGTTGGCGAAGCCGGCACCCCAGATGTGGGTCGCGGCGACCGCTTCGATGATGCTGTCCTTCGAGTAGAAACCGGAGAAGAACGGCGTGCCGATCAGGGCCAGCGAACCGATCAGCGAGGTGATCCAGGTGATCTTCATGTACTTGGAGAGGCCACCCATGTTGCGGATGTCCTGGTCGTGGTGCATGCCGATGATGACCGAGCCGGCGCCAAGGAACAGCAGCGCCTTGAAGAAGGCGTGGGTCATCAGGTGGAACACGGCGACCGAGTAGGCGGACGAGCCGAGCGCGACCGTCATGTAGCCGAGCTGCGACAGGGTCGAGTAGGCGACCACGCGCTTGATGTCGTTCTGGATGATGCCGAGGAAGCCCATGAACAGCGCGGTGATCGAGCCGATCACCAGCACGAAGGACAAGGCGGTGTCGGACAGTTCGAACAGCGGCGACATGCGGGCCACCATGAAGATGCCGGCGGTAACCATCGTGGCGGCGTGGATCAGCGCCGAGATCGGGGTCGGGCCTTCCATCGAGTCGGGCAGCCAGACGTGCAGCGGGAACTGGGCCGACTTGCCCATCGCGCCGATGAACAGGCAGATGCAGGCGGCGGTCAGCAGCGGCCAGCCGGCCGCCAGCACGCTCATCGCGGCCAGCGCTTCGCGCTTGGCGAACACTTCCTGGTAGTTCATGGTGCCGGCGTAGGCCAGCAACAGGCCAATGCCGAGGATGAAGCCGAAGTCGCCCACGCGGTTGACCAGGAAGGCTTTCATGTTGGCGAAGATCGCCGTCGGACGGGTGTACCAGAAGCCGATCAGCAGGTAGGACACCAGGCCCACCGCTTCCCAGCCGAAGAACAGCTGGAGGAAGTTGTTGGCCATGACCAGCATCAGCATCGAGAACGTAAACAGCGAGATGTAGGCGAAGAAGCGGTTGTAGCCCTCGTCTTCCGCCATGTAGCCGATGGTGTAGATGTGCACCATCAGCGACACGAAGGTCACCACGCACATCATCATGGCCGACAGCGCATCGATCTGGAAGCCGACTTCCATCTTCAAGGTGCCGACCGTCATCCAGTTGTAGATGGTGCCGTTGAAGCCGGCGCCGTCGAGCACCGCCAACAGCGTCTGCACCGACAGGATCAGCGCGATCAGCACACCGAGAATGGTGGCCGAATGCGAGACCTTGCGACCGACCACGTTGCCGAGGAATTTGGTGCCCAGCAGGCCCGCGATCGCAGCGCCGGCGAGCGGCGCCAGGGGTACCGCCAAAAGGAGGTTAGGGTTAAGAAGTTGCCCCGCCATGTTGAACCTTAATCGTTATATTTGTATCGAGTGAATGTCAGCGTCGTATTCAAAAGCGTGCCGGCTTAGCCCTTGAGGCTGTCGAGCTCTTCCACGTTGATCGTGTCCAGGTTACGGAACAGGACCACCAGGATGGCCAGGCCGATCGCCGATTCGGCCGCGGCCACGGTCAGGATGAAGAACACGAAAATCTGGCCGGCCGCGTCGCCCAGGTAGTGCGAGAAGGCGACGAAATTCAGGTTGACCGCCAGCAGCATCAATTCGATGGCCATCAGCAAGACGATGATATTTTTACGGTTCAGGAAGATCCCGACGATCGAGATCGCGAACAGGATCGCGCCCAGAACCAGGTAGTGTGCGAGCGAGAGGGTCATGTTGGTTCCTTGGTCTTGGCATCCTGGGCTTCGGCGGCGGCCACGGCCGCGGCCTTGGAGGCGGCGTCGAGCGCCGGCTGGTCGATCGAGGCCATCTTGACGATGCGCAGACGGTCGTTGCGCTTGACACGCACGGCGTCGGCCGGATCGAAGGCCTTGGTGTCCTTGCGCTTGCGCAGGGTCAGCGCCACGGCGGCGATAATCGCCACGAGCAAGATCGCCGCGGCAATTTCAAAGCCGTAAATATAGCGCGTGTAGATCAGGATGCCGAGCTGCTTGGTGCCGCCGATCACACTGCCGGCGACAGGCGCCTGCAGGTCGCGGTCGATGCCGCGCCACAGCACGGCGGCCATTTCCAGCACGATCAGGGCGCCGATCGCGCTGGCGATCGGCAGGTAGCCCCAGAAGCCTTCGCGCATCTTGTCGAGATTAATGTCGAGCATCATCACGACGAAGAGGAACAGCACCATCACGGCGCCGACGTAGACGAGCACCAGCACGATGGCGAGGAACTCGGCCTTGAGCAGCATCCAGATGCCGGCCGCGTTGAAGAACGCGAGCACCAGGAACAACGCGGCGTGGACCGGATTGCGCGCTGTGATAACGCGGGTCGCGGCCAATATCATGATGGCCGAGAACACGTAGAACAATGCAGTTTTAAATTCCATGACTAACCCAGGGGCCTACAGTTATTAGCGGTACGGAGCGTCCGCCGCGCGGGCGGCAGCGATCTCGTTTTCGTAGCGGTCGCCGACGGCAAGCAGCATCTCTTTGGTGTAATACAGGTCGCCGCGCTTTTCGCCGTGGTATTCCAGCACGTGGGTCTCGACGATCGAATCGACCGGGCAGGACTCTTCGCAGAAACCGCAGAAGATGCACTTGGTCAGGTCGATGTCGTAGCGCGTGGTGCGGCGCGAACCGTCGTCGCGCTGTTCCGATTCGATCGTGATGGCCATTGCCGGGCACACCGCTTCGCACAGTTTGCAGGCGATGCAGCGCTCTTCGCCGTTGGGGTAGCGGCGCAGCGCGTGCAGACCGCGGAAGCGAGGCGACATCGGGGTCTTCTCTTCCGGGTACTGCACCGTGATCTTACGGGAGAACATGTATTTCCCCGTCAGGGCCATGCCCTTGATCAGTTCGGTCAGCATGAAGCTGCCGAAGAAGTCTTTAACTCGTTCCATTATTGCCAATCCCTTGATTACAGCTGCAATCGTTTATTTCCAAATATTCCATGAGGTCTGCATCACGCCCGCGACCAGCACCAGCCACACGAGGGTCACTGGAATGAATACTTTCCAGCCCAGGCGCATGATCTGGTCATAGCGGTAGCGCGGGAAAGTGCCGCGCACCCAGACGAACAGCGAGACGATGGCGAAGGTTTTCGCGAACAGCCAGAAGAAGCCGCCGAAACCGCCGCCGAATTCGAGGAAGGAGAACGGCGCCGACCAGCCGCCGAGGAACATGATCGAGGCGAGCACGCCGATCAGGATCATGTTGGCGTATTCGGCCAGCATGAACATGGCGTAGGACATGCCCGAGTACTCGACCATGTGGCCGGCAACGATCTCGGACTCGCCCTCGACCACGTCGAACGGATGGCGGTTGCACTCGGCAAGACCGGAGGTCAGGTAGACGACGAACAGCGGCAGCAGCGGCAGCCAGTTCCAGGACAGGAAGTTGGCGCCGTGGCCGACGAAGTAGCCGTGGGTCTGGCCGGCGACGATGTCGGAGAAATTCAGGCTGCCCGACACCATCAGCACGACCACCAGCACGAAGCCCATCGGGATTTCGTAGGAAATCATCTGGGCCGAGGCGCGCATCGCGCCCATGAAGGAGTACTTCGAGTTGGACGACCAGCCGGCGATGATGATGCCGTACACTTCGAGCGAGGTGATCGCCATCAGCAGCAGCAGGCCGGCGTTGACGTTGGCCAGCGCGACTTCGGGACCGAAAGGCACCACGCACCAGGCGGCCAGGGCCGGCATGATGGTCATGATCGGACCGATCACGAACAGGCCGCCGTTGGCCTTGGCCGGAATCACGATTTCCTTGAACAGCAGTTTGAGCGCGTCGGCGATCGGCTGCAGCAGCCCGAGCGGACCGACGCGGTTCGGACCGACGCGGATCTGGATCCAGCCGATCAGCTTGCGCTCCCACAGGGTCGCGTAGGCGACCAGGCCCATCAGCGGCAGCAGGACGCAGAGGATTTTCATCATGGTCCAGGCCAGCGGCCAGACCGGGCCGAGCAGGCCCGAGCCGGTGGTGTTGATGCTGGTGATAATTTCTGCCATGGCCATTACGCGCCCTCCCCTGCTGCTTTTGCCACGCTGATCGGGCCGAACATGGCGCCCAGGGTGGCGGTCAATGGATGCGATGTGCCAACCCGCACGGCGTTGGCCGGCAGGCGCGCATCGATGCCGGCGAACAGCACGGTGCTGCCGGAACCTTGCGTCACGGTCACGCGGTCGCCAGCCTTGACACCGATCTGCTCGGCCAGCTTGGCCGGCAGGTGCACCAGCGGCGCCTGGGCGTCGGCGGTGCGCAGCAGTGGTTCGGAACGGCGCGCGATGGCGTCGGCGAAATAGATCGGCACGTCGGTGACGCGCTCGAGCGCGCCGCTGGTGCCGTAGGTCGCGCCGGTCGGCGCCAGCTTGGACACGTTGTTCAGTTGGGACGACAGATCGGTCACGCCCTTGCCGAACAGCTCGTCGCGGATCGCTTCCGAGGTGTCGTAGTCGAAGCCGGTCAGGCCGAGCAGATTGCCCAGCACGCGCAGCACTTTCCAGGCCGGACGGGCTTCGCCGAGCGGCTTGCAGGTGCCGTTGAAACTTTGCGCGCGGCCTTCGCAGTTGACGAAGGTGCCCGAGGTTTCGCTGAACGGGGCGATCGGCAGCAGCACGTCGGCGTACTCGAAGCCGTGCTTGAAGGCGCTCATGACGACGACCATCTCGGCGGCGTCGAGGGCGGCGCGGGCTTGCTGCGGGTTGGCGGCGTCGAGCTCGGGCTCGGCGTTGAGCAACACGTAGGCTTTCTTCTGTTCGGCGAACACCGCCTTATTCGCGGTGGCGCCGACCAGGTAGCCGCCGACGGTGTTGGCAGCTTCGAGCAGGTAGCCAAGCTTGGCGCCGGTTTGTTCGGCGATCCACTGGGCGGCCGCGTGCAGGGCCGACGCTTGCGGATGCTGGGCGGCGGCGTTACCCATCAGGATCACGCCAGGCAGGTCGGCGTTGCCGGTGTTCAGGCTGGCGGCGATCTTGTTGGCGGACTCGGACGCTTGGACGTTCTCGAAACCGGCCGGGGCGGCGACGCCCTTGGCGGCGGCGACGGCGGCGACGATCTCGGACAAGGCGGCCAGCCAGTCGGACGGCGCGGCGATGATCTTGTTGGCGGTTGGGATCAGCAGTTCGTCATCCGAGGCGTGCACGATCGACAGCTTGGCGCCATTCTTGACGGCCGAACGCAGGCGGGTGGCGACCAGCGGATGATCCTTGCGCAGGAAGGAACCGATGACCAGCGCGCGCTTGACGTTCGACAGGTCGGCGATCGGCATGCCCAGCCATGGCTTGACGTCGCCATCGAGGGCGAAGTCGGTCTGGCGCAGGCGGAAGTCGACGTTGGCCGAACCCATGCCGCGCACGGCTTTTTGCAGCAGGTGCAGTTCTTCCACAGTCGAGTGACCGGTGGCGACGGCGGCGATGTTGTCGGGGCCGTGCTCGTGCTTGATGTTGCGCAGGCCGTGGGCGACGTATTCGAGCGCGGTCTGCCAGTCGGTTTCCTGCCACTGGCCGCCCTGCTTGATCATCGGCGCGGTGAGGCGCTCGTCGTTGTCCAGCGCTTCGTACGAGAAGCGGTCCTTGTCCGACAGCCAGCATTCGTTGACCGACTCGTTTTCGAGCGGCAGCACGCGCATGACCTTGCCGCCCTTGACCTGGACGATCAGGTTCGAACCGAGCGAATCGTGCGGGCTGACCGACTTGCGGCGCGACAGTTCCCAGGTGCGGGCGCTGTAGCGGAACGGCTTGGAGGTCAAGGCGCCGACCGGGCACAGGTCGATCATGTTGCCCGACACTTCGGAGTCGACGGTCTTGCCGACAAAGGAGGTGATCTCGGCGTGTTCGCCACGGCCGAGCATGCCCAGCTCCATCACGCCGGCCACTTCCTGGCCGAAACGCACGCAGCGGGTGCAGTGGATGCAGCGGGTCATCTCTTGCATCGAGATGAGCGGGCCGGCGTCTTTCGGCGCGACCACGCGTTTTTCTTCGGCGTAGCGCGAATTGCTCTTGCCGTAACCGACCGCCAGATCCTGCAATTGGCATTCGCCGCCCTGATCGCAGATCGGGCAGTCGAGCGGGTGGTTAATCAGCAGGAATTCCATCACCGACTTCTGGGCTTGCACGGCCTTCTCGCTGTTCGAGCGCACGATCATACCGGCCGAGACCGGTGTGGCGCAGGCGGGCAAAGGCTTCGGCGCCTTTTCCACTTCGACCAGGCACATGCGGCAGTTGGCCGCGATCGACAATTTCTTGTGATAGCAGAAGTGCGGGATGTAGGTACCCAGTTTGTTGGCGGCGTCCATCACCATGCTGCCTGGTGGGACTTCAACTTTTTTGCCGTCTATTTCGATTTCAACCATTTGATCGTTACCTGACCTGGCTTAGATATAAGCAGGCACTAAACAGTGCTTGTGCTCAATGTGATATTCAAATTCTTCGCGGAAGTTCTTCACGAAAGCGCGTACCGGCATCGCGGCGGCATCACCGAGGGCGCAAATGGTGCGGCCCTGGATGTTGTCGGCGATCGAGTTGAGCATGTCCAGATCCTCGGGACGGCCTTCGCCGTGCTCGATGCGGTGGACCATGCGGTACATCCAGCCCGTGCCTTCGCGGCACGGGGTGCACTGGCCGCACGATTCTTCGTAATAGAAGTACGACAGGCGCAGCAGCGACTTGACCATGCAGCGCGTCTCGTCCATCACGATCACGGCGCCCGAACCCAGCATCGAGCCGGCTTTCGCGATCGAGTCGTAATCGAGGTCGGTGTTCATCATGACGTCGCCGCGGATGACCGGAGCCGACGAACCGCCAGGGATGACCGCCTTGATTTTTTTACCGCCGCGCATGCCGCCAGCCAGGTCCATCAGGGTGGCGAACGGCGTGCCGAGCGGCACTTCGTAGTTGCCCGGACGCTCAACGTCGCCCGAGATCGAGAAGATCTTGCTGCCGCCATTGTTTGGCTTGCCCATCGCCAGATAGGCTTCGCCGCCCATGTTCAGGGCGAATGGCACCGCGGCGAACGTCTCGGTGTTGTTGATCGTGGTCGGCTTGCCGTACAGGCCGAACGAGGCCGGGAACGGCGGCTTGAAGCGCGGCTGGCCCTTCTTGCCTTCGAGCGACTCGAGCAGCGCGGTTTCTTCGCCGCAGATGTAGGCGCCATAACCATGGAAGGCGTGCAGCTGGAAGCTGAATTCACTGCCCATGATTTTGTCACCCAACATGCCGGCGGCGCGCGCTTCTTCAAGGGCTTCTTCGAAACGATCGTATTCCGAAAAAATCTCGCCGTGGATGTAGTTGTAACCCACGGTGATGCCCATCGCGTAGGCGCCAATGGCCATGCCTTCAATCAGCGCGTGCGGGTTGTAGCGAATGATGTCGCGGTCTTTAAACGTACCTGGCTCGCCTTCGTCGGAATTGCAGACGAGGTATTTCTGGCCCGGGTACTGGCGCGGCATGAAGCTCCACTTGAGGCCGGTCGGAAAGCCGGCGCCGCCGCGACCGCGCAGCGAAGCGGCCTTGAGCTCGGCGATGATGGCTTCCGGCGTGATCTTTTCTTCGAGGATGCGGCGCAGCGCGCTGTAGCCGCCGCGCGCGACGTAATCTTCCAGGTGCCAGTTCTTGCCGTCCAGGCCGGCCAGGATCAGCGGTTTGATGTGACGATTGTGTAGGGATGTCATTTCTTGAGTTCCTCGACCAGCGCGTCGATCTTGTCATTCGACATCCAGCTGCACATGCGCTTGTTATTGACCAGCATGACCGGGGCGTCGCCGCAGGCGCCCATGCACTCGCCCTCGACCAGGGTGAACTGGCCGTCGGCGGTGGTTTCGCGGTAGCCGACGCCGAGCTTGTCCTGCAGGTACTGCCCTGCCCGCTCGCCGCCCGACAGGGCGCATGGCAAGTTGGTGCAGACCGAGATCTTGATCTTGCCGACCGGCTTGACGTTGTACATATTGTAGAAAGTGGCGACCTCTTGCACCGCGATGGCGGGCATGCCGAGGTAGTCGGCCACGTCCTGCATGGTGTCCGGCGCCAGCCAGCCTTTTTCGTCCTGCGCGATGGCGAGCGCGGCCATCACGGCCGACTGCTTCTGGTCGGGCGGGAACTTGGCGACTTCACGGTCGATTTTCTTGTATGACTGCTCTGATAACAACATGGTTTTGCCTCAATTGTGCAACGGCGGATAGTCGGCCGATTAACGGTCGATACTGCCGAATACGATGTCTTGCGTTCCGATGATGGTGACGGCGTCGGCGATCATGTGGCCGCGCGCCATTTCGTCCAGGCTCTGCAAGTGCGCGTAGTCCGGAGCGCGAATCTTCAGGCGGTAAGGCTTGTTGGCGCCGTCCGACACGATGTAGATGCCGAACTCGCCCTTTGGATGCTCGACCGCCGCGTACGCTTCGCCCGGCGGCACGTGCATGCCTTCGGTGAACAGCTTGAAGTGGTGGATCAAGGATTCCATGTTCGACTTCATTTCCAGGCGCGACGGTGGCGCGACCTTGTGGTTGTCGACCATCACCGGGCCCGGATTGGCGCGCAGCCAGGCCGATGCCTGTTTGATGATGCGGTTCGACTGGCGCATTTCTTCCACGCGCACCAGGTAGCGGTCGTAGCAATCGCCGTTGGTGCCGACCGGCACGTCGAAATCCATCTTGTCGTACACCGAGTAAGGCTGCTTCTTGCGCAGATCCCACTCGACGCCCGAGCCGCGCAGCATGGCGCCGGTAAAGCCCATGGCTTTGGCCGCTTCCGGCGAGACCACGCCGATGCCGACCGTGCGCTGTTTCCAGATGCGGTTGTCGGTCAGCAGGGTTTCGTATTCGTCGACGTAGGTGACGAAACGCTTCGAGAAATCGTCGATGAAGTCGAGCAGCGAACCCTGGCGCGCTTCGTTGAGCGCGTCGATGGCCTTGGCGCTGCGGATGATCGACGCCTTGTGCTTCGGCATCGCGTCCGGCAGGTCGCGGTACACGCCGCCCGGACGGTAGTAGGCCGCGTGCATGCGCGCGCCCGACACCGCCTCGTAGACGTCGAACAGGTCTTCACGGTCGCGGAAGGCGTACAGGAAGGGACCCATGGCGCCGACGTCGAGCGCGTGCGCGCCCAGCCACATCAGGTGGTTCAAGAGGCGGGTGATTTCGTCGAACATCACGCGGATGTATTGCGCGCGCACCGGCACCTGCACGCCCAGCAGCTTCTCGATCGCCATCACGTAGGCGTGCTCGTTGGACATCATCGACACGTAGTCGAGACGGTCCATATACGGCACCGATTGCAGGTAGGTGCGCGTTTCGGCCAGCTTCTCGGTGCCGCGGTGCAGCAGGCCGATGTGCGGGTCGGCGCGCTGGATCACTTCGCCGTCGAGTTCGAGCACCAGGCGCAGCACGCCGTGCGCGGCCGGGTGCTGCGGACCGAAGTTGAGGGTGTAATTCTTTAACTCAGCCATTATTTCATCCCGTAGGTTTCTTCGCGGATCACGCGCGGAATGATTTCACGCGGCTCGATCGTCACGGGTTGGTAAATCACGCGCTTCTGCTCGGGGTCGTAGCGCATCTCGACGTAGCCCGAAATCGGGAAGTCCTTGCGGAACGGATGGCCGATGAAGCCATAGTCGGTCAGGATGCGGCGCAGGTCGTTGTGACCTTCGAACAGGATGCCGAACAGGTCGAAGGCTTCGCGCTCGTACCAGTTGGCCGAACGCCACAGGCCGGCCACCGAGGCCAGCACCGGCATCTCGTCGTCGGGCGCGAACACGCGCACGCGCACGCGCCAGTTGTGGTCGAGCGAGAGCAGGTGCGAGATGGCGGCGAAACGCAGGCCGTCCCAGGCGCCTTCGCCGTAGTTCGAATAGTCGACGCCGCACAGGTCGATCAGCTGATCGAACTTGAGCGAGGGATCGTCGCGCAGGGTCTGCATGGACGCCAGGTAGTCGGCGGCCTTGACCACGACCGTCACTTCGCCCAGCGCCGCACTCACGGCAGCGCCCTCGCCCAGTGCTGTTTTCAGGGCGAGTTCGAGATTTTCAAGTTTTGTCGTCATGGTTTAGCGGGCGATGGTGTTGGTGCGCTTGATTTTGTTCTGCAGTTGCAGAATGCCGTACAGGAGCGCCTCGGCCGTTGGCGGGCAGCCCGGCACGTAGACGTCGACCGGCACGATGCGGTCGCAGCCGCGCACCACCGAGTAGGAGTAGTGGTAGTAGCCGCCGCCGTTGGCGCAGGAGCCCATCGAGATGACCCAGCGCGGTTCCGGCATCTGGTCGTAGACCTTGCGCAGCGCCGGCGCCATCTTGTTACACAGGGTGCCGGCGACGATCATGACGTCGGACTGGCGCGGCGAGGGACGGAACACCACGCCGAAACGGTCCATATCGTAACGGGCCGCGCCCGTGTGCATCATCTCGACCGCGCAGCAGGCCAGGCCGAACGTCATCGGGAACATCGACCCGGTGCGTGCCCAGTTGATCAGCTTGTCGGCTGTGGTGGTAATGAAACCTTCGTTTAATACGCCTTCAATTGACATGGCTTATTCCCAATCAAGGGCACCTTTCTTCCAGATATACCAAAAACCGACGACGAATTCAGCGATGAACACCATCATCGTGACGAAACCGGACCATCCCAGCTCGCGCATCGAGACGCCCCACGGGAAGAAAAACGCCGTTTCCAGATCAAACAAAATAAACAGGATCGCCACCAGGTAGTAGCGGACGTCGAATTTCATGCGGGCGTCTTCGAAGGCTTCGAAGCCGCACTCGTAAGGGGACAGTTTGGCCGCGTCGGGCTTGTGCGGCGAGAGCAGATAGCCGAGCACCTGGGGCACGACACCGACGCCGACACCGACCAGGATAAACAGGAGAACGGGGAAATAATTTTCGAGGTTCACGATTGAGAAGCCTATTTGAACGATGGGTTAATGAACTGCCGCATTGCTTGCGGCGCCCTATCGCGCACTCCTGGCTTGAAGCAAACCACCAGGACCGCCACGACTGATCCTCGTAAAAAAGCCAGCTTCGGCTTGCGCTTGTGACGCATGCAACCCTGCTGGCTTTCTTTCTATAACTTGGTGCCGACGGCGAGACTCGAACTCGCACAGCTTTACGCCACTACCCCCTCAAGATAGCGTGTCTACCAATTTCACCACGTCGGCTTTGAGAACGCTATTCTAACCTGTCCCAGCACGTTTTTCCAGTGCTAACCTTGCGCTCGAACAGTTAAATTACGATAAAACTTGTGTTCTTTCGGAAGCAGAGCAATCCGCGAGGATATTTTTCCGCTTCCGGCGGGTCGGCGCGGGCGCCGGCGAAGTCCGCCGTATTTATGCCGAGGTTGACTCCACCACCGACTTGCCCCGCTCCCCACCCTGGCGGACGCTGGCGCGCTTGAAGCTTGCGCGCACACGCCTCGCCCTCACTGCTCCTGCATTGCTACGACTGCCTTACTGCGACCAGCCTTACTACAACCGACCTTATTACGACACCTTTACTTCGACAGCGTTACCACGGCCGAATTCCTGCAACAGTCTTATTTCGGAATCTGATTGACCGGCGCAGCAGGAGCAGCAGGCGCAGCGCCGGTGGCAGGCGCTGGCACCGCACCGTTTGCTGGTGCAGGCACAGGTGCAGGCGCAGCCGTGGTGGAAGGCACTTGCGAACCTGGCGCCGGGGCTGCCGGCTTGGTCGCCACCGGTGCGCGATCGAGCACGCCGCCGCTGGTGCCGGCCGCGTGGTCCTTGGCAAAATACGCCAGCGACAGGGTCGAGGCAAAGAAGATTGCCGCTGCCACGCCGGTCGACTTGGACATGAAGTTCGAAGAGCCGGTGGCGCCGAACAGGCTGCCCGAGGCGCCCGAACCGAAGGCCGCGCCCATATCGGCGCCCTTACCGTGCTGCAGCAGTACCAGGCCGATGATGACCAGGGCCGACAGGACCTGTACAACGACGATCAGATTGAAGAAGGTGCTCATGACAATTCCATTCCAAGTTTAACGTAAGTTTGTAGTAGTGGCCCGCTCACGCCGCGGCGTGAACAATGGCCAGGAAATCTGCCGCCTTGAGGGCGGCGCCGCCGATCAGACCGCCATCGATGTCGGGCTGGGCCAGCAGTTCGACGGCGTTGTCCGGCTTCATGCTGCCGCCGTACAGGATGCGCACCGTATTGCCGGCCGCCGCATCCTTCTGGCACAACTGGGCGCGCAGCTGGGCGTGCACTTCCTGCGCCATGGCCGGGGTGGCGGTCTTGCCGGTGCCGATCGCCCACACCGGCTCGTAGGCGACGACGATGCGGGCCAGGGCCGCGCCGTCGAGCAGCGCCAGCACGGCGTCCAGCTGGGCGCCGACCACGGCGAAGGTTTGACCGGCTTCGCGCTCGGCCAGGGTTTCGCCGACGCAGACGATCGGGGTAATCCCCGCCGCCAATGCTGCGACAGTCTTTTTGGCCACCAGTTCATTGCTCTCGGCGTGGCAGGCGCGGCGCTCGGAGTGGCCGACGATGGCGTAGGCGCAGCCGAAATCGGCCAGCATCGCCGCCGCCACTTCGCCGGTGTAGGCGCCGCACGCCTGGGCCGAGACATCCTGCGCGCCCCAGCCGATCGGGCCACCGGCCAGCGCGGCCTGGCACTGCGCCAGATAGGGCGCCGGCGCGCACACGGCGCAGCTGGCGGCGGCGCCGTTCAGGCCCGCAGCGATGCCCGAAAGCAGCGCGGCGTTGCTCGCGAGACTGCCATTCATCTTCCAATTGCCTACAACGAGTTTGCGACGCATAGGAGCCCAGTTGATCTAATTAACCCGCTATTTTAACCTTGGGCGGGAAACGGGTCAAACAATGGCCGAGCGCGACCGGATTGCCGTCCCGGCCGCGCGCGCCGCCGCCCTATCGAAGCGGGGGTTTGCGGGGTGCGGTGATATAGTTTGAAGTTGCATTTGAGAACACAAATTTCACAGTTTGAGGATAATGAATGAACACCACCGAGACCAGCACGCGCGTCAGTTCACTGATCAAGCAACACCAGGCGGCGATTCTCGCTGACTGGCTGGACACCCTGGGCAAGCTCAGTTTCAGGCGCAGCGACGAGGCCGACGAGCAGCTGCGGCGCCATTGCAGCCAGTTCCTGGCGCTGCTGCCGGGCGCCGCCCTGGACGGCGGGGTCGAGGACATCGAGGCGCAAGCCTGGGACGAGGTGCGCGACCTGCTGAGCGAGATTTCGGCGGCGCGCGCGCGCCAGGGTTCGAACCCGAGCGAGACGGCGACCTTCATCTTTTCGCTCAAGCAGCCGCTGTTCGTGGCGCTGCGCGCGGCGATGGAGGGCGACAGTGCATTCGCCGACGTGCTGTGGGCCATCAGCTCGCTGCTCGACAAGCTGGGCCTGTTCACCATGGAAGTGTTCCAGAAGAGCCGCGACCAGATCATCGTGCGCCAGCAGCACGAGCTGCTCGAGCTGTCGACCCCGGTCGTCAAGCTGTGGCAGGACGTGCTGGCGCTGCCGCTGATCGGCACGCTCGACAGCGCGCGCACCCAGGTGGTGATGGAAAGCCTGCTTGAAAAAATCGTCGAAACCGGCGCGGCGATCGCCATCATCGACATCACCGGGGTGCCGACGGTCGACACCTTGGTCGCCCAGCACCTCTTGAAAACCATCGCGGCGGCGCGCCTGATGGGGGCCGACTGCATCATCAGCGGGATCCGCCCGCAAATCGCCCAGACCATCGTCCACCTGGGCGTGAACCTGGAGGACGTGACCACCAAGGCGACCCTGGCCGACGCCTTCATGGTGGCGCTGGCGCGGGTCGGCGCCTCGGTCGTGCGCAACTGAGGCCGGTATGGAACGGATCCCTATTCTGCGCATCGGCGACCTGCTGCTGGCAACCATCCAGGTCGACATGCATGACCGCCTGGCCATGACGCTGCAGGACGACCTGTGCGCGCGCATCGTGTGCGACGGCGCCAAGGGCGTGCTGATCGATATTTCGGCGCTCGACCTGGTCGATTCCTTCATCGGCCGGATGATCAGCAACACGGCGGCGATGGCGCGCGTGCTCGACGCCCAGACCGTGTTGGTGGGCATGCAGCCGGCGGTGGCGATCACCCTGGTCGAACTGGGCTTGACGCTGCCGGGCGTGAAAACCGCGCTCAATGTCGACAAGGGCATGGCCCTGCTTGGAAAGACGCAGCGCTGATGGGCCATGCCGCGACGGTCAAATTCGCCTCGGCCCTGACAGAGGCGCGCGACGCCAGGATCACCCACAGCGTGGCGCTGCCGCTGACCAGCGACGAACACGTGGTCGCGCTGCGCAAGCTGGTGCGCGAGCAGGCGATCGCCATCGCGCTCGGGCTGGTCGACCAGACCAAGCTGGTGACGGCGGCCAGCGAACTGGCGCGCAACACGATCAAGTACGGCGGCGGCGGCGCGGTGCTGGCGCTGCAGCTGGCCGAAGCCGGGCGCCAGGGCGTGCGGCTGGTGTTCGCCGACGACGGTCCCGGCATCGCCGACGTCCAGCTGGC
The DNA here is from genome assembly GCA_039927975.1 of Massilia sp. Classification (GTDB taxonomy): domain Bacteria; phylum Pseudomonadota; class Gammaproteobacteria; order Burkholderiales; family Burkholderiaceae_D; genus JBDSTZ01. The sequence goes on along the minus strand of JBDSTZ010000510.1, from coordinate 3,126 downwards.
GCTCAAGGACGGCTACACCAGCGGCGGCGGGCTGGGATTGGGACTGGGCGGCGCGCGCCGCCTGGTCGACGACTTTGCGATCGAGACGCGCAGCGGCGAAGGCACCGCGGTCTCGATCACGAAGTGGAAACGATGATGTTGAAACAACGATGCGGAAACGATGATGCTGGAGATTGCAATGCCCGACGTGTTTAACTCCTCGCTGCAAAGCCAGCAGTGGATCGGCGTCGCCCACGCCAGCGATATCGCCACGGCGCGCCGCGCCGGCCAGCAGATCGCCCAGCGGCAGGGCTTTGACGGCACCCGCGCCGGCCAGCTGGCGATCCTGATCACCGAGGCGGCCACCAACCTGCTCAAGCACGCCGGCGATGGCCGCATCCTGGTCTCTGCCGTGAGCGAGGGCGAATCGCGCGGGGTCGAGCTGCTGGTGCTCGACAAGGGACCCGGTATCGCCAACCTGGCGCACGCGCTGCGCGACGGCGTATCGAGCGCCGGCACCGCCGGCAACGGACTTGGTGCGATGCAGCGGCTGGCCGACAGCTTCGACGTGTATGCCCCGCGCGGGGGTGGCGCCGCGCTGACGATGCGCCTGTGGGCCGAGGGCGCGCAGGCGACGGGGCCGGCGGCGCGCATCGGCGCGGCCTGCCTGCCGCTGGCCGGCGAGGATTTCAGCGGCGATGGCTGGGCAGTCGCCAGCGACGAGCGCCACACCACCCTGCTGCTGGTCGATGGCCTCGGTCACGGCCCGGAAGCGGCCCGGGTGGCGCGCGCGGCGATCGAGTGCCTGGAGCGCGACCCGGCGCTGGCGCCGGCGGCGCAGATCGAGGCGATGCACAAGGCGCTGGCGCCGACCCGCGGCGCGGCGCTGGCGGTGGCCCAGTACCGTGCCGGCGACAGCCAATTGCAGTTTGCCGGGGTCGGCAATATCGGCGCCTGCCTGATCGACGGCGAGTCGCGCCGCCAGCTGATGTCGCACAACGGCATCGTCGGCCACAATATGCGCAAGGTGCAGCAGCTGGCCTACCCGGGCGCGCCGGGCGCCCTGCTGGTGATGCATTCGGACGGCGTGAACACCCAGTGGGACCTGGGCCAGCACCCGGGCCTGGCGGCCGGCGCGCCGTCGCTGGTGGCCGGGGTGCTGCTGCGCGACCATGCGCGTCTGCGCGACGACGCCTGCGTGCTGGCGCACCGGCTGGCGGCGGGGACGCGATGAACGTCACGCGCATTTTGCAGGTCGGCATAGACAGCGAACAGGACCTGGTGGCGGTGCGCCAGCGCGCGCGCCAGATCGCCGCGCTGCTCAATTACGGCGCGCAGGACCAGGTGCGCATCGCCACCGCCGTGTCGGAAGTGGCGCGCTGCGCCTGCGGCCGGGCGCGCGGCGGGCGCGCGGTGTTCACGCTGCGCCAGGAAGGCGCCGGCCACGCGCTGCAGATCGACATCAGCGTGGGCGAAGTGGCCACCGGCGAACAGTTCGACGCCGCCATCGTCACCGCGCGGCGCCTGATGGACGGGTGCGCGGTGGTGCAGCGCGAGCGCGAGGCGGTGGTGGTCAGCATGGACAAGCTGCTGCCGCGCGGCGAACAGATCGACGCGGCGCGTCTGGCCGCGCTGGGCGACGCGCTGGCGGTCGGAGTCGAGCAGAACACCTTTCACGAGCTGCGCGTGCAGAACCAGGAACTGGCGCAGGCGCTGGCCGAACTGCGCGAGCGGCAGGACGAGCTGCTCGACCTGACGCGTGAACTGGAGGACACCAACCGCGGAGTGGTCGCGCTGTACGCCGAGATCGAGGAAAAGGCCGAGGGCCTGCGGCGCGCCGACGCGATGAAATCGCGCTTCCTGTCGAACACCAGCCACGAGCTGCGCACGCCATTAAGCTCGATCCGCGCGCTGGCCAAGCTGCTGCTCGACCGCATGGACGGCGAGCTCACGCCCGAGCAGGAGCGTCAGGTCAACTTCATCGCCACCGCCGCCACCGACCTGTCGGCGCTGGTGAACGACTTGCTCGACCTGGCCAAGATCGAGGCCGGCAAGGTCGACATCGCGCCGACCCCGGTCGACGTCGGCGCCCTGTTCAGCAGCCTCAAAGGCATGCTGCGCCCGCTGGTGGCCAACCCCGAGGTCGAGCTGGTGTTCGAGCCGCCCGAGCGCGAACCGGGGCTGGTCGCCGACGAGGGCAAGATCGCCCAGATCCTGCGCAACTTCATTTTTAACTCGCTCAAGTTCACCGAGCGCGGCCAGGTGACGGTCAGCATGGCGACGCTCGACGACGGCGCGCTGGCGTTTTCGGTGACCGATACCGGCATCGGCATCAGCGGCGAGAATTTGCAGCTGATCTTCGAGGAATTCAGCCAGATCGAGCATCCGCTGCAAGGCCGCGCCAAGGGCACCGGCCTCGGCCTGCCGCTGTGCCGCAAACTGGCGCGGATGTTGGGCGGCGAGGTTGAAGTCAACAGCACCCTGGGCGAAGGTTCCACTTTTTCACTGATCCTGCCGCTGCGCTACGCCGGGCGGACCATGGCCATCGACGAGGGCTCCCGATGATGAACGAAGCGCCCACCATGATTCTCAATGTCGACGACAACGACGGCGCGCGCTACGTCAAGACGCGCATCCTGCAAGGGGCCGGCTTCGCCGTGCGCGAGGCGATCGACGGCACCGGCGCGCTGCGCATGGCGCGCGAGATGCTGCCGGCGCTGGTGCTGCTCGACGTCAAGCTGCCCGACATTAACGGCATCGAAGTGTGCCGCCGCATCAAGGACGACCCGGTCACGGCCGGCGTGCTGGTGCTGCAAACCTCGGCCGCGCTGACCGGGCGCGACGACAAGATCCGCGGCCTCGAAGGCGGCGCCGACAACTATCTGGCGGCGCCGATCGAAGCGGACGAACTGGTTGCCAACGTCAACGCCCTGCTGCGCCTGCGCCAGACCCAGGCCGCGCTGCGCAACAGCGAGGAACGCTTCCGCCAGCTGACCGATAACATCGAAGACGTGTTCTGGATGTTCTCGCTGCACGACGGCGCGCTGCTGTATGTGAGCGCGGCCTACGACGCGATCTGGGGCCGCAGCGGCGCCGATCTGGCGCAGGAACCGAACGACTGGATCGCCAGCGTTCATCCGGACGACC
>JBDSTZ010000509.1:0-1912 GCA_039927975.1 Massilia sp. | reverse complement strand
GGCTCAGGCGCGGGCCGTAGGCGGCGTAGGTGCCGCGGGCGCCGCGGATGGTGCCGTTGGCGCGCGGCGGCCGGCCGCCGGCGGCGCGCAGGCGCACCGTGCCGGTCAGCTCGGCGTCGATGCCCATGCCGCGCAGGCGGAAGGCGTCGCCAAGGTCGGCCTCGAGATCGATCGTCAGCGGCATCGACGGCGCATCCTTCTGCACGCTGCCAGCGGCCGTGCGACCCAACACGATGACGTCGTCTGAAATGGTCGGCCGGTCTTGCGGCGCCAGTTCGATCAGCGCGCGGTCGGCGCGGAACTTGCCGTCGACCGTGAAGTGTTTGGCGTCGCGCACCAGCGTGCCCTGGCCGCTGATGACGAGGGTGCGGTCGGGCCGCGACAGCGCTTCGAGCTTGTCGGCCACCAGCTTGAGCTGCATGGTCGCCTCGCCGCCGGAGAATCGCACGCTGCCGTCGGCCACCGCGCGGCCCTGGTTGCCGTCGAAGCTCAGGCGCTGCAGCAGCAGCTGGTCGCCGGCCAGTTGGGCGCGCAGCTGGCCGTTGACCAGTTTCACGCCCTGGTCGGTCCAGCGCACCGCTAGCTTGTCGCCGCTGACGGTGCCGTTCAGGGTCGGCGCGCCCACCGTGCCGGCGCCGGTCAGATCGAGCTTGAGCAGGCCGTCGAGATCGAGTCCGGGCTGGCCCGCCAGCGGCGCCAGCCAGGCGATCGACCCCATGTCGGCCTTGGCCACCAGCTTGAGCGGGCTGTCGTTGCCGAGCCGGCCCTGCAGCATGCTGGCGGTGGCGTCGACGCGGGCCACGCCGGCGCGCGCGCCGTTGACGTCGAGCTGCATGCGCAGCGCACCGTCGGCGATGTCGGCGCGCGCGTCGAGCACCTTCAGCCCCAGCGCCACCGGCACCTCGGCGCCGACGATCAGGTCGCCGGCCTCGCGCGACACGCGCAGCATGCCCGCCAGCGCCGGTGGCGCGCCGGCGGCGGCTGGCGCCTGCATGTCGAGCGCCCACTGCGCGCCCAGGGTCAGGTCGCCGCGCAGGTTGTCGCGCATGGCGCTCGAGAACTGCGCCAGGTAAGTGAGCGGCACGCCGGTGGCGGCGCCCTTGCTCGTCAGGCGCGGCCCGTTCTTGTCGAACGATTGCAGGTTGATCACGCCGTTGGGCAGGCGGATTTGCGCCGCGCCCAGCGCTATCTGCTCGGGCCGCGCCAGGCCCATCACGCCGGCGCCGGGTGCGCCGGCCAGCCGCAGGGAAGCCGGCGCGGCCAGCGTGAAGGCGTAGCGGCCACGGTTTTGCAGGGCGTTGATGGTGCCGTTCCAGGTATTGGCAGCGAGGGCACCGCGCACCTCGGCGCTGGCGTCGATCGCTTCGCCTTTGGCCGACAGCTTGATGGTGTGCTCGCCGCGCGTGCCGCTCGTTTGCAGGCGCGCGCTGTCGATGCGGGTCTCGCCGCTGGCAAAGCCGGCGATCTCGATGTCGCTGACCAGTGGATCGGCGGCGCCATGGCCGGTGCCCAGGCTGGCGCTGGCGCGCAGCTGCCTGATCTGGTGTTTGCCGAGCAGCTTGAGGGCCTGGCCTTCGAGCGCGGCGCTCATCGAGGGCGACTCCATGGTGCCCGACAGCTTGCCCGAGCCGCGCAGCACGCCGGCGAAGTCGGGGCCGAGGGCGGCCAGTTGCGGCGCGTCGATGCGCCAGTCGAGCACGTCGCTGCCGGCGCCGAAGCCGCCTTTCGCGGCCAGCACATTCGGTCCGACATGCAGGTCGATGTCGGCGTTCGACACGTGCTTGGCGTCGGCGGCGATTTTTGCGTAACCGAACAGCGGGGCATTCGACAGCGTCGACGACGGCTGCAGCGTGAGATTGAGGTTGCCGTGCCAGTCCGCGCCGGCGCGGCCGGCGACGTCGAAGGCGCCGTT
>JBDSTZ010000508.1:0-9685 GCA_039927975.1 Massilia sp. | reverse complement strand
GCACGGAAAACGTCGCGGTCGAGGCAGTGGTGTCGACGGTGGTGGAATACCACAGCGGCGCGACGGTGGCGGAGGCGGGCGCGCCGATGCCGAGGGCCAGCGAACTTGCCAGCAGCAGCGTCATCAGGGGGCGGAACGATGGAACAGGCATCATGTTTCTCCAAAAAATGAGAGGGAGTCGAGGCTCGGTCGAGCGAACGAGCTCTGCTCATCATGATGGGAAAGCTGGCCTGTAGTCGCGGTCGCATCAAGCGTCCGCACTATTTCCTTGCGCGCGATTCGATTTTGCTCGATGGAATATTTCGCGCGAGCACAATAGAAAATGCCGTTCAGCTTGCACTGAACGGCGCGCGGGGCGGACCCCGTTCTTCCTGAACCTGCCAGGGAATTACTTGGCGGTGGCGTCGACTTTGGCGTCGGCGGCAGCAGCGGCCTTATCGGCTTTCACGTCGGCCTTGACCTTGGCGGCTTTTTTAGCGGCTTTGGCTTTGGTTTTGGTGGCGTCGGCGTGAGCGACGGCCTTGTCGGTATTGGCTTCGGCGACAGCTTTTTCTTCCTTGGCGTCGGCTTTGGCGACTTCCTTGGTGGCTTTGGCATCAGCCTTGACAGCTTTGTGGTCGGCTTTGTGGTCGGCTTTGACTTCAGCTTTTACAGCTGGGGTCGCTGGCACGGCAGGGGTAGCTGGCGTGGCGGCGGTTTGGGCATAAACCGAAGTAGCGAACAGACCGGCGATCAGGGTGGCGATGATTTTGCTCATGGTGTTTATTTCCTCAGCTTGTGGTTGATTGGGTGGGTGTATTTCCCGTGTTACTGAGCCAAAAACGCGCGCCGTCCGGTTAGCGTTGACGGTCTTTACATCTGCTTACAAACGATCAAAAAATCGCTGCACGGTTAACTGACGTACAGTACGGCGGCGTGCCCGCGCTTAGACTCGATTCACTCATCCTGGATATCGGTAGCGCCATGCCCGACGCATTGAAAGTCTATAAATCGAAGCGCAATTTTGCGATCACCTCGGAACCGGCCGAAGGCGGCGAGAGCGGCAAGGACGCGCTCACCTTTGTCATTCAAAAGCACTGGGCCAGCCGCCTGCATTACGACTTCCGGCTTGAACTCGACGGCACCATGAAAAGCTGGGCCGTGCCGAAGGGGCCAAGTTACGACAGCAAAGACAAACGCATGGCGGTGCATGTCGAGGATCACCCGATCTCATATTCCAGTTTTGAAGGGACTATTCCCGAGAAGCAATACGGCGCTGGCAAGGTCATCATCTGGGACAAGGGCACCTGGGATCCCCTGGTCGATCCGCACGAGGGCTACAAGAACGGCAATCTGAAATTCACCATGCACGGCCATAAAATGCATGGCAACTGGGCGTTGATTCGCATGAAGGGCAAAGGCGAGAAGCAGGAGCCGTGGTTGCTGATCAAGGAGAAGGACGACTACGTTAAACCGGCCGCCGAGTTCTCGGTGATCGACGAGATGCCCGACAGCGTGAAGGACTTGCCGCTGCCTGGCGCGCGCAAGAGGAAGGCCTCAGCGAAGGTAAAGGCGGCCGCCAGCGCGCCGGCTTCATCGAGCGCGGCGGCCGCATCGACAACCGAGGCAAAGCCGAAAACATCGCGCGTCAAAATGCCGCCCGAAGCGCTCAAGGCGGCGCTGCCCGAGTCCCTCGCGCCGGAGCTGGCGACGCTGGTCGACAAGCCGCCATCGACACCGGAGGACTGGATCTTCGAAATCAAGTTCGACGGATACCGCATGCTGACGCGGGTCGAAGGAAAGAGCGTCAAGCTCATTACGCGCAACGGCAACGACTGGACCGCCAAGCTGCCGAACCTGCACAAGGCGCTTGTGAAGATGAAGCTGCCCGATGGCTGGTATGACGGCGAGATCGTGGTCCATGACGATCAGGGACGGCCCAATTTCGGCATGCTGCAGCTGGCCTTCGACGGTTCCAACACGGCCGACATCGTGTACTTCGTGTTCGACGCGCCTTACCTGGGCGGCTACGACATGCGCGCCGTGCCGCTCGAGGCGCGCCGCGCGGCCTTGAAGGCGGTGCTCGACAAATCGGCGGTCGAACCGCTGCGCTTCAGCGAGGAATTCGGCACCGACCCGGAGGAGCTGGTCATCGCCGCCTGCAAGCTCGGACTCGAAGGCGTGATCGGCAAGCGCCGCAGCTCGCAGTATGTGACGCGCCGCTCGCCCGAATGGATCAAGCTCAAATGCGGCAAGCGCCAGGAGTTCGTCATCGGCGGCTATACCGATCCGCAGGGTTCGCGCACCGGCATCGGCGCGCTGCTGCTGGGGACTTACGACAAGGACGGCGTGCTGCAGTACGCCGGCAACGTCGGCACCGGCTTTAATGAAGCGACGCTGCGCGACCTGAAGAACAAGCTCGGCGCGCTCGATACCGACGTCAGTCCGTTTCCACCGAAGGCGGTGGCCGGACGCAAGCATCACTGGGTCAAACCGAAGCTGATCGCGGAAGTGAGCTTTGCCGAATGGACCAGTTCCGGCTCGGTGCGCCACGCCGTGTTCCAGGGCCTGCGCAGCGACAAGCCGGCCAAGGGCATCACGCGCGAGAAAGCCAAACCTGTGGAGGAAGTCGTGGACAAGCATACCGAACCCGTCGCACCGGCCCCGAATTTGCCGGCATCCATGAAGGTGACCCACGGCGAGCGCGTGATCGACGCCGAGAGCGGCGCCACCAAGCTTGATATGGTGCGCTACTACGCGCTGGTGGGCGCCTTGATGATGGAGCATCTGAAAGGGCGCCCGGTATCGCTGGTGCGCGCGCCGGCCGGCGTCGGCGGCGAACTGTTTTTCCAGAAGCACGCGGAGGTGGCCAAGCTGCCCGGCGTGAAGCAGATGGACCAGGCGCTCGACCCGGATCATCCCTCGATGCTGGAGATCGGCAGCGCGCAGGGCATCTTGTCGGCGGCGCAGTGGAATGTCATCGAGTTCCACACGCAGAACGCGGTGGCCAAGGCATACGACACGCCCAACCGCATGGTGTTCGACCTTGACCCCGGCGAGGGCGTCGAATGGAAGACCATGCAGGAAGCGGCCCAGCTGATGCACGCCTTCCTCGACGAACTCGGTCTGCCGAATTATCTCAAGACCAGCGGCGGCAAGGGCCTGCACGTGATCGTGCCGATCAAGACCGGCTATGACTGGGACACGGTCAAGTCGTTCTCGCAGGAGATCGTGCGACACCTGGCGTCCACGCTGCCGGAGCGCTTTGCCTTCAAGAGCGGGCCAAAGAACCGGGTCGGCAAGATCTTCATCGATTATCTGCGCAACGGGCAGGGCGCCACCACGGCTTGCGCCTGGTCCGCGCGGGTGCGGCCGGGCCTTGGTATTTCGGTGCCGCTCGGGTGGGATGAACTGATGGTCGTGAAGGCCGGCGACCAATGGAACGTGAAGAATGCCCACACCCGTCTCGACAAGGGCAATGAACCGTGGTCGGGCTATGCCAAGAGTGCGCGCAGCCTGACGGCGGCGATGAAAGCGATGGGGTTCAAACCTTAACGTGTGGATGGGCGCAATGCGCTCCCTATTGAATGAAGCCAGTGACCATGCAATAGCCGGGCCGATGCCTCAAGTGACCGATGCGGCATTAATTGTTCCAAATGTGCGTCATGCCACGGAAATCGCGCGGCGGCCTGCCTAAACTGGGGTTTTGAGCCAAGGAGATCGCCATGCCAACCGGAGCCAGCCCAAAGCGCGAGCGCGAGTACAAGGAAATCGAAAGCAAATTCAAGAAGGAAGGCCGCTACCCCGGCCGCGAGGAAGAAGTCGCGGCCCGCATCGTCAACAAGCAACGTGCGGAACACGGGGAAACCAAGGACAAGCCGGCAAAATCCAAATGAGGCTTGTCATGCCGGGTCTCCGGCCTCGCGCGCGAGCAGGCGCCGCAGCTGCGCCGCCTGGTAGGCGCCGAAGGCATCGTTGAACAGGCAGCGGATCAGAGGATCGTCGACGATATCGGCGTATTCGAGGTCCGCTTCGGTGGCCGCGTCGAAGCGCGTGTCGTTGATGCGCATGTACATCGAGGTAAGCGATTCACCCAGCGCGAGCGCCGCGTACAGCTTGGCGATCGGCAGTTCAGTGGTCCATCCGAGCGGGGCCTCGGTGTCGTCCAGCGGGTCGATGCGGTCCCCCGCGATCCGATAACGAAATTCTGTGACCGCGCCGGTATGGTCATGCACGGTCAGGCGCCAGTTGCGCGGCTGCTCGAAATAGCTATCCTCGGGCAGCTCCATGGCGCGATATTTTTCCAGCAAGCCTGCGCCGCAGTAGTTCATCACCAGGCGCGTCTGCGCCGCCGACAAGGGCGCGAACTTGCGCGCGATATCGGCGGTGCGCGGGGCCGCCAGCGTCGGCCGGTAGCCGTAGTCGACATCCTGCTGGCCGACCGGCACCACCCACGACAGCGGCGCGGCGGGGCGCAGCGAGTCCTTGTCCAGCACCACCGACACCGAGGGATTGAGCCGCACCACCTGCGCGGCGGGCAGCGCCGCCGAGACTTCCGTTTCAAACTGCTTGTACGTCACCGGGAAGAGCGCCTGGTTGTACCAGGACCATGGCTCCTGCTGGAACTGGCAGGAGCTCGGCACCACAAAGCGCGGCCGCAGGGCTTGCAGCTGTTCGATCCATTCCTCGGGCAGGTGTGAAGGCGCCGTCTCGGCGCGCGAGGGCGAAAGTACATCGGTTTCGCGCATGGTCTGGAAGGGCCACAGCACCATATCCCAGGGCGCGTAACGGGCCAGCAGGTCCAACGTCGGCGTGTCGATCCATGCGTCGACCACGTTAAGTACATTGAGGCCGCCGGCCTGGATCTGAAACAGCGAATCGACATCCGTGTCCATCGCCTCGCGCGGCGTCACCCGGAATGCGCCGACGTCGACCGGCTCGTCCACCCGCAAGCGATGCACGCGTGCGAACCCCAGCGCGCCCACCATGTCGAACAACTCGTCGAACTGGCAGTACATATAAATGGGCGTGGCGCGGTCGAGATAATCGAGGCTGTCGAGCGAGCAGTGGTCGTCGTGAAAATGCGAGATGAACACTGCGTCAAACTTCATCCCGCGAATCTGATCGTGCTCGAAGCGGACGTCCGGAAAGGCGTGGCAGTTTCGGCTGAAAGGATTTTCCACGATCGGATCGAAGGCAATGCGCGTGTCGTCGCAGGCGAAGACGTAGCCGGCGTGGAGTATCCTTGAAATGGTGATCGGCATGATGGCGGGCGGAGTTCTCGATAAGCGAGGCCGATTGTACCTGCTCGGCGCGGCGAGACATCAGCCGCGATTGGTCCAGGTCCAGGTCCAGGTCTAGGTATTGGCCTTGCCCTTGACCGCATCCTCGTTCTTGACGATGCCGCGAATATTCATCGCCAGCAGCCCGGTTTGCAGCGCGATCAAGGCCCACGCGCTGTCGTGCCAGCCCCACACGATCCACAGCACATTACTAAGTATGAACATGCAAAAGCCGAAGATGCGGCGGTCGGCGCGTTTCGAGCCGAGCAGGTAGGACGCGTACAGCGTCACCACCATGGCCGGCCACTGGACCATGTCGAGGTAATCATCCATGCTTTGCTCGGCGCTCAGGCGGCCTTCTTGCGACGGGCGGGTGCGGCCTTCGCGGGCGCGGCGGCTTTGGTCGCTGCGGCCTTTTTCGGCTTGGCGGCGGCGCTGGCGGCCGTGCGCGACGCACTCTTGGCGGCAGTCTTGCGCGGCGCCGTCTTGGCCACCGCTTCGTCGTCCTCGTCGTTGGCCGCCTCGGGCTTGCGCGACTTGCGTGGCGGCGGGTCCTCGTCGTCGTCCTCCTCGGCGGGCGCCGCCTTGCCCGGCTTCTTGCCGATGCTTTGCTGGAGCAGCGACACCAGGTCGATCACATTGCTCGACTTGGCGCGTTCCTTCTCAGGTCCCGACATGGTGATGGTCTTGGTTTCCTTGGCCTTGATCTTCTTTTCGACCAGCGCCAGGATATCTTCGCGATAGGTGTCGTGGTACTGGTCAGGCTTCCATTCCTCGCTCATGCCCTCGACGAGCGCCATCGCCATTTTCAGTTCCTTGTCCGAGATGACCGCGTTCTTGGCGTTCGGCGCCGGGATTTTCAATTCATCGGTCTCGCGGATTTCGTCGCTAAAGCGCAGGGTGTTGAGGACGATGGTGTCGCCCACGCACACCAGCGCGGCCAGGTGCTGCTTGACCCGGATGACGACGGTGGCCACGCCGATCTTGCCGGCCTTGCGCAGCGTCTCGCGCAGCAGGGCGTAGACCTTGTCGCCGCCTTTGCCCGGCGCCAGGTAGTAGGGCTGCTCGTAATACAGCAGCGGCACGTCCTCGGCGTCGACAAAGGCGAGGATGTCGATCGTTTGCGTCGCTTCCGGATTGGCGCGCCGGAGGTCTTCCTCGGACAGCACCACGTATTCGCCGTCGGTGTATTCGTAACCCTTGACGATGTCGTCCCAGGTCACTTCCTTGTCGTTTCCCTTGTTGTAGCGCTTGAAGCCGACCGGCGAGAAATCGCGCCGGTCGAGCATGGTCAGGTCCAGCCCGTGCTCGCGCACCGCCGGGTACATTTCAACCGGAATGTGCACCAGCCCGAAGCTGATGGCGCCTTTCCACATGCTGCGTGCCATGGACGTTTCCTTTCGCTGTGCGCGGCGCCGGCTATTCGCCCACCGTGCCGGTCACCGGCAGGACGATGCCGGTGATGTAGCTCGAACAGATCGACGACGCGAGGAACACATACGCCGGCGACAGTTCTTCCGGCTGGGCCGGACGATGCATGGTGGTGTCGCCGCCGAATTCGACGATCTTGTCGGGCGCCTGGTCGGCCGGGTTGAGCGGGGTCCAGACCGGGCCCGGCGCGATGGCGTTGACGCGGATGCCCTTGTCGATCAGGTTGGCCGCCAGCGACATGGTGAAGGCGTGGATGGCGCCCTTGGTGGCCGAGTAGTCGAGCAACTGCTTGGAACCCTTGAGCCCCGTCACCGAACCGGTGTTGATGATGGCTGCGCCGCGCTTGAGGTAGGGCAGCACCGCCTTGGCCATGTGGAAGTAGCCGTAGATATTGGTGCGCATGGTTTCGTCGAAGCGCTCTTCGGTGAGGTCGAGCAGCGAGTTGGCGTGCTCCTGGAAGGCCGCATTGTTGACCAGTACGTCGAGCCGGCCCCATTGCGCCACCACCTTGTCGACCGCCTCCTGGCAGAAGTCCATGTCCTTGACGTCGCCGGCGATGGTCACGCAGCGCTGGCCTTCGGCTTCGACGCAGCGCTGGGTCTCGGCGGCGTCCTCGTGTTCGTTCAAATACATGATGGCGACGTTGGCGCCTTCACGCGCGAACAGCACCGCGACCGCGCGGCCGATGCCCGAATCGCCGCCCGTCACGATGGCGACCTGGCCCTGCAGCTTGCCGCTGCCCTTGTAATGCTCGGCCATGAACTGCGGCCGCAGCTGCATTTCCGACTCGTTGCCAGGCTTGCTCAAGTGCTGGTTCGGCAGCGGCGGCGCCGGCCGTTCGATGGCGTCGGTCTGCACCGGATCGCGGCTTTCGGCGCGCTGCTCGGAAGCGTCGCGCTGGTCCTGGCGGCTTTGAATTGCCTTTTGCTTTTCTGCTACATCGTCCTGAATGGCCATGGTTCTCCCCTTAGCTTGTACATCGCACCAAACCAGTATCGGCGTGCGACGTGGCGCGCTCCGTGCGGCGACACACACACACGCGCATTTGGTCCGCACACAAAATGTGCTTTGTGGCAAACTACGTGGAGCAGAAAGAATAGCTTTATCGAGGAGACCCTATGCTTCATCAGACCGGCGGCGAGCCAAACAGCGTCGGATTGTTTCTCAATCCGGTAGGCCAGCGGCGCGTCGATTTCCAGAACGCCTGCGGCGCGCAATTCGAGCGCCTGTTCGTCGCCGACGGCGTCGAGCAAGCCTCCGAACTGCTGGCCAATCAGCGCATCGACCTGCTGATCGTCGATCTCGAACGCTTCGAGCGCAGCATCGAGCTGGCCAGCCTGAACGCCTTGATCGCGCTGCGCGGCGACGCGCCGATTCTGCTGATCTGCCCCTTCGGCAGCGCGTCCTGGCTGCCGGCCTTGACGACCACGCGCGCAATCGATTACGTGCTCGGTCCGCTGGTCGAAGCCGATCTGAAAGCGGCGGTGGCGGCCCAGCTGGCGCGTGCCGGCGCCGCGGCCAGCGAGGCCAGCGCGGCGCAGCTGCGCGCGATGCTGGCGGTGCAGTCGCGTATGCAGCGCACCCTCGACGACGCCCACGATCTGCGCCTGCTGGCCGAACAAATGTGCGAAGCCCTGTGCGCCTGGCCGGGCGTGGTGCACGCCTCGCTGCTGCACCTCAAGGAGCTGGGCGACCTGCAGATCGAGGCCGAACACGCGAGCGTTCGCGTCAAATTGGCCGAGCTGCTCGGCCGCGCCGACCAGCTGCTGCAACTGCCGCTGCGGCACGCCTTCCCCGGCTTGCTGGCGTCGATGAGCGGCGACATGGCCTACCTCGACGCGCCGGAGAAATCGGGCGAGCCCGAACTGGCGATCGCGCTGCGCGAAAAGGGCGTGCAGATGGTGCTGGGTTTACCGATTCCGGCCAGCGGCCACGGCGCGCCGAGCGGCGCGGTGTGCCTGATGTTCGACCGTCACCGGCATTTTTCGCGCGATGAACTGGCCTCGCTGGCCGACCTGGCGCAACTGGCCGGGGTGGGCATGCGCCTGGCCGAGATGACGCGCGAGGGCGAGCAACTGCTCATGCGCATGACCAGCCTGTCGACCATCGACGCGCTGACCGGGGTGGCCAACCGCCGGCGCGGCGAAGCGCTGCTCGAACAGGAAATGAAGCGCGCGCGGCGCTACCAGCATCCGCTGGCGCTGATCGCCTTCGACATCGACCACTTCCGCCAGGTCAACGAGCGCTACGGCCATCCGGTCGGCGACCTGGTGCTGCGCACCGTTGCCGAGGCGGCCCAGGCGGCGCTGCGCTCGAGCGACATCCTGGTGCGCGCCGGCGGCGAAGAGTTCCAGATCATCGCCCCGCACACCAGCGCGATCGACGGCTTGAAGATCGCCGAGAAGATCCGCATGGCGATCGCCGGCACCGATATTCCCGGCTGCGACCACGTGACGATCAGCCTCGGCGTGGCCCAGCTGAACGGGCAGGAAAGCGGCGACGGCCTGACCCGGCGGGTCGACGCCGCGCTGGCGCGCGCCAAGCGGGCAGGGCGCAACTGCGTTGAACTGGCGATGTCCTAGTGTCGTGAGTTGCTAGTTCGTTGAACAATAAATGTGGAGAAATCGCCTTGAGACAAGGAACAAAGCACAGCAAGGCCGAGGCCTTGCGAGCATTTTGTGACGCAGTATCAGGGCGATTCTCTCCATATTTATTCAACGAATCTGCAACTCAGGACACTAGGGTGGGGCGTCGCACCACGTCCACGTCCGCCACCCGGGGGCGCCATGCTGCAATGGCTTAGGCAGTACCGACGCGCGCTGCTGGCCGGCGACATCAGCGCCGGACTGGTGGTGGCGATGATGATGATTCCGCAGGGCATGGCCTACGCGCTGGTGGCCGGCCTGCCGCCGGTGGCCGGCCTGTACGCCAGCATCCTGCCGCCCATTCTCTACACCCTGTTCGGTTCGAGCATGACCCAGTCGGTCGGACCG
>JBDSTZ010000507.1:0-21042 GCA_039927975.1 Massilia sp. | reverse complement strand
GCGCCGATGATGATTACGCGAGGTTGGCCCATGTCGCCTCCGGTTGATGTGTAACGATATGCATGCCTTCTCCAACCACGGTGGTGCAGGCGCGCAGGCGGTCGCCGTCGGCGGTCCAGACCCAGCAATCCTGGCAGGCGCCCATCAGGCAGAAGCCGGCCCGCTTGCCGTCGCCGAATTCGGATTCGCGCAGGTGCCGCGTGTTGTTGAGCAAGGCGACCATCAGGGTGTCGCCGGCCAGCGCTTCCACCGCCTGCCCGTCGATGAGGATGCGCACCGGCGCGCGCGCGGTTTCGGCGAGGCGCACAAAACGCTGGCTCATGCCGCTTCTCCTTCGATCAGGCGCAGCGGGCTTTGCAAGCCGCGCAGTTCGGCCTCGGTCCGGTGGCACAGGATGCTGCCGCCGTTGGCGAGCTGGGTGCGCGGCGGCGGCGCCGTGTTGCACACGCCGTCGACCCGCAGCGGACAGCGGTCGATGAAGGAACAGATGCCGGGCCCAGTGGCCGCGCCGATCTGCGGCAGCGATTCGCTGGTGCGGCCGGCCACCTCTTCGAGCCAGCCGCGCCGCAGCCTCGGCACCGACGAGATCAGGCAATGCGAATACGGATGGAACGGCGGCATCGCCAGCGCCTCGCGCTTGCGCGCTTCGACCTTGCGGCCCGCGTACAGCACCACGATCTCGTCGCAGATCGCGCGCACCGTGTTGATGTCGTGGCTGATGAACATGTAGGAGACGTTCAGTTCCTTGCGCAGTTCGGCCATCAGTTCGAGGATCGCGGCGCCGACCACGGTGTCGAGCGCGGAGGTGACTTCGTCGCACAGGATCAGGTCCGGCTGGGCCGCCAGCGCGCGCGCCAGGTTGATGCGCTGCTTCTGGCCGCCCGACAGTTCGCCCGGCAGGCGGTCGGCCACCGCAGCCGGCAGGCGCACCAGGTCGAGCAGTTGCAGGACCCGCTTGTGGCGCGCCTCACCCCTCATGCCGTGGTAGAACTCGAGCGGACGCGCCAGGATGCGTTCGATCGTATGCAGGGGATTCAAGGCTGTGTCGGCGTTCTGGAACACGAACTGGATGCGGCGGAACTGGTCGCGCGTGCGCCCATCTAGGGTCGGCGCGAGCGGTTTGCCGTCAAGCAGAATGGCGCCTTGGGAGGGCGCGATCAGGCCGGCGATGGCGCGCGCCAGCGTGGTCTTGCCGGAGCCCGATTCGCCGATCACGCCGACCGTGGCGCCGCGCGGAATGACCAGGTTGATATCGTCGAGCACGCACTTGACCGGCGTGCTGCCCCTGGTCGCGCCGTAGGAAGCGTAGACGCCGCGCACCTCCAGCAAGGGCGCTACCTCGGCCGGCCTGGCAACGACGTTCCCCATATCGCGCGGCGCCGGCGTCATCGCCGCCAGCAGGCTTTTCGTATAGGGATGGGCCGGCGCCGCCAGGATCTGCGCGGTGTCGCCGGTTTCGCGGATCTCGCCGTCGCGCAGCACCACGATGCGGTCGGCCATTTGCGCCACCACCGCCAGGTCGTGCGACACATACACCGCCGTGGTGCCGCGCTCCTTGACCACATTCTTGAAGGCGCGCAGGACTTCGATCTGGGTGGTGACATCGAGCGCGGTGGTCGGCTCGTCCATGATCACCAGCTCCGGATCGGTGATCAGGGCCATCGCCGCCATCAGGCGCTGCAGCTGGCCGCCCGAGACCTGGTGCGGATAGCGCTGGCCGATCCGCTCCGGCTCCGGCAGGGCCAGCGCGCGGAACAGCGCGACCGCCTTGGCCTCGGCCTCGGCGCGCGTCATCAGCTTGTGGATCAGCGCGCTCTCGACCACCTGGTCCATCAGGCGCTTGGCCGGATTGAAGGAAGCGGCCGCGCTTTGGGCGATATAGGCGACGGTGCGTCCGCGCAGCTGCGCCAGGCGCTCGGCGTCGAGCGAGAGGACCTCGCGCCCGCCGACGTTGACGCTGCCGCCGGCGATGCGGCAGCCGCTGCGGGCGTACCCCATCAGCGACAGCGCGATGGTCGTCTTGCCCGAGCCGGATTCGCCGATCAGGGCCAGCACCTCGCCCTGCTTGATCGCGAAATCGGCGCCGTGGACGATCGCCACGTCCTCGCCCATGTCGTTGCGGGCGGTGACCCGCAGGCCGGATACCTTCACCAGTTCGCTCATATCAACCCTCGCTTCCACGGCGCTTGCGCCCCGCCAGACTATCGATCGCCAGGTTGACCCCGATGGTCAGCGTCGCAATCGCGATGGCCGGCAGGATCAGCGCGGGCGCGCCTTCATTCAATCCAATGATGTTCTCTCGCACCAGCGATCCCCAGTCGGCATGCGGCGGCTGCACGCCGAGTCCGAGAAAGCTCATTCCGCTCAACAGCAACACGACGAAGACGAAGCGCAGGCCGAAGTCGGCCAGCATCGGACGGCTCATGTTCGGCAGGATCTCGACGCAGGTGATGTAGGCCAGGCCCTCGCCGCGCACCCGCGCCGCCTGGACATAATCCATGGCCTGCACGTTGACGGCCAGCGAACGGGCGATGCGGTAGGCGCCCGGCATGTAGCTGACCGCCGCCGTCACGATCAGCAGCGGCACCGAGGCGCCGAACGAGGCGACCATCATCAAGGCCAGCAGCTTGCTGGGGATGGTGATCATGGCGTCGATGGTGCGGCTGACGATGGCGTCGAACCAGCCGCCGACGACGGCCGCGCACAGGGCCAGCGCGGTGCCGATGCTGCTTGCCAGGACCACTGCGGCGAGCGCCACGCCGATGGTGTACGGCGCGCCGTGCAGGATACGGCTGAGCATGTCGCGCCCGAGGTAGTCGGTGCCGAGCGGGTACTGCGCGCTGATGGGGGCGAACACGTCGCCGCCGGTCATGCCGCCGACATCGTGCGGCGCGATCGACGGTCCGATCAGGGCCATCAGCAGCCAGAAGGCGACAATCGCGCTGCCGATCATGCCGGCGACCGAGATGCGCCGGCGCGGCTTGCGCGCGGCGGCGGTGGGGGTGGTGGAAGTAGTCATTTACGCAGCCTCGGGTTGGAAAGAATCGCGCAGACGTCGGCCAATGTCACCAGCACCAGGTAGCCGCAGCAAAACAGCATGGCGCAGGACTGCACTACCGGCATGTCGCGCATGGACACCGAATCGACCATCAAGCTGGCGATTCCGGGATAATTGAAGATCGATTCGACGATGATCACGCCGCCGATCAGGTAGGCCAGGCTGAGCGCGACCACGTTGGCGATCGGGCCGACCGCGTTCGGCAGCGCGTGGGTCAGCACCATGCGCACCGGGCGCACGCCCTTGAGCAGCGCCATTTCGACATACGACGATTTGAGCTGGTCGATCACGGCGGCGCGTGTCATGCGCGCCATCTGCGCCACGATCACGCAACACAGCGTCATCACCGGCATGGCGTAGGCGCGCAGGAACTGGACGAATGAGGTGACATCGTCGGTGTGCGAGAGCGCCGACAGCCAGTGCAGCTTGACCGCGAACACCAGCACCGCCACCGTGGCGATCAGGAATTCGGGCACCGAGACCGTGGTGACGGTCGCCACGCTGACCACGCGGTCGAACATCGAGCCGCGATACATCGCCGAGGCGATGCCGATGGCCAGCGCGACCGGCACCGACACCGCCGCCGTGGCGGCAGCCAGCATCAGCGAGGCCGGCAGGCGGCCGCCGATCAGTTCCGCCACCGGCGTGCCGTTGGCGAAGGAATTGCCCAGATTGCCCGTCAACATGCCGGTCAGCCAGTGCAGATAGCGCAGGTGCGGCAGCTGGTCGAGGCCGAACTGGGCCCGCAGCGCCGCCACCAGTTCCGGCGTGGCGGCCTGGCCGAGCGCCGATTCGGCGGCGTCGCCGGGCAACAGGCTGGTGATCGTGAAGATCACCAGCGAGACGACCAGCAGGGTCAGGATGCCGGTGCCCAGCCGGTTCAGGACGAGTCTTGCAATGGTAGTGTTCATGATTGAATCTTTTCCTATCGATTGGTCCGATGTGCGACCGGGCGATGCTTATCCGATCGAAACGCCGCGCTGAAGCCGCCGATGATGCCCTCGCAAAACCGTCATCCCCGAGAATAATTAGAACATGGCAAGCCTGTGCAAATGTCTTATTTTCTTCCTCCTGAAACACAGAAACAGTGCAACTGAGCCCCGGACGCGGCATGATCTGCCGCCGCACCGCGAAGGTGCGGCGCGCTCAATGGCGCCAGTCCTGCCAGCGATAATAGGCGCCGATGAACGGCAGGAACCACGGCTTGCCGAAGTGGCCGGGAATCGCCGGCCATTCCAGATCGCGCCAGGGATTGAGGTCGGCGCGGCCGGCCAGCACATCGGCCATCAACTGGCCCATGTGCACCGACATCTGCACGCCATGGCCGCTGTAGCCGACCGAATAATAGAGGCCGCGATGCTCGCCGGCGCGCGGCAGGCGGTCGGCCGTCATGTCGACCAGCCCGCCCCAGCAATAATCGATGCCGATGCCGCGCAATTGCGGAAACATGGCTTCCATCGAGACGCGCAGCACCTGCCCGCTCTTGGCGTCGGAGCGCGGATTGGACATGGCGAAGCGCGCGCGGCCGCCGAACAGCAGGCGGTTGTCGGGCGTGACGCGGAAGTAATTGCCGATGTTCCTGGAGGTGACGTAGCTGCGGCGCGCCGGCAGCATTTGATCGAGCAGGGCCTTGTCCAGCACTTCGGTGGCGATGATGAAACTGCCGATCGAGATCATGCGCCGGCGGAAGAAGGAGAATGGCCCGGTCGTCGAGTTGCCGGTCGCCAGGAATACCTGGCCGGCGTCGATCGTACCGCGCGCCGTCGTGAGGCGGAACCCGCCGTCGACGCGCCGTTCCAGCCCGGTCACGGCGGCCTGTTCATAGATCTGCGCACCGCTGCGCGCGGCCGCCTGCGCCAGGCCGACGCCGAATTTCCCCATGTGCATCTGAGCGCTGGTCTTCTGCAGCAGGCCGCCAAAGAAACCGCCGGAGTCCACTTCGTCCCGGATGGCGGATGCCGGCACCATTTCCACGTGCGGATCGACGTCGCGGCGCAGGCGCTCGCAGGCGCGTTCGAGCTTGCCGTAGTGTTCAGGCTTGGCGGCCAGCTTGAGTTTACCGGCGCGCACGAAGTCGCAGTCGATGCCCTCTTCCGCGATCAGCCGCTCGACGGTGTCGACCGCGGCGTTATAGGCCCGGTAGAAGCCGCGCGCCCGTTCGAGGCCGAGACGGTCGGCCAGCGCGCCGAATTCGTGCGCAGTGCCGCTGTTGCACTGTCCGCCGTTACGGCCGGACGCTTCGCCGACCACGCGCCCAGCCTCCAACACGGTCACCGAGGCGCCGCGCCTGGCCAGGGCGAGCGCCGCCGACAAGCCGGTGAAGCCGCCGCCGACGACGACCACATCGGCACGGCCGGACACCGGGCCCTGGGCGCCTGCGGTGAAGGCCGGTGCGGTATCGAGCCAATAAGATTCCAACTTCATCGCTGCATCCTGTCCATGATTAGTCCGCCGGTCGTGAGACGCCG
Organism: Massilia sp.; assembly: GCA_039927975.1. Classification (GTDB taxonomy): domain Bacteria; phylum Pseudomonadota; class Gammaproteobacteria; order Burkholderiales; family Burkholderiaceae_D; genus JBDSTZ01. Next base: position 15,516 of record JBDSTZ010000507.1, on the reverse strand, counting down.
GCCAGGCAAGTGGCCGGCGGGGCCGCCCGTTGCAGCGGCCCTGCCCAGGCGTCTCCATGTGATCATTACACCACGGGCAGCATGATCGATTGTCTCGTTTTCATGCTGTCCCGGCACAGAAGCGCCGGTATTGCGGGCGCTTCGCAGCATAAAATGCCGCGCCCTTCACGCTTCGCGCGCAAAGTCGACCAGCACGCTCTTGAAGCGCAGGTTTGCCTCGTAGGCCTGGCGCCCGAGGTCCTTGCCGATCCCCGAGCGCTTGTAGCCGCCGGTCGGCAGAATGAAGTCCGACGTGCGTCCATAGCGGTTGATCCACACGGTGCCGGCCTCGATACCGCGCGCGAGGCGCAGGGCGCGGCCGATATCGGCGGTATGCACGCCCGCCGCCAGGCCGTAGTCAGGATGGTCGGCCAGCGCCAGCGCTTCGTCCTCGCCGTCGAAGGTCTGAACGGTGAGCACCGGGCCGAAGATTTCGCTGTGAACCGCCTCCATCCCCTGGTCGACCTCGGTCATGATGGTGGGCAGGTAGTAGGCGCCATCCGATCCAGTGGCGATGCGGCGCCCGCCGGTGACGATGCGCCCGCCCTGCTCCACGCTGCGCTGCACGATGCCGTCAATCCGTTCGAGCTCACGCTTTGAAATGATGGGCGACAGGGTGGTGTCGGTGTTCCAGGTGGGGCCGGCCTTGAGCTCCGCGAACACGGCGCCGAGCCGTTCGACGAACCGCTCGGCGATGCTGCGATGGACGATCAGGCGCGATCCGGCCACGCACACCTGGCCGGCGTTGGTGGTGATCGCGCGTGCCACCGTGCGCACGGTTTTTTCCAGGTCGGGCACGTCGGCGAACACCACCTGCGGGCTCTTGCCGCCAAGTTCGAGCGTCACCGCCTTGGTCCCGCTCTCGGCGCAGGCCGTCATGATGGCCGCGCCGGTGCGGGTCGAGCCGGTGAAAGTCACCTTGGCGACGCGCGGATGGCGGCACAAGGCGTCGCCGATCAGATTGCCGTCTCCTTGCACGATGTTGAAGATACCGTTTGGCATACCCGCCTCGACCGCCAGTTCGGCCAGGCGCAACACGCTGAATGGCGTCATGCGGGACGGCTTGAGGACCACCGCATTGCCTGCCGCGAGCGCCGGCGCGATCTTCCAGGACGCCATCACGAGCGGGAAGTTCCAGGGCGCGATGGCGGCGATGACGCCGTACGGCTCCGCGCAACTCATGCCGAGATGGTCGCTGCGGGTGGCCGCCACGTCGCCGCCGATCTTATCGGCCCATTCGGCGAAGAAGCGGATGCCCTCGGCGGTGAACGGCACATCCCACTGCGTGGCGTCGTCGATCGGCCGGGTCGAGCCGAGCGCTTCGAGCGGCGCCAGGGTCTGGACGTCGGCCTCGATCAGGTCGGCCCAGCGCCGCATGATCCTGGCGCGTTCGCGCGGCGCGCACTGGGCCCAGCCACTCTCCTTGAACGCGCGCCATGCATCCTGCACCGCCCTGTCGACCAGCTCGACGTCGCCCATCGGCAAACCCGCATACGCCACGCCGTCCGACGGACGCCGCACGTCCATCACATTGCCAGTGGCTTCAATATAGCGGCCGCCGATGAAATGCGCACTACGAACGACCACCAGGTTCGGGTCAAAACACGTCATTACAGATCCTTTCAACTTGGCGCAGCGGCGTGAAAAATTCACGCTGGCCTGCGCCGTTCCGCCGAAATTGTAAGAGCGCTGCCAACACATATTCTGCTGTCCGCCGTCCCCGCAAACGCACAAGCTGTCGTTCTCGGGCCGGCTTCGGGCGATCATGTGGAATTGCACGCACCCTATCCCCAGCGGCTCGCGCCTGTGGCAAGATAGCCGCTAAAAACAGGGCCGGGCTCGCGTCCGGACCGGACAACAGGCGTTCAAACGGCCGCGTATCGTCACTGCCCAGGCAGGCGAAACGGCCGCGCCACACGAGGAGAACCGCATGAAGGAAAACATCAGTAACGAAGACATCCGCTACCGCAGGATGACGGCGGAAGACTTGCCGGCGGCGCGCCAGCTGTCCTTGTCGGTGCTGTGGCCGCATCGGCTCGAGGACTGGAAATTCATCCTGGAGGTCTGCGTCGGTTTCGTCGCCGAAGACGCCTCCGGGGTGGTCGGCACAGTGGTGTGCGCGGCCCATGGCAAGCAATTCGCTTCGCTCGGCATGATGATCGTGTCACCCTCCCGGCGGCGCCAGGGCATCGGCCGCGAACTGGCCGCGCGCGCGCTCAAGGAAGTGGGCGAGCGCAGCGTCCTGCTGCATGGTTCGCTCGAAGGACAGGCCTTGTGCGAAGAGCATGGCTTTCGCCTGACCGGCAAAATCCACCAGCACCAGGGCAGCGTGTTCCGCGCGCCGTTTGTCGCACTTGGCGCCGGCGAGCGCATCCGGCCTGTCAGTTCGAGGGACGAAGCGAAGCTGATCGACCTGGCCAGCCGCGCCACCGGGATGCCGCGTGGGACCGTCATCAAGCACTTGCTGGACGTCGCCAATTGTGTCGCGATCGACCGCTACGGCGAATTAATCGGCTTCGCGGCGCTGCGCAAGTTCGGCCTCGGCCACATGATCGGTCCGGTGGTCGCGCCCGACATCGAACGGGCGAAGGTGCTGATCGCCCATTGGGCGGGCAGCTATGCCAGCTCGTTCGTGCGGGTCGACGTGCCCGGCTGGACCGAGCTCAGTCCGTGGCTCGCGGAGATGGGGCTGATGCTGGCCGATCACGCCGTGCCGGCCATGACGCGCGGCGAAGCGGCCTCGCCCGACGCCACCGTCAAGCAGTTCGCCCTGCTCAGCCAGACGCTGGGATAAGCCGCCGCGCGCCAGGTTTCGCCATTCCTCACCCACCTTGACCATGACCATGCAAACGATCGCCAGCCGCATCACCTATCGCCGAATGGGCGAAGACGACCTTCGCGCCGCCCACGCGCTGTCGCAGGCGGTAGGCTGGCCGCATCGGCTCGAGGATTGGCAGTTCGTGCTGCGCCTGGGCGTCGGCTTCCTCGCCGAGCAGGATGGCGAGGTAGTCGGCACAGGCCTGTGCTGGAAGCATGGCGAGCGGCATGCCTCGCTGGGCTTGATCATCGTGTCGCCGCAACACCAGGGCAAGGGCATCGGGCGCGAAGTGATGGCGCTGATACTGGCCGAACTGGGCGAGCGCCGCACCCTGCTCAACGCGACGCCGGCCGGCCAGCCCTTGTATGCGCGGCTCGGCTTCGCGCCGATCGGCAGCGTGCACCAGCACCAGGGCACGATGCTGGCGGCGGCACCGGCGCCGCTCGCGGCGGGCGAGCGCATTCGTCCGCTGCAGGCGGACGACACGGCGGCGCTCATCAAGCTGGCCGGCCGCGCCGCCGGCATGCCGCGCGCGAGCGCGCTGGCGCAGCTGTTCACCATCGCCGACTGCAATGTGCTCGAGCGCGACGGCGAACCGGCCGGATTTTCCATCATGCGGCGCTTCGGGCGCGGCCATGCGATCGGCCCCGTGGTGGCGCCGGACAGTGAACGCGCCATGGCCCTGATCGCCGACTGGACCGGCACCCATGCCGGCAGCTTCGTGCGCATCGATGTCACCGCCACGGGCGGCCTGGAAAATAGCCTGGAGCAGATCGGCCTGGCGAAGGTCGACACGGTGACGGTCATGGCGCGCAATGGCCAGCCGGCCCCCGAGGAGGCCGTCCGGCAGTTCGCCATCATCAACCAGGCGCTCTGCTAGCGATTGCCCGCGCCTGCTCGCCGGCCGTCCGCGCTGGCCGTTCGGCGCCGGCGGGTTTGCCCGCCCGGATCTCGCCCGAATCGAGCTTGAACAGCGCGACGAGCGCATTGAGCTTGACAGTCTGGCCGCGCATCGATGCGGACGCCGCGCCCGCCTCCTCCACCAGCATGGCGTTCCTTTGCGTCACCTCCTCGATCTGACCGATCGCCAGCTTGATCTGGTCGATGCCTGCGCTCTGCTGGTGGCTCGCGACCGCGATATCGTTGACGATGTGCGCGACCCGGCCGACGCTGTCGATGATCTCGTGCATGGTGTCGCCGGCCTGGTGCGCCAGGACGGTGCCGGCATCGATCTTGCCGACCGAATCTTCGATCAGCGTCTTGATTTCCTTCGCCGCGCCGGCCGAGCGATGCGCCAGGGCGCGCACCTCGCCGGCCACGACGGCGAAGCCGCGACCCTGGTCGCCCGCGCGCGCCGCCTCGACCGCCGCGTTCAGCGCCAGGATGTTGGTCTGGAAGGCGATCCCGTCGATCACGTCGATCACGTCGATAATGTCGACAATCTTCCTGGCCGATGCGCTGATCGACTCCATCTTGACGACCACCCCGGCCACCACTGCCCCGCCCCTGTGCGCGGTGTCGGAGGCGGCCGCCACGAACCGGTCGGCGTCGCGCGCGTTGCCGGCATTCTGCTTCACGGCCGAGGCGATGTCCTCCATCGAGGCGGCCGTGTCCTTCAAGGACGCCACCTGCCGGTCGGTCTGGGAGCGCAGGTCGTCGCTTCCGCTGGCGACCTGCGCCGACGCGCCATCGATGGTGTGCGCCGCCTGGTTGATCTGGCCGATGGTCCGCCTGAGGTTTTGCTGCATCGTGCGCATGGCCGCCAGCAGGCTGCGCTCATCGCCCTCGCGCAGGGCGACCTGCATGGTCAGGTCGCCGCCGGAAATGCAGCGCACGATATGCGCGGCGTAATCGGGCTCGCCGCCGAGGTCGCGATAGATATTGCGAATCAGGACAAAGCCGAAGATCGCCGCGACCAGGGTGCCGGAGACAATTGCCGCGACCGCGGTTTTGCGCAGGACCTGGTAGCGCGCGACGGCGCGCTCGTATTCGTCCTTCGCCGCCGTCACTTGCAGGCCGCGCAAGGCATTGATGCTCTGCACGACAGCAGGCGCGGCTTGCTCGATCCTGTTTTGCGCCGTCTTCGCCGCCTCGACGTCGCCGCCGGCCAGCGCCGACAAGGCGGGCCGCCAGCCCTGCCCGACAATGCCGCACCAGTCGATCGCGAACCGGTCCGCCAGCTTTCTTTCTTCCGGCGTGACGGCAAGCGGCAGCCAGGCGTTCCATGTCGCCTCGATGTCGGCGACGTTCCGTTCAATCTGCGCCGACGCCACTTTCACGTCCACCGACGGATCGGTGATCGCCAGCGATAAAAAGAGCCGGTTTTGCAGCAGCAGCGACTCGATGCGCGAGATCTGCTCCAGCACCAGCGCCCGGTCCTTATAGACCGCTTTCAGGCCTTCATTGGATTGTTCCATGCCGCGCAAGCCCAGCATGCCGCAGGCGGCGGCCAGGATCGACAGGAAGGTGATCACCGCGATCAAACGCGATTTCATTGTCAGGTTCATTGTGCTCGCCGCATAAATCAAGGTGTCTGGCGCACCTTGCGCGGGGGACGCCCGCACAGGGTGCGCTGGCGTTCAACAAGCCCATGGGCGAGTTGCCGGATGGTCTGCTTCAGCCGGCAATCAATCGCCCGGGCGGCGATCAGAACTTGTGGCGGATGCCGACGTTGAAGCGGTTGGCGTCGTTGGTGTTCACGTGACCGTAGGACGTGTACAGGGTGGTCCGCGTCGACATCGCATAGGTGTAGCCGATCGCCAGCTTGTGGCTGTCGAGATTGGCGACCGTCTTGTCATCCAGGCGGTTGTACGAGGCCAGAATGCGCCCCGCCCCGACCGGCACCGTGAGGCCGATCAGCATGTCGCTGGCATCGGTTGTCGTCACGCCGGCCAGGTCGGTCTTCTGCCGGTCGAGGCCAAAGTGAAGGCGCGCCGGACCGAAGTTGTAGTTTGCGCCGATGAAAGTCAGCTTGGCCGATCCGGTTCCGGTGACGTTGTTGACGTCGTTGTAGCCGAACACCGTCGTCAACGGCCCGGCCACATAGGTGAACGTCGAGCTGAGCTGGCTATTGGCGGAGCTGTTGCCGGCCACTTCGCCAAGGCTGTACGCCACGCTGGCCGTCAGCGGGCCGAGTGTCTTCGCATAGAAGATCGCGTTCTGCATGCGGATATCGATCGCCGTGAAGGTATTGCGGCCGAAGAACGAGGCGGCGGCGCCCGCCATGCCGTCTTCGAATGGATCGATCACGTCGGTCAGGGCGCAATAGGTCGGCGTCCATGAGCGGCCGAAGCGCAATGCGCCGAAGTCGCCCTTGATTCCCACCCACGCATGGCGGCCGAAAATGCGCCCGCTCTGTCCAAGGTTGCCCGTATCGGCGCTAAAGCCGTTTTCGAGCTGGTAGTTGACCGTCAGGCCGCCGCCCAGGTCCTCGCTACCCTTGAAGCCAAGGCGCGAGCCATACCAATTGCCGCTGTCGACGCTGGTAATGCTGGGAGCGATACTGGAGGTGGCGCGTGATAGGCTGACATCGACGATGCCGTACACGGTGACGTTCGATTGGGCGGCGGCCGTACCGGTGACAGCGGCGAGGACGGCGAGCGCGAGGATTGATTTTTTCATATAGTTATAGTCTTTAAGGTTCGGCGAATTGCCGTTAAGCGGGTCGAAATTATCTGGCCTCGATGCGCCTTTGCTTACCGCCGCCAGATGTACCAATGTACGCCCGCACCTCTGATATAAATCCTCGAAAGCCCATACCCTCTCGGCATAAAACGACGAATGCAGACCGGTCGCCAATGGAAAATGCTGCACCTGTTTGGGGAGCGTTGAAGGCGGCCTGCGAGCCCATTAGCTGGCCGCGATCGGCGCGAAATGACGCGTTGATCGGGCCGCAATATGGACCGCCGGCGGGTGTCATGCGTGGGAGATGAGCCATCGAATTTGCCGCTGGATGGCATGCGGCGGTAGAACTGAGCCCCGGGAAAAGCTGTGCGCGGCAGGGAGCTTTTGCCGTCTTCAAGCAACAGCGTGCGGGCAGCCGCTTGCCATCAATAGCCGCGCGTCCTGTCGACCAGGCCTGTCATTGGCAACCCTTCCCGGTGGCGGCGAAGATTGTCGATCACGGCTTCGACTGCGGTTTCCGGCTGCGTCATGCTGGCGATATGCGGCGTCAACATCACCTTGGGATGGCGCCAGAACGGGTGGTCGGTCGGCAGCGGTTCCGGCTCGCACACATCCAGAATGGCGTTGGCCAGCTTCCCCTGGTCCAGCGCGTCGAGCAAGTCTTGCTGGACCAGGTGCCCGCCGCGCCCCACGTTGATTACCGTGGCGCCGTGCGACAAGCGCTCGAACAACGGCCTGGCGAGGATGTGGCGCGTGCTGTCGGTCAGGGGCAGCAGGCAAATGAGGATGTCGGTGCGCGCCAGGAATTGCTGCAACCCCTCCTCGCCGGCGTAGCAGTCGACCGCGTCGATCTGTTGCGCCGAGCGGCTCCAGCCGGCACAGGAAAATCCGAGGCTGGTCAGGCTGGCCAACACCGCGCGCCCAAGCACGCCGAGCCCAAGCACCCCGACCCGCCGCGACGAGGCCGGAACCACGCGCTGCACTTTCCACTCGCCTGCCCGCTGCTGGTCGTTGTAGCTGCGCCAGTCGCGGTGAATCGACAGCACGGCCAGCATCACGTACTCGACCATGCCGTTGACGATACCCGGCTCGACCATGCGCACCACCGGCAGCGTCGCGGGGATCAACGCATAGTCGAAGTGATCGGTCCCTGCCCCGGTCGAGAACAGCACTTCCAGATTGGGAAACCGGCTCGCCAGATCGTCTGGCGGTTGCCACGCCGCCAGGTAACGTACCTCGCGCGGATCGCCGATGTCGGGCCAGATCCGAAACGGCAGCTCCGGCATTATTCGGGCGAACAATTCAGCCCACACTGCGCCGCGCACCGGATCTGATTTGTAAACGAAACTCATGTGCGGCTTCCTGTCTGGAGCGACATGCCAAGCGCCAGGCACGGCCGCCGGCGAGCGTTGCGCCGGCGACCCGCAAGCGGCACACCCATCACGCAGGCCGGTAAATCACATAGACCTTCGCCACGTGCTCGCGGCTCTCCCAGCTGCACTTGGCCTGTTGCTCGACCAGGAAAATGTCGCCCGCCGAAAACGTGCCGCTGCGCCCCGTTTCATCGACAAAGGTCACGCTGCCTTCGAGCAGGTACATCAATTCAAAGTGGCGGTAAGCCATCGGGCGGCGATGATACGGCGTCGAATCCCAGGTGCCGCACATAAATTCGCCGTCGGCCGACAGGTAGTCGGTGTGGTTGCGGCAGGCGGGCGGCGGGGTGATCAGCAGCTCGGCCAGCGGCGTGCCCGATGGTTTGAGCTCCGGGCCTTGCTTGATCGGCACGATCGCGCCGTCGCCGGGCTGGCTGTGGTTGTAGCGGGTGAAGATCAGCGACACCGGCGCTTCGGCAGACCAGGTGAACGCGGCGCCCTGCTTGATCACCGCGCTCTGGCCGGCTTCCAGCGTGAGCGCGGCGTCCCCTTGCAGCAAGGTGATGCTGCCCTGGTTGACGATGATGAAGTCGTCCGCCGGCTGGCAGCGTACCGCCCCGCTACCGGCTTCGAGGGCGATCACCCCCGCGGTGACCGGACCCGGGGCCCAGTCGAGGATGCGGCGGGCGCTGAGAAAACGGTCCTCGCCATCGGCGGGCGTCGACACGACGCCCTGGCTTGGGTCCCGCGCGAACAAGCGCAAATCGACGAAGCTCGGCGGATGGAGATGCACTGCGCTCGCTGGCTGGGATGTCGGCATGATTTTCTTTCTTGATTGCTCAGTCATCAGGCTTCGAATCAGGCTTCGAGCCAGACATTCTCGGCGAAGGCATAGCCCATCAGGCCGCCCATCGGGTGGCTGAGGAAACCTTTCAGCTTGTTGGTGAAGCCGTCGAGCGAATGGTTGAAGATTGGAATGCCGACGCCGCAGCCTTCATGCGCCAGCACCTGCATGTCGGCATACATCTGCTTGCGTTTGGCGTCGTTCGGTTCGCCGCGCGCCAGTTCGAGCAGCTGATCGAACTTTTCGTTCTTCCAGCCCGATACGTTCATGGGCGAGTCGGACTTGTAGAACAGCGAGAACATCAGGTCGACCGTCGGGCGCGGATTGATGTTGCCGAAAGACAGAGGATGCTTGGCCCAATGGTTGGACCAGTAGCCGTCGGCCGGCATGCGCTTGATATCCAGGTTCAGGCCGATCTTCTGCCCCGCCAACTGCAGGATCTGCGCCGTCTCGACCGAACCGGTGGCGGCGGTCGAGGCGATCAACGGCAGCGTCATGCCGGCCATGCCGGATTTCTGCAAGTGGAACTTGGCCTTGTCCGGATCATAGGCGCGCTGCGGCAAGCCGCTGAAATAGTATCGGTTGCCCGGCTGCACCGGTTGGTCGTTGGCGACCGTGGCGAAGCCGCGCATGGACACCTTGCGGATCTGCTCGCGGTCAAGCAGGTATTTCATCGCCAGCACGAAATCCGGATTCTTCACCGGGCCCAGGTTGTCGCGCATGATGATGTCGGTGTAATGGCCGGTCTTCGATTCGAACAGGGTGTAGCCGGCGGCCGAGGTGATGGTCGGCGCGGACCGCGGATTGATGCCGTTAATCAGCTGCACGTCGTCCGACAGCAGTGCGTTAACGCGCGCCGCCTCGTCGGGAATCGAAAAATATTCGATTTCGTCGAGGTAGGGCTTGCCCGGTTTCCAGTAGCCCTCGTTGCGCACGCCGATCGACTTCACGCCAGGCCGGAATTGCTTGCACTTGTATGGGCCGGTGCCGATCGCGGTGGTGAAGTCGGTGGTGCCGTCCTTGATGATGGCGAAATGGGAAGTGCCCAGCAAGGCCGGCAGGTCGGCATTGGCCGAATCGAGCTTGAGCTGGACTTCCAGCGGGCCGGTGGCCTTGATTTCGGCGAACTCGTCGGCCACGGTCTTGGCTTTCGACGCGGTGGCGGCAATCTTGTGGCGCGCCAGCGAATAGACGACGTCGGCCGGCGTCAGGGGCTTGCCGTCATGGAAGCGCACATCCTTGCGCAGCTTGATGGTCCACAGCAGCGAGTCCTTGCTGCTGATCGATTCGGCAAGCTCCATTTGCGGGGCCATCTTGGTATCGACGGTGGTCAGGCAGTTGTAGAACATGAAGTGGCGCACATAGTCGGCGATGTTGCCGCCCTTGGCCGGGTCGAGCGTGTCGGCGGTCGATCCGGCGCCGACGGCGACGCGGATGCGTCCGCCCTTCCTCGGCACCTGGGCGAACGCGGCGCCCGAATGCGTGAGCAGTCCGCCCGCGGTGGACGCCATCATCCCGCCGGCCAGCAGGCTGCGCATGACGTCGCGGCGCGTGACGCCGTGACCGGAATGGCCGGCGATGCGCTCACCGATGTCGCCGCGCTGCGGGTTGAAATTATCGAATTCGAATTGTTGGTCGCTCATGTCTTTCTCCTCGGGACTGCCTAATGGTTGTTATGCCTGGACTTTCCAGCGTCGGGCGACTGCCTTGATCGCAGCTTCCCGATCAAGGCAGCCAGCCGCGCAGGCGATCGCGCTCTGCGCGTTGCGCTCAGAGACCGACCAGCGCCGGCAGGCCGCTCAGGTCCTTGATCTCGTGATAACCGTAGTACGGCGTGGAAGGTTCGTGCCCGCGGTTGACGAACACCTTGTTCTTGATCCCGATGTCGTGGGCCGACATCAGATCGTAGCGCAGGCTCGACGACACATGCAGAATCTCGTCCGGGCTGCAGCCGAGCTGGTCGATCATGTATTCAAAGGCGCGCAGGCGCGGCTTGTAGGCCCCGGCCTGCTGCGCGGTGTAGACGCGGTGGAAAGGCGCGCCCAGCTTCTCGACGCTGTGGGGGATCAACTCGTCCATCGAGTTGGAGAAGATCACCAGCTTGTATTCCTTGGCCAGGGTGGCCAGCGCGGCCGGCACGTCCGGATGCGGAATCCAGCTCGGCACTGCGGCGTAGAACTTCTCGCCTTCGTTGTCGCGGTACGCGATGCCCCAGTGGCGGCAAGTGCGCTCGATGGCGTTGCAGACGATTTGCTTATACGGCTTCCAGTCGCCCATCACTTCATCGAGCCGATAGGAGGAGAAGTCGCGGGTGAACTGTTCCATCTGCTCGGGAGCGATGCGATCGGCAAACAGCTCGCGCGCCACATCCGCCATCTGGAAGTGGATCAGCGTGCCATAGCAATCGAAGGAAATGTATTTCGGCCTCAACGTGGTAGTCATGTTTGGTGGTCCTTTGTTCGACGGATTCGTGCCTACGGAAGCGCTGCGTCCGGTCGGCGGCTCTGGTTTGGGAAGCTCGTCCACGCTCGCGATTTACGCTTGCCGGAACGCTGACTTCAGGATGAAATTACACCACGATCACCGTGCGCGAATGCATCATTTTCAGGCGCCCCGGAGGCAGAACGCGTTGTATTGCGCGTGGCGCGCAGCACAATGTGCCGCGCCGGGAATGGCGCGCGCGGGTCCGTTTTTCCGGCCCCGATGCAAGGGCGCCCAGCCATTTCGCGCAGCGCTTCTTACAGGAGGGCGGCGCGTACACCTACGGCGAGCCGGAGGTCAGCGGCGTAGCATATTCTTCGCCCACCGGCAATGCGCCGGCGCGGCATTGATTAACGAGGAGATGACCATGGCGCAGGATGCGAATGATCGGGATACGACACAGGGAGGCGGCGGTAATCAAGCCGGCGCCAGTGATGGAAATCAGCAGAAAGCGCTCGACCAGGGCGGCCACGCGGGAACCGCCGGGCATGGCGGTCAGCACTCTGGCGGAATGGGCGGCGAGCACGGTGGCGATTTGCACGACGTCGGCTTCGGCCAAAGCGGCATGACCGGCCGCGGCGGGATGGGTGGCAACGAAACCGGCAACGTCCAGTCGGACAATGTGGGCGACAATGTGAGCGACAATGTGAGCGATACCTCGACCGAGGTACCGGACAGCGAGCAACATGCCGCCACGATGGGCGACGATGAGATTGCCGAAGTCCAGCAGAGCGCGCAGCGCGAAGGCATGGGCCGGCATCGACACACCCATCGTGGACACCAACAGGCGCTGGACGCCACAGCCGACGTCGACATGCTCGGCAGCCAGGAGTCCGGCGCGGCGATAGCGCGCGAGCGGCAAGACTAGTCAGCAACGCCGGTGCCTGCGTTGCACTACCGCGCGCAGAGCTTGGCCGTCGTCGATGTACGCGAGCAATGTACGCGAGCATAGGGCGACACGGTTAAGCAATGCCGTACACAATATTCTGCTCGCGGCGAGCCGAGTTGTGAACCCTGGCGTAGCCGGCCCGTTAGCGACGCGCCGCTCAGCGGTCCCGGACGAAAATTGCCAGGAAGGCGGAAGCTTGAGGGCTTGGCGCCATGCTTCCCATCCCGGTTCGATACCCATTCGGCCCGCCGAGGGCGCCGCGTCCCAATTCCGACACCCCATCATTTTAAGCATGAGAATTGGCGCCCCTGCGCCCTAAGAAAAATGACTACGCAGATTGGTGATTTTGAAAATTGCCAGACGCACCAAAAACACGCAGAATCCAGCACAGATCCCCTGGAGAGCGTTCATGCGCAATCACACCATCCCGAGCGCCCTCTTGCGGGCCTTGGCCTCTTTTGGCCGAGGCGGTTCGCCCGCAGGCGCCGCGCGTTCCAAGCCGGCGCCGCAAGTGCCCTCCCCGGATCCCGTCGCCCCGCCCGCCCCGCTCCAGGCGTCCGGTCCCTACACCTGGTTAAGCGCCCTGTTCGGCTCCGGCGGCTCGGTCACCGGCATCGTCCAACCCCTGCCGCGCGTCTTTGCACCGCCGCGCGTTTCCGAGCATTAGTCAACCGATGCGCGCGTGCCCACAGCGACTGAACCGGCGCCACGCGGCAAAATCTCGACGCGTTCTCACATAGTCATTCATCCCATGAAAAAACCATTTAGCCTCATTTTCGCCCTCCTCGTTTTCCCTGTTTCGGCCACCGCTTTCGCGCAAGCTCAAAATCCATTGATTTTCGCTGATGTGCCGGACATGGCCATGCTCAGGGTCGGTGGAAATTATTATATGAGCAGCACGACCATGCACATGAATCCGGGTGTGCCCATCATGAAGTCGACCGATCTCGTCAACTGGAAACTGATCAATTATGCGTATGACACTTTGGCCGATACGCCGGAGCTGAATTTGACGGATGGTAAGAATACCTATAGCAAGGGTACGTGGGCCAGCAGCCTGCGCTTCCACAACGGTATGTATTACCTCACCACATTTTCGCAGACCACAGGTGAAACCTATATTTTCAGAACGCGCGACATAGAAAAAGGGGATTGGAAAAGAGTTTCCTTCAAACCGGCGTACCATGACAGCAACCTGTTTTTTGACGACGATGGCAAAGCCTATCTCATTCACAATGCGCACAAACTCAAAATCGTTGAGTTAAATGACGACCTGACGGGCGTCAAACCAGGCGTGCCGGAAAAAGTTCTCATTGAAAACGCCGACGCGCCAGGCGGCCCGGCATTCGACCTGAACGCCGAAGGATCCCAATTATTCAAGGTAAACGGCAAATATTATTTATTTGATATTTCCGCGCCGAAGGGAAAAGGCCGGACTGTGCTCATACACAGGGCAGATAGTCTCAACGGTCCGTGGGAAGGAAGAGTTGCCCTGCAGGATAGAGGAATTGCCCAGGGGGGATTGATCGACACGCCGGACGGGCGTTGGTTCTCTTATCTCTTCCGCGATTACGGTTCTGTCGGCCGGATTCCTTATCTGGTGCCGGTCAAGTGGCAAGACGGCTGGCCCGTATTGGGGGACAACGGTAAGGTGCCGGAAACACTGCAACTGCCGGCCAGCACCGGTTTGATTCCGGGTTTGGTCGCCTCGGATGAATTCAATCGGAAGAAGGGGGAGCCGGCGTTGCCATTGGTTTGGCAATGGAATCATAATCCGGACAACAAACTCTGGTCGGTGCAGGAACGAAAGGGATATCTGCGCTTGAAAACGGCCAGGATCGACTCCTCGTTTGTGCAGGCGAGAAATACGCTTACCCAGCGCACCATCGGCCCGGCGAGCACCGGCTCCACCCTGCTGGATGTCTCCAAGATGAAGGAAGGCGATTTCGCCGGGTTAAGCGCGTTTCAAAAGAATTTCGGGCAAGTCGGCGTCAAGGTCGAAAACGGCAAGAAATGGATCGTCATGGTCAACGCCGCCTCGGATAAACCCGTGGAAGTGCAGCAGGTTCCTTTGACGGCGAATCAAGTCTATTTGAAGATCGATTGTGATTTCACCGATAAAAAAGACGTCGCCACGTTTGCGTACAGCCTGGATGGAAAATCCTGGACTCCAATCGGCGACACATTGAAAATGACCTACGCCATCCCGCATTTCATGGGGTATCGTTTCGGCTTGTTCAATTACGCGACCAAGAATCCCGGCGGCTATGTCGATTTTGACTGGTTCAGAATTAAATACCAGGACAAATGACGCGCCGCCCGATACGCGCACGCCTGGTTCTGGCAATCGCGGGGTTCTGTCTCGATTCCTCCGTGAGCGCCGGCGCGCAGGAGGCCGCGCCGCCAACGCAGAGCGTGTTGGTGGCGGGCTACAAAAAGCCTTCCAAATGGTTTCGCGCGGAAAGCCAGCACTTTATCGTGCTCTCCGACACCGACCATGCGGAAGTGACGGCGCTGCTGAACAACCTGGAAAAGCTGGACTACCTGCTGCGCATCTACACCAGGGACAACTACATCGCCCGCGGGTCCGAGCAAAAAGTGACGCTGCACTACCACGACCACGTGGGCGGCTTCAACGAGATGGTGCGCGCCAAACCCGAGGAGGCCATCGGGCTCTACAACAGTTGCAGCGCGGGCGTGCAAGGCTTCGGCGTGCGGCTCGACCGCGTGGTCAGCCTTGGCAACGAGCAGCTGGCGCTAGCGCCCCTGTCGCCGACGCTGACCTATCTGTTTGAGGCTTACGCGCGGCACTTCCTGTATCGACACACCGACATTCGCACGCCGGCATTCTACATCGACGGCTTCGCGCAATACCTGTCCAGTGTGCGGTTTTCCGACAATCAGGTGGTGCTGGGCAGGACGCCCACCGCGATCGCCAGCTACCTCGATTACGTCGCCGAGCACCGCCAGCGCGACCGGGTCAGCTACGACAATCTCTTCGACCGGAACGGCTGGACGCCGGTGAGCGACAAGGAGGCGCAGGGCCAGCGCCTGTCTTTCCTCTCCAAGTCCTGGTTGCTGCTGCACTACGCTCTGTCCAGCGACGCCAACCGCGCCTTGCTGGGCAAGTACCTGGACCTGGCGCAGCGCGGCGTGCCCGCCAACAAAGCCTTTGAAGACAGCTTTGGCATTCCGGTGGTGGATCTTGCCAAGAAGATGGCGCGCTATCGGAGCAAGGACATGGAGACGGTGGAAGCGGAACTGACGTCGCTGCCAAGCGCGCAGGTCAGTTTCACCGCGCTTCCCGATTCGGTCACCGATTTTGTGCTTGCCGAGGCGGCCTTGCGGTCCTGCCCGGATCGCAAGACCGGCGAATCGCTGCTGCGCGCCATCAGTCAGCGGGCCGGCGGCGTGCCGAACAACGAGTTCGCCAAACTGACCTTGAGCC
>JBDSTZ010000506.1:0-2811 GCA_039927975.1 Massilia sp. | reverse complement strand
CGACGCCGCCGGCACGCCACTGCTGGCGCGCATCACGCGGCGCGCGCGCGATCGGCTCGGGCTGGCGCCGGGCATGACGTTATGGGCACAGGTGAAGGCGGTTGCGCTGGTCTCGGCGCTGACTGACTGAGGGCGCGCGATGGCACAGGCAAAGAAGAAATCGATAACGAAGAAATCGACAAGCGGGCCGCAAGCGCGGCTGGCGCTGACCTTGCGCCTGATGCAAGGCGATGAGATTGCGATGGGCCCTGGTAAAGCGGACCTGCTCGATGCAATCGAGCATACAGGATCCATCAGCGCGGCGGCGCGCGCCTTGGGCATGTCCTACCGGCGCGCCTGGTTGTTGGTCGACGTCATGAACCGCAGCTTTCGCGCGCCGCTGGTGCACAGTGCGGCAGGCGGGCAGCAGGGCGGTGGCGCCAGCGTGACGGCGGAGGGCGTCAAGGTGCGCGGCCTGTTTCGCGCCATGCAGGCGGCCGCGCTGGCCGCCGCCCGGACCGACGCCGATGCCCTGGCTGCGCTGCTGCGCCCGCCATCGCAGGGCGACTGACCTGCCGCCGTGGCATCCCAGCCACACTTGATCGGGCACAAAGCGCACGCAGTCTCCGATTTACCACATGGAAATATTTTTTAAAATGGGGTATCAAAACGGCGATAGAATTGCCGCTAGGAACTGATATTCTCGGAGAGCCCGCTCCATGTTGTACCGTTTCATTATTGCTATATTGGCCTTGCTCGCCAGCCCCGCCTTCAGCGCCGAGCTGACCGCGCAGGAAACCCGCTGGCTGCTGGCGGCGGCGCCGGTGCTGGCATATTCGCAACAGCTCAAGCTGCCCATCGACATCGTGGTGCAGCCGCAGCCGCGCCCCAACGACGTGCCGCTGGCGATGGGCTTCGACAATGGCCGCTGCAGGCTGGTGGTCTCGCTGCGCAACAATCCCGACGCCGAGACCGTCCTCGACGGCGTTCCCGAACAGGAGCGCGGCCTGCTGATCGAAGCGATGGCCGCGCACGAAATCGGCCACTGCTGGCGCTATGCGCAGGGCACCTGGCACGCGCTGCCGGCCGGCTTCATCGAGCGGCCCGAGCGCCGCATCGACGACGCCGACTTGGCCGCCGACTACAAGGCGATGCGCGAAACGCGCCGCGAGGAAGGCTACGCCGACCTGGTCGCGCTGGCCTGGATCGGCCGTCGCCACCCCGATCAGTACGACCGCGTGTACGCCTGGTTCGACAGCGTGCGCGGCGCCCAGCCGGTCGACGGCAACGCCCACGACACACGCGTCTGGGTGCGCCTGGCGCGCGCGGCCGGCAACTTCGTCCAGGGCGCCACCGCCTTCGACGACGCGGCCGGCCTGTGGAACAAGGGCTTGTTGCTCGACCAATAAGTGACGGCGACCGCCATGGCCGCCTCGATTACCGCCAAAATTACCGCCAAAATTGCCGTCGCGAATTCCGCCGCGATTGCCGTCTATACCCGCTTGCAAACTTGCGCAGGCGCGATCCATGGTATTTCCGATAAGCGTACGGCAACGCACAGATTGCCATTGTAGTTACAGCGTTAAATCGCTACCTACAACAACCAATCAAGGACCCACCATGAAACTCACACTTCTTGCTACCTTGCTGACGGCCGCGAGCGCCAGTTTTGCCGCCGCGCCGACCGCGTCGCTCAACCACGACCCCGCCACCTATCGCAACGTGACACAGAAGGCGGCCGCCGACTACAAGGCGGCAAGCGCGCAGTGCGCGAGCCAGAGCGGCAACGCCAAGGACATCTGCACCGAGGAAGCCAAGGCGGCGCGCGCGCACGCCGAGGCCGATGCCGTGGCCCAGTACAACAACACCACCCAGGGCCAGCTCAAGGCCCGCACCACCGTCGCCAACGCCGACTACGCGCTGGCCAAGGCCAAGTGCGGATCGCTCAGCGGCGCTGACAAGGACAACTGCCTGAACACGGCGCAAGCGGCGCGCACCGCCGCACTGGCTGACGCCAAGGCCGGCCGCGCCGCCACCACCACCAGCGTGGCGGCCGACGGCAGCGCCGACGTCGCCACCCCGATCGCCAGCACCGCCACGCGCGACGCCACCAAGGCCGCCGCGGTCGACAAGTGCGCCCAGATCGCCGGCCAACCGAACACCGGCTGCCTGATCGACAACAAGACCGCCAACAACGCCACCACTCCGAGCGGCGCGACCGTGATCGGCTCGGGCACTGTTGCGAACCGCACCGAGGCAACCGTCGACACGGCCGGCGAGAAAACCCGCAACGCCGCCGCCACCGTGGCCGAGAAGACCCGCAACGCCGCTTCCACGGCGGTCCAAAAGACCAGTGAAGTGGCCAGCAAGGCGGCCGAGAAGACCCGCGAAATCGCGTCCGGCGCCGCCGCCAAAACCGACCGCGCCACCGACAACATGGGTGACAAGACCGAAGTGGCGACCGCCAAGACCGGCGCCGTGGTGGCCGATTCGGTCATCACCACCAAGGTCAAGGCCGACCTGTTCAAGGAGCCCGAGCTCAAATCGCTGGGCATCCACGTCGAGACCGAGAAGGGTGTGGTCATGCTGAGCGGCTTCGTCGACAAGAAGGCCAACGCCGACAAGGCGGTGAGCCTGGCCAAGAGCGTCGAGGGCGTGCAAAGCGTCAAGAGCGCGATCAATGTCAAGTAAGCCGACAGGGCCACGTGGCGCAGTCGCCGCGTGGCCGGGGTGACAGCGGCGGCGGCGCGACCGGGCAGACCCCCGCTCGCACCGCTTTTTCGTACCTGGATGGCAACGAAATCGCGGCGCAGCCCGTATCACCGTCACAAG
>JBDSTZ010000505.1:0-33050 GCA_039927975.1 Massilia sp. | reverse complement strand
AGACGGCGTCGAGCGCGCGGAACTGGCCGAACGATTTGCCGGCGCCGATCACTTCCAAGCTGAGCGCGGCGCCCCTCATCGCAGCAGCGCGTCGAGCAATGCCGCGCTGTCGGCCACCGCGCCGAACACGCCGCCCTGCATTTTGATCATCGACAGCGCGGCCAGGTGGTTGGCGTGGTCGGTCGCGCCGCAGCAGTCTTCCAGGAGCAGGCATTCGAAGCCACGGTCATTCGCGTCGCGCATGGTGGTGTGCACGCAGACGTCGGTGGTGATCCCGGTCAGGATGATGTTGCGGATGCCGCGCGTGTGCAGCACAAGTTCGAGGTCTGTCGCGTAAAACGAGCCCTTGCCCGGCTTGTCGATGACGACTTCACCCGGCATTGGCGCCAGTTCGTCGATGATCTCCCAGCCCGGTTCGCCGCGCACCAGGATGCGCCCGCACGGGCCGGCGTCGCCGATGCCGGCGCCGATGCGGCGCGAGCGCCAGCGCTTGTTGGCCGGCAGATCGGACAGGTCGGGCCGGTGTCCTTCGCGCGTGTGGATGATGTGAAAACCCTGCGCCCGCATGGCCGCCAGCACACTCTGGATCGGCTTGATCGGCGCGCGCGTGAGGGACAGGTCGTAGCCCATCGTATCGACGTAGCCGCCCTTGCCGCAGAAATCGGTCTGCATGTCGATGATCACCAGCGCCGTGTTGTGCGGCTGCAGATTGCCGTCGTACGGCCACGGATACGGGGCGGAGGTCAGGTAGGTCAGAATGCTCATCAAAGGCTCCAGGATAAAATTAGGTCAGCGTGTGAGACTCAGTTCGCCGGGTGCGCCGGCCACTGTGCGGTCGGGGCGGCAGGTGGCGATCATGATGCCGAGGGTGAGGACGTACGGCGCGGCGTTGAACAGGTAGTAGCCCGAGCTGATGCCGAGCGACTGCAAGGATGGCCCGAGCGCGCCGGCCGCGCCGAACAGCAGCGCCGCCCACAGGCAGCGCAGCGGCTGCCAGCGCGCGAAGATCACCAGCGCCACCGCCATCAAGCCCTGGCCGCTGGACAGGCCTTCGTTCCAGCTGCCCGGGTAGTACAGCGACAGATAGGCGCCGCCGACCGCCGCCAGGAAGCCGCCGGCAGCCGTCGCCGCCACCCGGATCGGCACCAGCCGGTAGCCGAGCGCGCGCGCCGTCTCCGCATGGTCGCCCACCAGCCGCAGCGCGAGACCCCAGCGCGTGGCTGCCAGGCCCCAGTGCAGCGCGCCCGCCAGCGCCAGCCCGACCAGGAACAGGCCGTTGATCTGCAGCGCGCTGCGAATTTGCGCCGAGGCGCTCCAGTCGCCCAGCGAAATGGCCGGCAGCATCGGCGCCTGCGGCTGGATGTAGGGTTTGCCGAGGAAGAAAGCAAGTCCGGTACCGAACAACATCAGCGCGATGCCGAAGGCGATGTCGTTCACGCGCGGCAGCGAGCACACCAGGCCGTGAAAGGCGCCCAGCGCCAGCCCCGCCATGCCGGCCCCCAGCACGCCCAGCCACGGCGATCCGGTATGGATGGCGACCGCGTAGCCGGTCATGGCGCCGCACACGAGGATGCCTTCGAGCCCCAGGTTCACGCGCCCGCCCTTCTCGGTCAGGCATTCGCCCAGGCTGACGAATAGGAATGGCGTGCCAACCCGGATTGCGCCGGCAAATAGCGCCAGCAGCAAGCCGGCGAGATCGAATCCGTTAAGCATAGTGCCCCTTCCCGCTTTCCAAGCGCAGGCGCCAGGCCTGCAAGCGGCCGGCCGAGGCTTCCCAGGCCAGCAGATTAATAAAGAGCAGCCCTTGCAGCACCAGCGTGGTGGCGTCGGGCAGATCGAGCCGGCGCTGCAGCAGCCCGCCGCTCGATTCGATCCCGCCGATCAGCATGGCGCAGGCGATGATCGCCATCGGGTTCTGGCGCGCCGCAAACGCCACCAGGATGCCGCCATAGCCGTACCCCGCCAACAGGGCGCTGTGCGCGCTGCCATGCACGGCGGCGATTTCCAGCATGCCGGCTAGACCCGCCGCCGCCCCGCCCAGCAGGCAGGCGATGATCATCAGGCGGCGCACCGGCAGGCCGACCAGATGCGCCGTGCGCACATTACCGCCCACCACAGAGAGTGCGAAACCGAACACGCTGTGGCGCACCATGACCCATGCGGCCAGACAGGCCAGCGCGCCCCACAGCAAGCCCCAGTGGGCTTCCATGCCGGGCAGCGGGCCAATCATCAGCGAGGCCGGCAAAGGCAGCGTCGATGGTTTATTCAGGCTGGCCGGATCGCGCAGCGGCCCTTCGACCAGATGCTTGAACAGCGCGATTGCTATGTATGACAGCAGAAGGCTGCCAATGGTTTCATTGACCCCGCGCGCATGGCGCAACCAGCCGGCCAGCGCGATCCACAGGCCGCCGGCCAGCATCGCCGCGCAGGCCATCAGCGGCAGCATCAGCCAGGCCGGCGCGGCGAGCCACAATAGCGGCACCACCGCAGCGGCCAGCCCGCCCAGCGCCAGCGCGCCTTCGCCGCCGATGATCACCAGGCCCGCGCGCGCCGGCAGCGCCACGCACAGCGCGGTCAGCATCAACGGCGCCGCGCGAGTCAACGTGTTCTGCCAGGCGAAGCTGGAGCCGAACGCGCCTTCGCCGATCAGGGCGATGGCCTCGAACGGCGGCGCGTCCTGCATCGCCAGGAACAGCGCGAACAACGCCAGCGTGCCAAGCAGCGCAAATAGCGTGGGCAAGGCCGGCAACACGCGCAGCGCCACCTTCGCCGTCCACGAAGGACCAACGTCCGATAGCACGATGGGGTCGGTGCGCATGTTCACGGCGTGCTCCTTATGCCTTGCCGATGACGCCGGCCACCAGGTAGTTCATCGCTTCCAGTTCGGGCGCGGTCTGCACCTGGGTGGTGCCGGCCGGGATCACCACCTTGCCGGTGTTGTCCTTGATCGGTCCCTTGAAGATGGCGAAGCTGCCCTTGACCATCTCGGCCTTGATGGCGTCGGCCTTCGTCCTGGCCGCCGCCGTCACCGAGGCGCCATACGGCGACATCTTGACGAAGCCCTCCTTCAAACCGCCACGCAGGAAGTTATCCATCGGCTTGGCCGTTTGCGATTCCTTGATCAACTCGGCGTACGGAGTCGACCAGTCCCACTCGGCGCCGGTCAGGTAGCCTTTCGGCGCCAGCTTGGCCTGGCTGGCGTGGTAGCCGCAGCTCATCTTGCCGCGTTTCTCGGCCGTCTCGACCACCACCTTCGGCCCGTCGACGTGGCAGGTCAGCACGTCGCAGCCCTGGTCGAGCAGGCTGTTGGCGGCCTCCGCTTCCTTGACTGGCTGCGACCAGTCGCCCGTGAAGATCACGTGGGTGGTGATGCTCGGGTCGACCGACTGCGCGCCCAGCGTGAAGGCGTTAATGTTGCGCAGCACCTGGGGAATCGGCTTGGCGGCGACGAAGCCGAGCTTTTTGCTCTTGCTCATATGGCCGGCCACCACGCCGTCGAGATACTGGCACTCGTCGATGTAGCCGAAGTAGCTGCCGACGTTGAGCGGGTGCTTACCGGCGGTCCACATGCCGCCGCAGTGGGCGAAGCGCACCTTCGGATATTTTTCGGCCATCTTCAGCACGTGCGGATCGAAGTAGCCGAACGAGGTGGCGAAGATCAGCGTCGCCTTGTCCTGCTCGATCATCGCCTCCATGGTCTTTTGCACGGCGACGGTTTCCGGCACCTTCTCTTCCTCGACCACCTTCACGCCGGGGATCTTCTTGATGATGGCGACCGCCTGGGCCTGCGCCTGGTTGTAGCCGAAGTCGCCGCGCGGGCCCACGTAGATCACCCCCACCACCAGGTTGCCGGCGGCGGCGGCCTGCGCCAGCTCGAACGGCAGCATGCCGAGCAACGCTGCCGCGCCACTCTGTTTGAGAAAATTGCGGCGATTGTGTGAGCTCATGGTGGGTCCTCTTTCAGTGGGTTGGGTTGGCAGATCTTGTTGTTGTGGTCTTACTGGGTAAGCTGGGACAGGTAGGCACGCCAGCCGCCGTGCGCGGTGATATCGGTGGCGGACGCCAGTGCCCACGGCTCGCAAATGAAGCCGCTGACCCAGCTGCCGTCGGCCAGTTCGAGCGAGCCGATACCGAGCGGCGCGGGAATCTGCGCGACGAATTCGCCGAACAGGCGCACCGGCAGTTCCCACACCTCGATGGCGATGGCCGCGCCCTGCTCGGCCACCCGCACCAGGCCTGGCTTGGGCGGGGTGGTGTTGGCCAGCGCGTACAGGCGGTAATGGGCGCTGGTGGTGGTGCTGGCCACCTTACGCGCGCCGCGTTCGAGCAGTTGCCAGTTGAGCGGTTGGCCGGACAGGTGGGCCCCGACCACCGCGACCTTCACACTGGTCTCGTTAAATGGCAATGGCGCGCTGGCGACTGCGTCCACATTGGCGGCCCCAGTGAAGAGCGCCTCGGCCGCTTCGCCGAATGCGGCCAGGCGCTGGTCGGCGCCGGACGGGCCGATCAAGGTGATACCGGACGGCAGACCATCGGCGCGCCAGGCGCCCGGCAGCGCCAGCGCCGCCATATCGAAGAAGTTGACGAAGTTCGTGTAGTAGCCAAGTTCGGAGTTGCGCAGCAGCGGTTCGGCGGCGAGGTCCGCCAGGGTCGGCATGGTCGGTGTGGTTGGCACCAGCATGAAATCGAAAGGCGCGAGCAGCGTGTCGGCCTCGCGCTTGAGGGCGGCCAGGCGGTACTGGCCGTTGAAGGCGTCGACCGCGTTGAAGCGGTCAGCCTTGGCGAGGATGGTTTTCACGCTCGGGTCGACGTCGTCCCGGTGGGTGTCGAAAAAATCGCCGACGGCGGCGCGCCGCTCGGCCACCCACGGGCCCTCGTACAGCAATCGCGCGGCTTCGGCGAACACCTCGAACGGCACGCTGTCGATCTCCACGTTCGGCATGGTGCGCACGCTGGCGAGACTGGCGGCAAAAGCTTCCTCGGCTTGCGTGTCGCCAAAAAACTCGCGCCGGTCAGGTATCGCGATACGGTAGCCGCGCCGCTTCACGCCCGACATGGTGAGCCGGCGCGACCAGGGATCGGCCGCATCGTAACCGGCCGCCACGCCGACGGCACGCCATGCGTCGGGCACGGTGGCTGCGAAGATCGACACGCAATCGAGCGTACGGCAGGCGGGGAACACGCCGCCATTGCTCAGCAGCCCGCGGCTCGGCTTGAGGCCGACGATGTGGTTGAAGCCGGCCGGCACCCTGCCCGAGCCGGCCGTGTCGGTACCAAGCGAAAAGCTGACCAGCCCGAGCGCCACCGCGACTGCCGAGCCGGAGCTGGAACCGCCAGAGACGTACTCTGGGTTGAGCGCGTTGCGCACCGCGCCGTACGGCGAGCGCACGCCGACCAGGCCGGTAGCGAACTGGTCGAGATTGGTCTTGCCGATCAGGATGGCGCCGGCGTCCAGCAGGCGCTCGACAACATGCGCCGACACCTGCGGCACATACGCGAAGGCGGGACAGGCGGCGGTGGTCGGCATGCCCGCCACGTCGATGTTGTCCTTGACCGCGAACGGCAGGCCGAATAGCGGGAAACGTTCGAGAACCTTGTCGCCGAGACGCGCCAGTTCGTATTCAAGTTGTGTGGCCCGGCGGAACAAGCTGTCCGCGTCGACCCGGCTGATCCACACCTCGGCACGCGCGGCCGCCTCGATGCGGGCAAGCACGTGCGCGATGCAAACGGACGGGCTGAGACTGCCGGCCAGGTAGTGACGCTGCAAGCTGGAAAAACCAAGGTCGATCGGCGCTGTAGGGTTCATGTGTTCAATCTTGCATACAAGATGAATTACATAAAGCAAACGCCGTGCCCGGAGTTCTAACCGGTTCGTTCCCCAGTGAAAAAGCTTGACGCAATGGCGTCGAATAAATGCTCCGCGCCGGATCCGCGCGAAACTGGTGCCCCCGCGCACTAAAGCGGTGATCGCCGCCCTATCCAAACGAACGTGTGAGAGGGCTTGGTCACGGGAAGATGGAATCGCTGCGCGAGCAGTCGCTCAGAGCAACCGTCGGCGAATCATTCACAATAACGACGCGTCATTGGGCGCGAAGCGCGAGCAGCGAATCGGCCAAGCCGACAATCTCCTCCCGCATCGGCTGCGCAACCCAATGCGGCGGAATACCCGCAACCCCATAATATGCTCCGGCGATCTGGCCGCAAATCGCCGCCGTGGTATCGGCGTCATCGCCCAGGTTCGCCGCTTTCAAAATCGCCGACTCGAACGAGTCCGTCAGGTGAAAGCACCACAACGCCGCTTCGAGCGAAGCGACACAGTACCCGCTGCCCTTGATGTCCGATTCGCTTTTCGATGAAAAGTCGCCGCGTGCAATCGATGCGACATTGCCGCTCAAGGGCTCTGGATACGCGACGCGCAAGATCTCGTCCTTGTTCGCGCCATCGAGCGCCGCTTGCAACTGAAGCGCGAACAATCTAGAACATTCGATGGTTTCCTGCGCGCCGTGGGTCGTACGTGTGCTCTCGCCGGCGAACCGGAATAGCTGCAGTAAATCGCCCGCGTAAAACATCGCGATCGGCGCCAAGCGCATCAGCGCGCCATTGCCCGCTGTGTGCGGATCGGTCGAGCCAGCAAATGGATCCTTGGTGTCCAGATAGCGCCTGAGTGCGGTAGCCACAGTGGCGCCAATGTCAAAACACTCGCCGGTACTGCTCATGTATCCGTAGTTGTACCAGTTGCAGTAGCGGTTCATCTGATCGGTCGGATTGAAGCCCTTGCAGAAGACCAGGCTATGCGCCAGGCACAGCGCCATCGACGTATCGTCCGTCCAGTCGCCCGCGCGCAACTCGAAGGGCCCGCCCCCGCACATATCGGTCATCCGTGCGAAGGTGCCGCGCGGCAGGAACTCCACCGTGGTGCCTACCGCGTCACCGCATGCCAGGCCAAGCAAGCAGCCGCGATACCGATCGCTCTGCAAGTTATCGCCGGCGATGTCGCCGTGCGCGCCCGTTACCATTTCGAAAACGGCAGCCGCATCAAACTCGAATTGAAATACCGCGCGTCGTGCGTGACTTCCTCGCCGATCCACTCCGGCTTGTCGAACGCCTGGTCTTCCGACGCCAATTCGATCTCGGCAAACTTCAATCCCTGGTTCGCGCCGAGGAATTCATCGACTTCCCACACATTGCCGCCAAACGCAATCCGGCTGCGGTACTTCTCGATGAACGGCTGTTCGCACAAGCTATCGAGCAATTCATTCGCATCGGCCAGCGGAATCGGATACTCCCACTCGCCGCGCGTGGCGCCCCGGCTGCGGCCCTTGATCGTCATGGTGCCCTGCCCGCCTTCCACCCGCACCCGCACCACCCGTTCCGGATGCGCGGACAGATACCCCTGGCGCAGCAGCACCGGCTCGCCCAACGCGCGCCAGCCATCGCCGGTCAGCAAAAACTTCCGTTCAATCTCGATGCCCATGCCTTAACTCAGTGAATGCAAAATCGGTTGCAGGATCGCGGCGCCAAGCTGGCTGCTGCGCTCGCCGTTCCAGCCGGAGTAGGGATCGGGCAGATCGGCATTGTCCTTGAACGGCATTTCCAGCGTCAGCGACAGGCAGCCAAAGGTGTGGCCAATATATTTCGACGCCAGGGTCAGCATGTCAGCGTTGTATTTGCTGGACGGGTAGCCATACACATTTTGAAAATCGGGACTGGCGGCCATGTACTGCGCGATGAAGGCGCTCTGCCTGGCGGCGCGCTCGGGCGTGAAGTCGGCCAGCATTTCGTTACCGGCCACGAAGTTGTAAGGCAGCGCCTCGTCGCCGTGAATATCGAAAAACATGTCGCAGCCGATCGCGTGGATTCTCTCCTTCACGCACAGCACCTCGGGACTGCGCTCGATCGACGGCGTCATCCATTCGCGGTTCAGATTGGCGCCCGCCGCAGTGGTGCGCAGGTTGCCGCGATAGGCGCCGTCCGGATTCATATTCGGCACGATGTAGAACACGGCGCGTTCGAGCAACTTGCGGGCAACCGGATTGCTGTTGTCGAGCAGCGCGTCGAGCATGCCCTCGACAAACCATTCGGCCATTGTCTCGCCCGGATGCTGGCGTGCGATGACCCACACTTTCTTGGCCGCCGACGGCTTGCCGACCACCACCAGGTTCATGTCGCGGCCGTCGACGCTGCTGCCGATGTCGAGCACGCGCGCGATCGGGTTCTCGGCCACTTCCCCTAGCAGTCGCAGGTGGCGCTCGTACGAATACGGTTCAAAATAAGCGTAATAAACGCTGTCCAGATCCGGCGTATGGCTGATCGTCATGACCTGGCCGTCGAAGCTGGTCGGCACGCGGAACCAGGTTTCGGTGTCATAGCTGGCGACGGCCTGGTAGCCTTCAAATCCCTTGGGATAGGTGGCTTGCCCGGCGTTCAGGAAACGGATTGTGCATGCCTGTCCACGCGCCCCTTGCAGGCGAAAGTGGAACCACTGGTGGATGTCGGCGTGCGAGTCCTTGCGCAGATTCACATCGATCCGGTCGGCGCTGGCGGCCTGCACCACCTCAATGGCGCCGGAATCGAATTGCTGGCTGATTTTGATGGGCATGAATGGCTCCGCTGGCAGTTGACCTGTCCAGCATCATACCCGGATCGAGACCCGGCCGCTCCTCGCGCCGCAGCCGATCCGATGGGATGATTCGACGCCGTTCAGGCGTCCAGATTCATCAGGTCCTTGCTGTAGGCAGCCAGGTATTGACGCAACAGTTCGACGTTCGACAGGTTCAGCAGCACCGTGATGAAGGGCCGCATTTCGGTTTCAAACGTCATGCGCAGCGCATCGGGGAAAGTCTGGCAATTGACGCTCATCGCGCGCGCCAGTTCGGGGTCGTGCCATTCGTCGGGGTGGATGCCAGGCCCTTGCGGCGGCATCGGCAGGCGCGGGTTCTGATTGACCGGAATATGCTGCAACAGCCAGAACACGATGGAGGCCGGAATAATCACGCAGATATCCTTGGCGTCGACGGCGGAAAACTTGGCCAGCAATACATTGCCGACTGGATCGCACGACATCGACATGCTTTTTACTTGGCGGATGACCACTTGTTTCACGACGGTTTTCCTCTGGCAGATTGAAAAGGCGCAGAGATTTTACCGCATTCATCCCCCATTTTGGTGGATTATGGAAATAAAACGGGGAGCCAGCGCCCCCCAATTCACGGCCGGACGCCCCGGCCAGCGCCGCTCTGGCCTAGCGCGACTTGTTCGTGCCACCTGATTTATTGCCGCCGCCCTCGCTCTGCTTGCTGCCTGCCGAGGTCGCTTGCTTGCTGCCTGCCTTGGCGCCGGTCTTGCTGGCTGCCCGTGCGCTGCTGTCCGAGCTCGACTCCGCCGATTGGCGATTGCCGTGGCTCATGCTGCCGGCGCGGCGCGCCTCTTCCGAGGTGAACTCGTGCGCCGTGCCCTTCTGGTGCGCCGCCTTGCCGCCTTCGCTGGCGATCTGGCGTTGACGCTCCGGATCCATCGATGCGAAACCACGGTTCTTGGTACCGCCTCCCTGGCTGCCACCTTCGCTGCCGCTCTGCTTGTTGCCCTGATTACTTGTAGCCATGGTGAACCTCCATCATGTGTTAAACCACCGCAGTTGCGGCAGCCGCCTGCCCTTGCCACCGCGACACGCGCCGATGAGCGTAGGGGCCAGACCATCTTAGGCAGGGCCGAAAGATGAGGGTATAGGACACGAGCAGCCTACTTTGTAGGAGAACGCGCGACAGAAAATGCGGTTGCGCAAGAGGGTTGCTCCAAGGCTTCTTCACGTCAGCGCCAGTCCTACACGGAGGCGGTGCGTGTTCCTATATGGTGCGCCGGAACCGACGCGCATGATGGCAACCCTGACAACGCCAAGACGGCCTGAGCGCTTTTCCGCCGACCGTCGCCGGGCGCAGCATCCCCACAGCGAAAGGAAACGAATATGGACTCGAACCAACGCAGCCAAGGCAACAACCAGACCGACAACGGCGCCAACGAACAGGCCGTGTCCTCCTCGCGCGGCGGCGTCATTGACCGCAACAATCTGAACGATTCGCGCCAGTCGGGCACCTTGAACGGCGACACCCAGGCCCAGGGCGGCACCCGCTCCGGCCAACAGGGCGGCATGATGGGGCAAAGCGGCAGCCAGCCGGGGCTCGACCACACCACCCAGGGCGGCGTGGCGGCGGGCGTGCCGGGTGACCCGAACGGCAACCGCCAGTCGGGCGAGCAACGCAGCGGCATGCTCGGCCAGGCCAGCGGCACCCAGTCGGGCATGCGCAACGATTCGCAGTCGACGCCGCAGACTGACAGCCTGCTCGGCCAGCAAACCGGCGGGCGCCAGAGCGTCGACCGCACCGGCTCGCAAACCGGCGCGGGCCAGGGCGCGCCCGCGCTGCCCACCGGCCACGAGTCGAACGATGTGGCCGGCGGCCTGCCGCGCAGTCCAGGCGGCGCCAACCGCCAGTCGGCCGATGAAAAAATGGACGACGACACCGGCTTCTCGAACAAGGCCAACCGCCAGTCGCCCCAGCCGGACGAAAGCTGGAAACAGGAACAACAGAGCAACGTGGGACGCCGCAGCGACGGCACCCCGGACTGATCGTAAACGGGCGGGGTGCCCAACCGCCCCGCCCCAATACGACCCATATCGACGCGGCCTTGGCGATGATCGCCAACGCCGCGTTCTTGTTATGCCTCGCGGCCACAACAGTCACGCAAGCTAGCGTAGCCGAATACCAAGAATAGCCAGAATATCGTCGTTCCCGCGCAGGCGGGAACCCATCGCACCTCAGCACATGGTCAGGACGCGGCCCCCGCCTCCCCTGCTTCCTCGAACACCCGCAACGCCATCAACCCATGCCCGACCGCCGCACCCGCCCTTAACGCTGCGACAATGAACACCGTCTCGGCCAACTCCTCCGCGCTGGCGCCGGCCCTGCGTGCATTGCCCACATGCGCCTCAATGCAATACCCGCACTGCGTCGTCAGGGCCACCGCCACCGAAATCAACTCCCGATATTTCTCCGGAATCTGCCCGTCCGCCCGTTCCGCACTCGCCTTCAAGGCCAGAAACGCCGACCCCTCCCTCGGCGCGAGACCGGCCAACTGTTTCGCATAAGCGAGATCACTGCTGCGTGCCTGCTGATCCATATATCAACTCCTGTCTGTGAATGGAACCGACAAGTGCCGCGTCGCGCGCAAAACGATTCGCGCGGCCGAAAATAAAGTTCGCCGCCTCAGCCGTGCTCCGCCATATCCCCGTCACCGCTAGAATTGTCCTGGACAACAAACGGACGTCGCGCATGAAAAAATCAAACATCGGTTTCCTGGCATTCGGCGCGACAGTGCTCGCGCTGGGCACGCTGGCAGCCTGCTCGCCCGTAAAAACCATCAACGCCCTCACCCCGATCGCCGGCGCCGACATCCCCCACAACATTGCCTACGGCGCCAACCCGCGCTACCGGCTCGACATCTACCGTCCGGCCGGCAACGCGATCGGCCAGCCGGTGGTAGTGTTCTTCTACGGCGGCAACTGGACCAGCGGCGAGCGCGCCAACTATGCCTTCATCGGCCGCGCCCTCGCCGCGCGCGGCATCGTCGCCGTCATCCCCGATTACCGGCTCTATCCCGAAGTGAGCTATCCCGATTTCCTCGACGATTCCGCCGCCGCGCTGGCCTGGACCCAGCGCGAGATCACCCGTTTCGGCGGCGACCCTCGCCAACTGTTCGCGATGGGCCACAGCGCCGGCGCCTACAACGCCTCCATGCTCGCGCTCGATGCCCAATGGCTGCGCAAACAAGGCAGCTCGCCGGCCGCCCTGCGCGGCTGGATCGGCCTGGCCGGCCCCTACGATTTCCTGCCGATCGAAAACAAAACCGCGCGCCCTGTATTCCACTTCCCCAACACACCGCCCGAATCGCAGCCAGTACGCCACGTCAGCGCCGGCGCCCCGCCCGCCCTGCTGATCGCCGCCAGCGACGACAAACTGGTCAACCCGACCCGCAACACCGGCAACATGGCGCGCCTGTTGCGCGAGCGCGGCGTGCCGGTGACCGAACGGTATTACGACCACCTCAGCCACACCTTGCTGATCGGCTCCATATCCGCGCCGCTGCGCCTGCTGGCGCCGACCCTGGACGACATTGAACGCTTCGTCAAGTCGCCGCCGGCGGCCGCACGCCAGCCGTAATCGACCATGGTTTGACCCAGACCAGTCAAGCACGCATCAGCGGGAGCTAAGCAGTGCGCGGCCTGTCCAACAGGGCATGCACGCACACATTCCTCCGCCCGCCGCCATCGGCCGCGCCGCCGTCGCCAGCGACCTGTGGCAGGTGGTCAGCCACTATCGCTGGCGCATCCTCGCCGCGCTGGCCTTCCTGATCCTGGCCAAGGTCACCACGGTGGGCGTGCCCTTGCTGCTCAAGCGCATCATCGACGCCTTCTCCCAGCCGCCCTCCCCGGCGCAAGTGCCTCTCTATCTGCTGGCCGGCTACGCCATCCTGCGCTTCCTCAGCACCCTCTTCAACGAGCTGCGCGACCTGCTGTTCGCCCGCGTCACCCTGCGCACGGTGGCGCACTACGCGGAAAAAACCTTCGCCCACCTGCACGCGCTCGGCGCGCGCTTCCACGCCCAGCGCCAGATCGGCGGCCTGCTGCCCGACATCGACCGCGGCACCAACGGCATCGCTTTCCTGCTCGGCGTGGGCCTGTTCACCATCGTCCCCACCCTCATCGAAATCGGCCTGGTGCTGGTCATCATGCTGGGCCGCTACAGCGGCGCCTTTTCCATCATCATCGTGCTCACCTTCCTGCTCTACGCCGGCTTCACGCTCTCGTTCAGCGCCCGCCGCGTGCTGTACCAGCGCCGCGTCAACAAGCTCGATTCAGGCGCCAAGAGCCAGCTGGCCGACAGCCTCATCAACTACGACACCATCAAGTACTTCTGCAACGAAGCGCTCGAAGTGCGACGCTTTCGCGCCATCATGGATCGCTGGCAAGAAGCCGGCATGGGCAACCAGAAGGCGCTGTTCACCCTGCACGCCGGCCAGAGCGGCGTCATCGCGCTCGGCGTCGCCGCCATCATGCTGTTGGCCGGCTACGCGGTGGCGCGCCGCGAAATGAGCGTCGGCGACCTGGTCCTCGTCAACGCCTACGCCCTGCAAGTGTGCCTGCCGCTCAACGCGCTCGGCTTCGTCTACCGCGAGGCGCGCGACGCCTGGGTCAACGCCGAACGCCTGTTCGCCCTGCTGCGTGAAGCGCCCGAGATCGACGACACGCCCGGCCTGCCCCAACTGGCGCCGGCCGCCGGCGAAGTCGTGTTCGAGCACGTCAGCTTCGCCTACACGCCTGAGCGCACCATCCTGTCCGAGGTCAGCTTCCGCATTCCGCCCGGCCAGACCGTGGCCGTGGTCGGGCGCAGCGGTTGCGGCAAGTCGACCCTGGCGCGCCTGCTGCTGTGCTTCTACCGCCCAGGGCAGGGCCGCATCCTCATCGACGGCCAGGACCTCGCCGCCCTCAGTCCGTCGAGCGTGCGGCGCGCCATCGGCGTGGTGCCGCAGGACACTGCGCTATTTAACGACACCATCGGCTACAACATCGCCTACGGCCGCGTCGGCGCGGGCCGCGACGAGATCGTCGCCGCCGCCAGGGCCGCCCATGTGCACGAGACGATCGCCGCCCTGCCCGAGCAATATGACACGCCCGTCGGCGAGCGCGGCGTCAAGATTTCCGGCGGCGAACGCCAGCGCCTGGCCATCGCGCGCGCCGTGCTCAAGCGGCCGGCCATCCTGATTTTCGACGAAGCGACGTCCGCGCTTGATTCAGATTCAGAGCACGCGATCGAGCAGGAACTCGACCGCTTGTCGGCGAATCGAACCACTCTCATCATCGCGCACCGTTTGTCCAGCGTGGTCAAGGCCCACGAGATTCTGGTGATGGACAAGGGTCGCATTGTCGAGCGCGGCAGCCACGCGGAGCTGCTGCGGCGTCAAGGTCTGTACGCGCGCTTGTGGCTGCTGCAACAGCGCATGGACCAGCAATGTCGCGAATCGTCGTAGCGAATCGTCGTGCGAATCGTTGCAGCTCGCTGTCGTATCGCGTTGTCGCAGCAAACCGTCGCAGCAAGTTGTGATGGCGAATCGTCGTACCGAACTGTCGTAACGAAGCCTCGTAGCGCCCCGTGGAGAGCACCATGTCAACAACAAGAACCACAATCAGCACCACCACAAGCACCACCACGACCGTCTTCACAGCCAGCGAGGCGGCAGACCCCGGCTATAGCCATGGCCCCCACGCCGCCGCGCACGCCGCCGGCGGCCCCGGCCAGGCCCAGGCCGACGGCTTCGCCGTGTCAGTCGTGCTGCCCACCAGCGGCCGCCTCGACCTGCTCGACCGCAGCCTCGACGCCCTCACCCGCCAGAACCTGCCCGGCGCCAGCTACGAACTCATCATCGTCGACGACGAGGCCGACCCCGGCACCTTGCAACTGGTGGCCGGCTGGCGCAGCCGCACCGGTGCGCGCGGCCCCTGCATCACCTACCTGGCCAACGACGCGCCGCACGGCCCGGCGGCCGCGCGCAACCGCGGCTGGCGCATGGCCGGCGCGCCCATCATCGCCTTCACCGACGACAATACGGTCCCGTCCCCGGACTGGCTGCAACAGGGCTTGAACGCCTTCAACGACAACATCGACGTGCTGTGCGGGCCGGTCCACATGGCGCTGCCGCGCCATCCCACCGACTACCAGCGCGACGCCAGCCAGCTCGAATCGTCCGAATTCATCGTCGCCAACTGCTTTTGCCGCAAGCAGGTGCTGCAAGCGGTCGACGGCTTCGACGAGCGCTTCAGCGTGGCCTGGCGCGACGACAGCGACTTGTACTTCCGCCTGCTCAAGCACCACGCCCGCATCGCCCGCGCCAGCCAGGTCATGGTGGAACATCCGGTACGCGCCGCTCCATGGGGCGCCAGCCTCGGCCAGGCCAGCAAGATTTCCTACGACGCCCTGCTGTACAAAAAACACCCCGAACTGTATCGCGAGAAAATCCGCCGCCGCTGGCGCTGGGACTACTACGCCGTGGTTGGCGCCCTTCTCGCCGCCGTGCTCGGCGTGGCCTTCGACCAGCGCCAGCTGGCCGTCTGCGGCGCCGCCATCTGGCTCATGCTCACCGCCCTGTTCTGTATCCAGCGCCTGCGCGGCACTGCCAAGACCCCCTCGCACATCCTCGAAATGGTCGTCACCTCGGCCCTGATTCCGCCGCTGGCGGTGTTCTGGCGGGTGGTCGGCGCGGTCAAATTCCGCGCCCGTTTCGCCTGAGGTTCCGATGCGCCGACTCAACGTCCTCACCTGGCACACCCACGGCAGCTACCTGTACTACCTCACACAGGCGCCGCACGAGTTCCATGTGCTGTCCAAACCGGGCCGCCCGCCCGGCTACGGCGGGCGCTGCGGCAGCGCGCCCTGGGGTGACAACGTGCACGACCTGCCGGCCAGCCAGGCACGCCAGCAGCAGTTCGACTGCATCGTTTTCCAGGACGACCACCAGTTCGAGAAAGACCAGTACGACCTGCTGACCGCCTCCCAGCGCGCGCTGCCGCGCGTGTACATCGAGCACGACCCGCCGCGCGTCCATCCGACCAACGAACACCACCCGATCGACGACCCCAACGTGCTGCTGGTGCACGTGAGCCATTTCAACCAGCTGATGTGGGACAGCGGCCGCACCCCCTCGGTGGTCATCGAACACGGCGTCACCATCCCCGAGGACGTGACCTACCGGGGCGACCTCAATCGCGGCCTCGTCATCCTCAACCACCTGGCGCGGCGCGGGCGCCGCATGGGGCCCGACATCTTCACCGCCGCGCGCGCGCAGGTCGCACTCGACCTGGTCGGCATGGGCGCCGAAGAACTCGGTGGCCTGGGCGAAGTACAGCACAACGCGCTGCCGGCCTTTGCCGCGCGCTACCGCTATCTGTTCAGCCCGGTGCGCTACTCGAGCCTCGGCCTGGCCGTGATCGAAGCGATGATGGTCGGCCTGCCCATCGTCGGCCTGGCCACCACCGAGATGGCCACCCTGATCGACAACGGCGAGTCCGGCTACCTCGACACCAACCTGGCGGCGCTGATCGACTTCATGCGTGAGCTGGAGCGCAACCCGGCGCTGGCCCGCAAGCTCGGCGCCGGGGCGCGCCGGCGCGCGCGCGAGCGTTTCGGCATCGCCCGCTTCAGCGCCGACTGGGATCGCACGCTGCGGCAAGTTACCGGCCTGGGCGCCGGACAATAAAAACAGGAGGCGGCATGTCACACAACGACCAGCAATTGCTAGAGCGCG
The DNA here is from genome assembly GCA_039927975.1 of Massilia sp. GTDB lineage: Bacteria > Pseudomonadota > Gammaproteobacteria > Burkholderiales > Burkholderiaceae_D > JBDSTZ01. Next base: position 16,700 of record JBDSTZ010000505.1, on the reverse strand, counting down.
TATATCGCAGCGCGATCAAGCGCATCGCCATCGTCAGCGAGCACGCCTCGCCGCTGGCCGCGCCCGGCAGCATCGATTGCGGCGGCCAGAACGTCTACGTCGCCCACCTCGCGCGCGAGCTGGCGGCGGCCGGCTACCTGATCGACATCTTCACCCGCCGTGATGCGCTGGCGCGGCCCCGCCTGGTGCAATGGCGCGACAACGTCCGCGTCATCCACGTGCCGGCCGGCCCCGCCCACTACATTCCGAAGGAGCAGATGCTGCCCTTCATGGACGCCTTTGCGCGCTACGTCGCCCGCTTCGCGCGTCGCCAGAGCGCGCCTTACGACGTGGTGCACGCCAACTTCTTCATGTCCGGCATGGTGGCCGAACACCTCAAGCAAGCGCTCGGCATTCCCTTCGTCATCACCTTTCACGCGCTGGGCGAAGTGCGCCGCCTGGCCCAGGGCGCGGCCGACACCTTTCCGCCGGCCCGCCTGCGCATCGAAAACAGCCTGATGCGCAGCGCCGACTGCATCATCGCCGAATGCCCGCAAGACCAGCACGACATGGTGCGCCTGTACGGCGCCTCCAGCAGCCGCATCCAGGTCGCCCCCTGCGGCTTCGACCCGGAGGAAATGTGGCCCCTCGACATGGCCATGGCGCGCCGCAAGCTGGGCCTGCCACGCGACAAATTCATCCTGCTCCAGCTTGGCCGCATGGTGCCGCGCAAAGGCATCGACACCGTCATCGAAAGCCTGGCCGTGCTGCGCGCCTGCCATGGCATCGACGCCGAACTGCTGGTCGTCGGCGGCGACGCCAACAGTCCCTCGGCGCCCGACGCGCCGGAACTGTGGCGCCTGCGCGCGCTGGCCCGCAAGCTCGGCATTGCCGACCACGTCACCTTCACCGGCCAGAAACCGCGCGCCGATCTGCGCTACTACTACAGCGCCGCCAACGTGTTCGTCACCACCCCGTGGTATGAACCCTTCGGCATCACCCCGGTCGAGGCCATGGCGTGCGCGCGGCCGGTGATCGGCTCGCGCGTGGGCGGCATCAAGAGCACCGTGGTCGACGGCGAAACCGGCTTCCTGGTGCCGGCGCGCGATCCGCAGTCCGTGGCCGGCCGCCTCGCCCGCCTGCATGACGACCCCGCGCTCGCCGCCGGCATGGGCGAACAAGGCTTGCGGCGCGCCTACCTGCGTTTCACCTGGCGCACCGTGGCCCTGCAAACAGCGGCCATCTACGCCAGCGTCGCGCCATTGGCCGACCGTCCTGCGCGGCAAGCGGCGGACGACTCTGGTGCGGCGTCGAGACAGATTGTTGGCGACGCCGGCGCAGCCCTGGCCACCGGCACGGGCGCGGCGATCCATCCCGCCGCGACGCACCCGGCGCCGCCGCGCCCGACATCGGTACACATTGCCCCGATGCAGGTGACTACGGCGCATGCAAGCGCTTTGCATCCGACGACAATACATCCGGCCACAGCACAGGTGGCGACGGTACATCCTGAAACGCCATATCCAGAAACAGCACATCCAGCGACAGCACATTCGGCCACGGCATATTCGCCATCCGTACTTTCAGCCACACCCCGCGCCGGCAAAGTGCGCGCTGGCGCCGCGCACGGCGGCGCGGCGCACGTCCCGCTCACCCATCCCGTCAATCACAAAACCTGACTTCCGGAGCCACCTCAATGCCACCCGTCACATCCCCCATCAGCAGCCAGGCCCGCCTCGAGGGCAAGGTCGTCTTCATCACCGGCGCGGCCAGCGGCCTGGGCGCGGCGCTGGCCGGCCAGTTGTCCCGGGCCGGCGCCGCGATCGTGGTGGCCGACCTGCAACCGGCGCGCGCCGCCGCCACCGCCGCCGCCCTGCGCGAACAGGGCGCGCAAGCCCACGCCATCGGGGTCGACGTCGGCAACCCGGCCGCCGCGCGCGACGCCATCGACGAAGCGGTCGACAACTTCGGCCAACTCGACGTGCTGATCAACAACGCCGGCACCGACGTCACCCTGCCCATCGACGAGCTGAGCGAGGAGCAATGGCTGCGGGTCATCAACACCAACCTGAACGGCCCTTTCCTGATGAGCAAATACGCCGCCGCCCGCATGCGCCGCAGCGGTGGCGGCCACATCGTCAACGTCGCCTCCACCGCCGCCAAGCGCGCCTGGCCGAACGCCTCGGCCTATCACGCCAGCAAGTGGGGCCTGCTCGGCCTGTCGCACGCGCTGCACGCCGAGCTGCGCCAGCACGGCATCCGCGTCACCGCCGTCATCGCCGGCGGCATGCGCACGCCCTTCCTGCTCGACCGCTTCCCCGACATCGACGAGTCCACTCTGCAAGATCCGCTCAACGTGGCGCGCGCCATCGAGTCGCTCCTGCTGCTGCCGTCCGAGAGCGTGGTTGCCGAAATCACCGTGCTGCCGCTGCAAGAACCCTCCTGGCCCTGAGCCATGAAGGCGGTGTTTCTCGACAAGGACGGCACGCTGATCGACGACATTCCCTACAATGTCGAGCCGCGCCGCATGACCCTGTGCAGCGGCGCCGGCGCGGCCCTGCGCCTGCTGTCGCGGCTCGATTTCCGGCTGTTCGTCGTCAGCAACCAGCCCGCCATCGCGCATGGCTATTGCGGCGAGGAGGCCATGACGGCGGTGGCCGACCGCCTGGGCGACCTGCTGTTTCGCGAGCGTCTCGCGTTGGACGGCTTCTATTACTGCCCCCATCACCCGGACGGCCTGGTCGGCGCCTACGCGGTGGCCTGTGTCTGCCGCAAGCCGATGCCGGGCATGCTGCTGCGCGCCGCAAAGGAACACGACATCGACCTGCAAGCCTCGTGGATGGTCGGCGACATCCTGCACGACATCGAGGCGGGCAACCGCGCCGGTTGCCGCACCCTGCTCATCGACAACGGCAATGAAACCGAATGGCGGCTCGGCGCGCGCCGCGTGCCCACCCGCATCGCCACCGACTTGTATTCCGCCGCCATCATGATCGCCGCCGACAGCGGGAGCAGGACGTGACCGCCAGCGACTCCCGCATGATCGCGGCCAACAGCGTGGGCCAGTCGTGGCCGCTAGTGAGCGCCCGCTTGATCGTCGCCGACAGCGAGCGCAAGTGGCGACCCACAGCGCGCGCACGCACGTTCGCGGCCGCCAGCGGGAGCATAAGGTGACCACGAACGAGCGCAATCATGGTCGCGGTTGGCGGCGAGCACAAGCCTTGACCGGCAGGAAGCGCATTCATCTGCGTGGCCGGCCGGGACGCGACGACCGCGTCTTGCCTCTCCTCACGGTCGCCCTTGTCGGCAGGAGCCACCCATGAGCACCGACGCCTGGCGCGCGGCGCGCAAGCTGCTGTGCGTGCGCCTCGATTCCCTCGGCGACGTGCTGATGTGCACGCCGGCCATGCGCGCGCTGCGGCAATCGCTGCCGGACTGCTCGCTCACCTTGCTCAGTTCGCCATCGGGCGCCGCCACCCTGCCCTTCATTCCCGAACTGGACCGGGCCATCAGCTACGCCGCGCCATGGATGAAACACAGCAATGTGCACGGCCCGGGCACCGACGCCCTGTTTCTCGCCTCGCTGGCCGGTGAAGAGTTCGACGGCGCCGTCATCTTCACCTCCTACAGCCAGAGCGCCCTGCCGGCCGCGCTGCTGTGTTACCAGGCCGGCATTCCCCTGCGCCTCGCCCATTGCCGCGAAAATCCTTACCAGCTGCTGTCGCACTGGGCCGGCGAACCCGAGCCGAAAGACATCATCCGCCACGAGGTCAAGCGCCAGCTCGACCTGGTCGCCCGGATCGGTTGCGAGACCGCCTGCACCCAGCTCTCCTTCGCCGTGTCCGAGCGCGACTTGCTGGAGGTCACACGCCTGCTCGCCGAAATCGGCGTCGACGCCAGGCAACCTTTCCTGCTGCTCCATCCCGGCGCCAGCGCGCCGTCGCGCCGCTATCCGCCCCACCTGTGGGTGCAGACGATCCAGCAACTATCGGACACCTTGCCCTATCCGATCGTCCTGACCGGTGACGACCACGAAACGGCGCTGGTCGAACAGATCCGCGCCGACGCCGGTGTGCCGGTCGCCAGCCTGGCCGGCCGGCTCGACCTTGGCCAGCTGGGGGCCGCCATCCGGCTCGCCGCCGTCATGGTGTGCAACAACACCGGTCCGGCCCACATGGCCGCCGCCGTCGGCACGCCCCTCGTCGACCTGTACGCGCTGACCAATCCGCAGCACACGCCTTGGCAAGTGCCCAACCGCGTGCTGTTCCACGACGTGCCTTGCCGCTTCTGCCAGAAAAGTGTCTGTCCGCAGGGGCATAACGATTGCCTGGCCGGCATCGATCCGGCACGCGTGGTGGCGGCGGTGCGCAGCTTGCTGCACGTCACGCTGTAGCAATCGCCGGCACCGTAACAAACGCTGGCGCCGAAGGCAGCGCCGACGCTCAAACAAGCCCCGGCCGCCCAGGCAATCGCCGGCTGCCCAAGCAAACTCCGGCGCCCAAGCAAAAGCGCCTGCATCAAGCAGGCGCCGGCGGACAAATCAAAGGACCGGTCCGAGCAACAGTCGACCGGTCAGCGCGAGTCAAGCTTGCATTGAAGCTCAGCCACAGCGCGATCCAGGCGCGGCGACAGGCCGCGCAAGTCGCCATCAACGCCGAATCATCGTGCGCACGCGCGCAAAACCATGATCGCGGAACAGGTCGAGCGGAATCGCGTTAGCCATCGCCTGCATGCCCAGGTCGTTCGGGTGCAGATGGTCGCCGCTGTCATAGGCCGGCAACATGCGGGTCGGGTGGCTCGGATCGCGCACAGCGCGCTCGAAATCGATCACGCCGTCGAACTCGTCGCTCGACCGAATCCAGTTGTTCACGGCTTGCCGCACAGCTTCCTTCTCCGGCGTGTAGTAGCCAGGGAAAATCGTGCCCTCGAACGGCGTGAGCGTGCCGCCGAAGATGGCGATGCCCTTGGTGTGGGCGCGCGCGATCAGCTGGCGGTAACCGGCGATCAGGTCTTCCGGCGTGACGGACTCGGACGCCGGGATCGTGCCGGTGCCCGGATGGCCGATATCGTTAATCCCGATCAGCACGATCATGTACTCGACCCCGGCGGTGGCCAGCACGTCACGGTCGAAGCGCGCCAGACCGGCGCGGCCGAACAGCGGCTGCTCGCCCGGATCGCGCAGCAGGCGGTTGCCGCCGATACCGCGATTGACGATTCCCAGCCTGGAGTTCGAGCCGAGCAGCGACGGGAATTGGCGGCCTTGCTGCGCCGTGAACGGGCTCAGCTGCTCACGCGTGGTCTGCAGGCGCAGCGCCAGCAGGTCGGGCCAGCGGTGATTGGCATTGATCATCGTGTTCGAACCGTCGGTGATCGAATCGCCGAACGCCACGATGGCCGCGCCAAGCGACGGCGACGCCACGTCGACCTCGGTCAGGAAGGGCCAGGAAGTGATCGTCCGCTGCACCGGCAACGCCTGGTCGCCGGTATGGTCGCCCGGGGTCGACACATAGTTGGTCTGGAAGGCCGAACTGTGGATCGTGGTGGCGACCACCGTGCCCGGCAGGTGCAGGCTGATCGCCAGGTCCGACAAGGCGGGCACGTTCAGATCGATCGGGTCGCTCAGCGCCGGCGCGCCGGCCGGAATCGTAATCGACTGAAAGCCGCTGAAGGTCAGCGCGCGGTCGGTGCCGGCCACCGTATTGGCGTCGCCCTGGCGCAGCGCCACGTGCGCCGAACCGATGCGCAGCGGCGTGGTGCCGAGTTCGTTCGACACGCGGATCCTGACCTGGGTGCCGCCAATGCTGGTGTGCACGATCAGGCGCAGGGTCTGGTCGGTGAAGGTTTGCTGGGCGGCGGGCAGCGGTGGCCCGGCGGGTCCGGTGCCCCAGGTGCCGACCCAGTTCTGGCTTTCCCAGTTCTGCAAATCGGCCGCGTCGGCTGGATGGAAAGGCATGGCGGCGCTGGCGAACGCCAGCACGCCGGCGGCGAGAAAGGCGCGGCGCGAGCGCGCGACGGTGTTGCTACCGGCGGATAAGCCGCCGGCGACGCGTCGCGCCAGGCCGTTCAGGGGCGCAAAGGTGAATTTCATGATGATGACTCCTCAAAAGGGTGCAATTCCCCTGCTCCGGTCCGACTGTCGCAATCACCCTCTGGGCGGGGGCAAGCAGGGTCGAACCGCAAGGGCACAAGCATGCCGGGCCGGCGAGGCCCGAGCATTCCGCCGCGCATTGCGACCTGCACGGTATCACAACTGCCCAGTTTGAACATGGTCGAAGGACGGCAGCCGGCAGGCGCTACCGATGAGCTTCAATCTACCCCGCGACACCGGCACCGACAAGCCGCCGGCGGACTGAACTATTGAGGAAGATCGCCTGCGCCGGCGATATGCGATTTCGATGGGAAATTAAATTGCGAGGTCGCAAAACGAGAACGCGGATCTTGGCGGCGCAACTTGCAGCGCGGTCATTTTTTCCGAAGCCGGCGCGGCCAATGTGGCTGCCGATCCTCCTGACAACTTGCAGGGTATGATGCCAGGAAAAAACCGAATCGACCTGCCCATCGCCGGCGGCAATTCCAGCAAGGCGCCCGTCGATACCGATAGTCATATCGCCTCACCAAAAAAGGTGATTGGCCCCGTCCGCCGCCGGCGTTTACCATCGCTCCGTCCATCCCTCAGCCAAAGAACACCAATATGAAGCGCCTGCTACTGTCCCTTATCCTCGCCATGGCCATGCCGCACATCGCGATGGCGGAATCGAAGCCAACCGACAAGATCCTGTTCGGCGCCGCCTATTACGACGAATACATGCCCGCCGAAAGGCTGGCCACCGACGTCGCCATGCTCAAGGCGGCCGGCTTCAACGTGGTGCGGATTGGCGAATCGACCTGGGGCACGATGGAAACCAGCGAGGGCGTTTTCAATTTTTCGCATATCGACCGGGTATTGGATGCGATGCACGGCGCCGGCATTCAAGTCATTATCGGCACGCCGACCTATGCAGTTCCGACCTGGCTCGCCCGCAAGCATCCCGATATCCTGGTGACGACGTCAAAAGGCCGCGCCAATTACGGGCCGCGCCAGAACATGGACATCACCAATGTCCATTTCAAAACCGCCGCCGAACGCGTGATCCGCAAAATGCTCGATCACGTCAAGAATCACCCGGCGATCATCGGCTACCAGGTCGACAATGAAACCAAGGCTTACAACGTGTCCGGGCCAAGCGTGCAGAAGCTGTTCGTCGCGTATTGCAAAAACAAATTCAACACCCTCGACAAACTCAATGACGCATTCGGCCTCAATTACTGGAGCAACCGGATCAACCGCTGGGAAGATTTTCCATCGACCGACGGCAGCATCAACGCCAGCCTGAACGCCGAGTTCCTGAAATTCCAGCGCCAGCTGGTGACCGACTACCTGGCCTGGCAAGCGAAGATCGTGCGCGAATACAAGCGCCCCGACCAGTTCATCACCCAGAATTTCGATCTGGGCTGGAAAGGCCATTCCTATGGCATCCAGGACGAAGTCGACCATTTCGCTGCTGCGGCCGCGCTCGACGTTGCCGGTGTCGATATCTACCATCCCACCCAGGACAAACTGACCGGCACCGAAATCTCGTTCGGCGGCGATCTCACGCGCGGCATGAAAGCCGGTAAAAACTACTTTGTGCTGGAAACCCAGGCCCAGGGATTCCCCGACTGGACGCCGTATCCCGGCCAATTGCGGCTGCAAGCCTACAGCCACCTGGCATCGGGCGCCGACATGGTCGAATACTGGCATTGGCACTCGATCCACAATTCAGCGGAAACCTACTGGAAAGGCCTGCTCAGCCACGACATGGCGCCCAATGCGCCCTATCGCGAGGCCAAGGTGATCGGCGAGGAATGGAAGCGCATCGGCCAGCACCTGCTGCACCTGAAAAAACACAATGATGTCGCCATCCTGTTCAGCAATGAAGCGCTGTCGGCGCTCAATCAGTTCCCCCACGGCCTGAAATACAACGATATCCTGCGCCCGTTCTACGATGCGCTGTACAAGGTTAATGTGGGTGTCGATTTGATCGACCCGAGCAGCACTGGCCTCGACCAGTACAAGCTCATTATCGTGCCCGCGCTGTACGCGGCGCCGGACGCGCTGCTCCAGCAGCTCAACACCTATGCCCGCAATGGCGGCCATATCCTGTACACCTTCCGCAGCGGTTTCTCGGACGAGAACGTCAAGGTCCGCCATTCCGCGCAGCCTGGCATCATCGGCGACGCGGCCGGCATCAGTTACGACGAATTCACGATCCCGCACGGCGTGCGCCTGAAGGGACAAGCGGCGCCATTCAATGCCAATGCCAATGCCGCCCCGGGCGAAGCCAACAACTGGATGGAGCTGATCACCCCGACCACCGCCACCGTCCTCGCCAGCTACGACCACGAGGCATGGGGCAAATACGCGGCGCTGACCGAAAATGTGTACGGCAAAGGACTCGTCACCTACGTCGGCTTCATGCCGTCCGAACCCATGCTCGGCACCATCGTCGGCGATGTGCTGGCGAAGGCAAAAGTGAGCGCCGATTCAGACCTGCGCTTCCCCCTGATTAGCAAATCGGGCGTCAATCAGCTGGGCAAAACGATTCACTACTACTTCAATTATTCGGCCAAGGCGGGGCAGCTGACTTATTCGAAAAAAGCGGGCGTGTCCTTGTTGACGGGTGCGGCAGTCAAGCCGGGCGAGCAGCTGACGCTCGACCCGTGGGGCGTGCTGATCGTCGAAGAAGACTGACCAGGTTAGCCGTGTTCAGCGGGCCGCGGCTGCCGTGCGCGCAGCCGTCCCGCGCCGGTCATGCAGGAACAGCCACGCCAGCGGCGGCACCGTCGTCAGCACCGCCACGCAGTCGAGCCACACGTTCGCCCAGCAGGCCGCGCGCAGCGAGATGGCGATATCCTGCGGCGCCCACACCAGAATCCCGACGATCAGGCTGCCCCAGGCAAAGCTGCTGCGTTCGCGATCCGCGATGACCGCCAGCGCCGCCATCCACACCGCCACGGTTTGGACCGTCGGCCCAAACAGCGATACCCACCATTGCTGTTGCGCGCGCGCTGCCGCCGGCGCGGCGCCGCCCCAGAACACCGTATCGATCGCGCTGAAATAGTGGTCGAGCAGCACCAGCTGCACCAGCCATGGCAGCAGCAAGCCGACCAGCATGTGCACCGCCGCGCCGGCATACACCCAGCGCACCGCCCACAGGCGCATCGTGGCGGGCTTCATTTGATGAAAGGATTGCCGACGCCGCAGACGTCGCTGTCGCACTGCGCCGGCAGCCGATAGCCGATGCGGCGCGATATGCTGTAGCGATGGCGCGCAAAACTGCGGTACAGGAATGCCAGCGACGGGCGCAGCAAGCCGACCCGCAATGGCCACACCATCCAGCCGCGTCCAACCGCGCTGTACGCCGCCAGCAGACTGTCGATGCCGACCAGCACCCGGCCGTCCAGCGTCAGGCTGTGCACTTCGCGGTTGAGCGCGTCCATGTCCGTGCCGAGCAGCGCCGGCTCGAACCCGGGCGTGTGAATATCGACAAAGGCCAGCCGCCCGGCGCCGTTCCAGCGCCGCAGCCGGCCCATCTCGCCAACGCAAAAAGCGCAGCGCCCATCGAAGTACAGCGTGAGCGCCGCAGCGCCGTGTGCATCACCATCGGGTATGGCCATGGAACTCTATCCGCGTTCGTTGCGACACCATCAGTATAGGCCAATCGATCCACCCGCGTTGACCACGCCAACGCCGGCGGCTACCGCCGCACCGGCGCGCTTCACTTGCTGCCGGCATGCTCCGCGTGCGCCGCCAGCATCTGCCCGCCGCCAAAACTGCCCTGCCGCGGCGGCGCGCCCCCCAGCGTGACCTTGATCGCGCAGTACTTGAACTCGGGGATCTTGGCGTACGGGTCGAGCGCGGCATTGGTCAGCCGGTTGATCGCCGCCTCGTAATAGCAGAACGGCACAAACACCGCGCCGCGCGGCGAGCTGTCGTCGGCCCGCGCGTACAGCGCCACTTCGCCGCGCCGCGACGCGATGGTCACGATATCGCCCGGCAGGGCGCCAAGCTGCGCCAGGTCGAGCGGATGCACCAGCGCCACCGGATCGGGTTCGAGCGCGTCGAGCACCATCGCCCGGCGCGTCATGCTGCCGGTGTGCCAGTGCTCAAGCTGGCGGCCGGTGATCAGCACCATCGGGTAGGCGCTGTCCGGGCGCTCGTCGGCCGGGATGATATCGGCCGGCACAAAGCGCGCGCGGCCCGATTCGCGCGGGAAGGTCTCGGTGAAGACCACCGCCTGGCCCGGATCGCCCTCCGTCGTGCACGGATAGACCACCGCGTGTTCGCGCTCCAGCCGTTCCCACGTCATGCCGGCGATGCTCGGCATGGTCTGGCGCATCTCGTCGAACACTTCCGACACATGACCATAGCGCCAGTCGAGGCCAAGCTCGCGCGCCATCCGCATGATGATCCACAGGTCGCCCCTGGCCTGGCCCGGCGGCTCGATCGCCTGGCGTCCCATCTGCACCGTGCGGTCGGTATTGGTGAAGGTGCCGGTCTTCTCGGGGAAGGCGGTGGCCGGCAGAATCACGTCGGCCAGGCAGGCCGTCTCGGTCATGAAGATGTCCTGCACCACCAGGTGATCGAGCGCGGCGAGCGCCTCGCGCGCGTGGTTCACGTCGGGGTCGGACATGGCCGGATTCTCGCCCATGATGTACATGCCGCGCACGCCGCCCTGTTTGATCGCGTGCATGACCTCGACCACCGTCAGCCCCGGCTCGGCATCCAGCGTGCCTGGCGCCAGCTGCCACGCGGCCTCGAAACGCGCGCGCGCGGCGGCGTCGGTCACGCGCTGGTAGTCGGGATACATCATTGGAATCAGCCCGGCGTCGGACGCGCCCTGCACATTGTTCTGCCCGCGCAGCGGATGCAGGCCGGTGCCGGCCCGGCCGATTTGCCCCGTCATCAGCGCCAGCGCGATCAGGCAGCGCGCGTTGTCGGTGCCGTGCACGTGCTGCGACACGCCCATCCCCCACAGAATCATCGACGCTTTCGATGTCGCGTACAGGCGCGCCGTGTAGCGCAGGGTGTCGGCGTCGATGCCGCAGATCGGCGCCATCAGTTCGGGGCTGTAGCCTTCCACGTTCTGCCTGAGCGCTTCGTAACCGATGGTGCGGCTGTCGATGAAGGCCTGGTCGACCAGGTTCTCGTGGACGATCACGTGCATCATCGCGTTGAGCATGGCGACGTCGGTGTCGGGCTTGAACTGCAGGAAGCGGTGCGACAGGCGCGCCAGCTCGGAGCGGCGCGGATCGCACACCACCAGCTTGGTGCCATTGGCCACCGCGTTCTTGATCCAGGTGGCGGCCACCGGATGGTTGACGGTCGGGTTGGCGCCGATCACGATCACCACCTCGGCCTTCATCACGTCCATCACCGGGTTCGACACCGCGCCCGAACCTATTCCTTCAAGCAGCGCCACCACCGACGAGGCGTGGCACAGGCGCGTGCAGTGGTCGACGTTGTTGCTGCCAAAGCCGGTGCGCACCAGCTTCTGGAACAGATAGGCTTCCTCGTTGCTGCCCTTGGCCGAACCGAAGCCGGCCAGCGACTTCTTGCCATGGCTGTCGCGGATGGCCGCCAGGCTACCGCCTGCCAGCGCCAGCGCCTCCTCCCAGCTCGCTTCGCGAAACAAGGCCATTGCCTGCGCGGGATCGGGCAGCGCGTCGGCCCGCTTGGGCGCGTCGGCGCGGCGGATCAGCGGCACGGTCAGGCGCTGCGGATGGTGCGCGTAGTCGAAGCCGTAGCGGCCCTTCACGCACAAGCGCGCGTGATTGGCCGGGCCGTCGCGGCCTTGCACGTGCAGTATCTTGTTGTCCTTGACGTTGTAGGTCAGCTGGCAGCCGACCCCGCAATACGGGCACACCGACGCCACCTGCTTGTCGGGGACCGCCAGCGCTGCCTCGCGCGCCGGCGTCAAGGCGCCGGTCGGGCAAGCCTGCACACATTCGCCGCAGGCCACGCAGGTCGAGGCGCCCATCGGGTCGTCCATGTCGAACACGATCTTGCTGGCGTCGCCGCGCAGCGCCATGCCGATCACGTCGTTCATCTGCTCGTCGCGGCAGGCGCGCACGCAGCGCGTGCACTGGATGCAGGCGTCGAGGTTGACGCTGATCGCCGCGTGCGACAGGTCGGCCGCGACAGGCGCGCGCGGCGCGAAGCGCGGCTTGCCGAGCGCCAGCCTGGCGGCCCATTGATCGACTTCGTTATGCCGCGTGAAGACTGTTTCGGGCATGTCGGACTGCAGCAGTTCGAGCACCATCTTCTGCGCCGCCAGCGCGCGCGCACTGGCGGTGTCGACCTTCATGCCCTCGATCGGAAAACGGCAGCACGACGGCGCCAGCACCCGCTCGCCGTCGATCTCCACCATGCATGCGCGGCAGTTGCCGGCGGTGTCGAGGCCCGGTTTGTAGCACAGGCGGGGAATTTCGACGCCCTCGCGGTCAGCCACTTCGATGATGGTTTCGCCGGCGCGCGCGCTGACGCTGCGGCCATTGAGGTCAAACCTGATGGCGGCGCCGTCGGCTGGCGCAATCTGCTGGCGTGTTATGGCGTTCATCGTCACTCCAGTTCGTGCGCAAAATACTTGACGACGCAGTCGACCGGATTCGGCGCCGCCTGGCCCAGGCCGCAGATCGAGGCGTCGCGCATCACCTGCGACAGCTCGGCCAGCAGCGCAATGTCCCAGCGCGGCTGGTCGATCAGCGCGGCCGCCTTGGCGGTGCCGACCCGGCACGGCGTGCACTGTCCGCACGACTCGTGGCGGAAAAAATGCATGGTGTTGCGCGCCGCCGCGACCGCGCTGTCGTGGTCCGACAGCACCACCACCGCGGCCGAGCCGATGAAGCAGCCGTAGGGCTGCAAGGTGTCGAAGTCGAGCGGAATACTGTCCATCGACGCGGGCAAGATGCCGCCCGAGGCGCCGCCCGGCAGGTAGGCGTAGAAGCGATGGCCGTCCTGCATGCCGCCGCAGTATTCGGCGATCAGCTCGGCGATGGTGATGCCGGCCGGCGCCAGCTTCACGCCCGGCTCGCGTACCCGGCCCGACACCGAGAACGAACGCAGACCCTTGCGGCCGTTGCGGCCATGCCCGATGAACCAGGCCGCGCCCTGCTCGACGATGGCACGCACCCAGTACAGGGTTTCGAAGTTGTGTTCGAGCGTGGGCCGGCCGAACAGGCCGACCTGCGCCACAAACGGCGGACGCAGGCGCGGCATGCCACGCTTGCCTTCGATCGATTCGATCATCGCCGATTCCTCGCCGCAGATGTAGGCGCCGGCGCCGCGCCGCAGGATCAGCGTTGGCATATCCGGCATCGGCGGGTCGGCGCGCAGGCGCGCCAGCTCGGCCTCGAGCAGCGCGCGGCAGCCGTGGTATTCGTCGCGCAGGTAGATGTAGATGGTGGCGATGCCGACCGCCCAGGCGGCGATCAGCGCGCCTTCGAGGAAGCGGTGTGGATCGCGTTCGAGGTAGTAGCGGTCCTTGAAGGTGCCCGGTTCGCCCTCGTCGATGTTAATCGCCATCAGGCGCGGGCCGGCTTCGGCGCGCACGATGCGCCACTTGCGCCCGGCCGGAAAACCGGCGCCGCCAAGGCCGCGCAGGCCGGCGTCTTCCATCGTCGCGATCACCGCGTCGGCTTCCCGCGCGCCGCTCGCGCAGTCGGCCAGCAGCGTGTAGCCGCCATCGGCGCGGTAGGCGTCGTAGTCGATGAAACCGTCGGGCCGGTGGCGGGTTTCGCCGGCAGTGACCGCCGCAAGCACACTCTCGCAGCCGGCGTGCGCCAGCGGGTGCTGCCCGACCACCACGGCCGGCGCCTGTTCGCAGCGGCCCACGCAGGGCGCCGCCAGCACCCTCACCTCGCGCCCCAGCAGCGCCGGCAGCCTCGCCAGCAAATCGCGCGCGCCGGCCATTTCGCACGACAGGCCTTCGCACACCCGCACCGTCAATGCCGGCGGCGCGGCCTCGTCTTCCTTGACGACGTCGAAGTGGTGATAGAAGGTCGCCACCTCGTACACCTCGGCCTGCGCCAGCTTCATCTCGTGCGCCAGCGCTGCCAGGTGCGGCGCCGACAGGCAACCGAAACGGTCCTGGATCTTGTGCAGATGTTCGATCAGCAGATCGGCCTGGCGCGATGCGTCGCCCAGCAGCGCCTGCACGTCGGCCAGCGCGGCCGGATCGACCCGGCGGCCCTTCGGCGCCTCGCGTTTGCGCTTGCGGCTGGCGCCCTCAACATTGATCGGAATGATAGTCTGCATGTGTTTTTGAATAGGCGCGATCGAAGGTGATCGACTCCATATACGATACCTTCCGGACCATAGGCGGTCAACCGCCACGCGCGGTATGCTACGGGTTTTGAGCGGTGTCGACACACCGCCCGGTTCACGCCCAACAGGAGACCTCGCCATGCGCGCAATTGAAATTACCCAACCGGGTCCGCCGGATGTGCTGCGACTGTGCGAACGGCCGGTGCCGACGCCGGAACCAGGCCATGTGCTCATCAAGGTGCACGCGGCCGGCGTGAACCGTCCCGACGTTTTGCAGCGCACCGGCCACTATCCGGTGCCGCCCGGTGCATCGGACCTGCCGGGGCTGGAGATCGCCGGCGAGATCGTCGGCGGCGACCTGCACGGCAGTGCTTTCGCGCTGGGTGACATGGTGTGCGCGCTGGTGCAGGGCGGCGGCTACGCGGAATACTGCAGCGCCGCGCTGGCCCTGTGCCTGCCGGTGCCGGCCGGCTGGAGCGCCTTGCAGGCGGCCTCGCTGCCTGAAACCCTGTTCACCGTGTGGAGCAATGTATTCGACCGCGCCGCGCTGGCGCCGTCCGAGACCCTGCTGGTGCAAGGCGGTTCGAGCGGCATCGGCGTGACCGCCATCCAGCTGGCCAGGGCGCGCGGCCACCGCGTGTTCGCCACCGCCGGTTCGGACGAGAAGTGCCGCGCCTGCGAGGCGCTGGGCGCCGAGCGCGCCATCAATTACAAGACCGAGGATTTCGTCGAGGTGGTCAAGGACGCCACCGCCGGCAAGGGGGTCGACGTGATTCTCGACATGGTCGGCGGCGACTACATCCCGCGCGAAATCGCCTGCCTGGCCGACGATGGCCGGCTGGTCATGATCGCCCTGCTCGGCGGCGCCAAGGCCACGGTGCCGCTCGGGCAGATCCTGATGCGGCGCCTCACGCTGACCGGTTCCACCCTGCGTCCGCGTCCGCTCGCCTTCAAGGCCGCCATCGCCGCCAGCCTGCGCGAGCAGGTCTGGCCGCTGCTCGAAGCGGGCGCCATCAAGCCGGTGATCCACCGCAGCTTCGCGCTGGCCGACGCCGCCGCCGCGCACGCGCTGATGGAAAGCAGCACCCACGTCGGCAAGATCATGCTCGAGGTGCGCTGAGTCCTGCTCAGTGGTGGCAGACGGCTTCAATATTGTGGCCGTCGGGGTCGCGCACAAAGGCGCCGTAATAACCGGGATGGTAATGCGCGCGTTCGCCCGGCTTGCCGTTGTCGGTGCCGCCGGCCGCCAGCGCGGCGGCGTAAAAGGCGTCGACCTCGGCACGGCTCTCGACCCGGAACGCGACGTGCACCGGCGGCACGTTCGGCTGCCCTTCGTGGATCCAGAATTCCGGCTTGGGCGGCTGACCGAAGCCGGCGACGTCGACCGATCCGGTGACAGCGGCCGGAATCATCGCCAGCTGGCTGATGCCCAATGGCGCCAGCGCCTGCGCGTAGAAGCGGCAGCTCTTGCCGAAGTCGCTGACAACGACACCCGTATGATCGATCATTCCCGTCTCCTTGAAAGCGGCGCGCGCCACGATGGCCGCGCCGGGAGGCGATGTTAGCATTTATTTATCGGCCTCCAGGCGAACGCCAGGCGGCGCAGGGGCCGCCGCACAGGATGGCGCGCGCTTCGCTATAATCGTTCTGAATAGCTGATCGATCAATATTTCACTGGCCGCCGAATGGATCTTACTTGACCACGCACGCTGTCGACCTCGCGCCCCTGCATCTGCCCGACGACGCGCTGCATGTCTGGCTTGCCGACCCTGCCGGGCCAAGCCTGGAACTGCTGGCGGCGCGCTACTACGGCCTGCTGAGCGCCGACGAACGCGAACGTTATCACCGCTATCACTTCGACGCCGACCGCCAGCTCTATTTGGCGGCGCACGCGCTGCTGCGCCTGACCCTGGCGCGCTACACCGGTCTCTCACCGGCCGCCATCGCGTTCACGCGCGGCCCGAACGGCAAGCCGGAAGCGCTGCTGCCGCCGCCTTTTCAGCGACTCCGGGTCAACCTGACCCATACCCGCGGCCAGGTCGGCTGCGTGCTGTCGCAGGACCGAGACTGCGGCATCGACATCGAGGGCGGGCGGCCGGTGCGCGACCTCGACGGCATCGCCCGCATGATGCTGTCGCCGTCCGAAATTGGCCACCTGGCCGGGCTGGACGCGGATGAGCGGCAGCGCGGGTTTTTCACGCTGTGGACGCTCAAGGAAGCGTATGCCAAGGCGACCGGCGAAGGCATCGGTAGCGACCTGACCCGGATTTCGTTTACTATCGATACCAAGAGTAGTGATAGCGACAGCGTGAAAGCGGTGACCTGCGGCATCGGCGGCCAGGACGCCGCGCCGCAGTGGCGCTTTTACGCCGCCACC
>JBDSTZ010000504.1:0-3158 GCA_039927975.1 Massilia sp. | reverse complement strand
TTGGCTAAAATAGAGTACGACCCGAAATGGCAGCTGCCGCAGGACGCGGCCAGTCCGCTGCCGTGGTTCGGCTGAGCCTTAACAGAACAGTCATACAGAGTCCCATGCCACGCACACGCATCAAGATTTGCGGCCTGACCCGCGCCCAGGATATCGACGCCGCCGTGCGCAGCGGGGCCGATGCGCTCGGTTTCGTGTTCTACCCGAAGAGCCCACGCTACGTCACGCCGGCGCAGGCAGGCGCCCTGATCGCTGCGCTGCCGCCCTTCGTCAGCACCGTCGCGTTGTTCGTCAACCCCTCGCTGGAGGAGGTCGCGGCGGCGCTCAAGGCCGCGCCGTTCGCGCTGCTGCAATTCCACGGCGACGAAACGGCCGAGCGCTGCGCCGAGCTGGCCGGCGCCGTGAACCGCCCTTACGTGCGCGCTTTCCGGGTCAAAACCGACACAAGCGGCGCCGATTTGCTAGAATGCGAACAGCACTACCGCGCCGCCAGTCCACTGTTCTCGGGTCTTCTGCTCGACACTTTCGTGGACGCCTACGGAGGCGCAGGAAAGGTTTTTGATTGGTCTCTCATTCCAAAAGAACTCGCGCCTCGGGTCGTTTTAAGTGGTGGCTTGAGCGTACACAACGCGACTGACGCGGTGGTACGAGTTCGCCCCTACGCCGTCGACATCAGCAGTGGTGTCGAGCAGGACAAGGGGATCAAGGATGCCCGCAAAATCGCCGCCTTCACCGAGGCGGTGCGGGCCGCAGATGCCATTATTGAAAGCGAAGCCCCCCATGAAAGACGCACCTGAACGCGCCCCAGCCGCGCCCCTGTTCCACACCACCGATTACCAGTTCCCCGACGCCCGCGGCCACTTTGGCGTGTATGGCGGCTCGTTTGTCGCCGAAACGCTCAGCCACGCGCTGGCCGAGCTGAATGAAGCCTACGCCCGCTACAGCAAGGATCCCGAGTTCCTCGACGAATTCCGCTATGAGCTCAAGCACTTCGTCGGGCGTCCCTCGCCGATCTACCACGCGCGCCGCTGGTCCGAGCAGCAGGGCGGGGCGCAGATCTTCTTCAAGCGCGAAGACCTCAACCACACCGGCGCCCACAAGATCAACAACGTGATCGGCCAGGCACTGCTGGCCAAGCGCATGGGTAAGCCGCGCATCATCGCCGAAACCGGCGCCGGCCAGCATGGCGTGGCCACCGCCACCATCTGCGCCCGCTTCGGCCTCGAATGCGTGGTCTACATGGGCAGCGAGGACGTCAAGCGCCAGGCCCAGAACGTCTACCGCATGAAGCTCTTGGGCGCCACCGTGGTGCCGGTCGAATCGGGCTCCAAGACGCTCAAGGACGCGCTCAACGAAGCCATGCGCGACTGGGTCACCAACATCGAAAACACCTTCTACATCATCGGCACAGTGGCGGGACCGCACCCGTATCCGATGATGGTGCGCGACTTCCAGTCGGTCATCGGCGAGGAGTGCCTGGTGCAGATGCCCGAACTGGCCGGCCGCCAGCCGGACTACGTGGTCGCCTGCATCGGCGGCGGCTCCAACGCGATGGGCATCTTCTACCCCTACATCGACGAGAAAAACGTCAAGCTGGTAGGGGTCGAAGCGGCCGGCGAGGGGCTCGACTCGGGCAAGCATTCGGCTTCGCTGACGGCCGGCATTCCCGGCGTTTTGCATGGCAACCGCACCTACCTGCTGCAAGATGAAAATGGCCAGATCATCGAGACCCATTCGGTGTCGGCCGGCCTGGATTATCCGGGCGTTGGACCGGAACACGCCTGGCTGAAGGATTCGGCGCGCGCGCAGTACGTCTCGATCACCGACGAGGAGGCGCTCAAGGCCTTCCACGATTGCTGCCATATCGAAGGCATCATCCCGGCGCTCGAATCGTCGCACGCGATCGCCTACGCGGCCAAGCTGGCGCCGACGCTGCCGAAGGACCAGCTGATCCTGGTGAACCTGTCCGGCCGCGGCGACAAGGACATGCATACCGTGGCGGAGCGGATGGGGCTCAATTTCAGTTGATCCCCGTTTTGACCGAAGCCTGGCGCCTGGGCCGCGTTGTCACCTTGACGCGGCCGGCGCGGTGTTCCGACTCCCCTCATCCATAACGAGAATAATCATGTCCAGAATCGCAGCTACTTTCGCCGCGCTCAAAGCGCACAACAAGACCGGCCTGGTCACCTTCATCACCGCCGGCGACCCGGCCCCCGAACTGACCGTGCCGCTGATGCACGCGATGGTCGCCGGCGGCGCCAACGTCCTCGAACTGGGCGTGCCGTTTTCCGATCCGATGGCCGAAGGCCCGGTGATCCAGCGCGCGTGCGAGCGCGCGCTCAAGTTCAACATCGGCTTGCGCGACGTGTTCGCGTACGTGCGCGAATTCCGCAAGACCGACACCAGCACCCCGGTGGTGCTGATGGGGTACGCCAATCCGATTGAGCGCATCGGCGTGGCCGGCTTCATCGACGCCGCGCGCGACGCCGGCGCTGACGGCGCCATCGTGGTCGACTATCCGCCAGAAGAGTGCGAGGAATTCGCCGCCGCCATGCGCGCCGCCGATCTCGACCTGATCTTCCTGCTGGCGCCCACCTCGACTTCCGAGCGCATCGCCCAGGTGGCCAAGGTCGGCAGCGGCTTTAGCTATTACGTCTCGCTCAAGGGCGTGACCGGCGCCGGCAGCATCGACACCGACGACGTCGCGCGCCGCGTTGCGGCCATTCGCGAGCACGTCAAGCTGCCGATCGGGGTCGGTTTCGGCATCCGCGACGGCGCCACGGCGCAGGCGGTGGCCAAAGTGGCCGACGCGGTGGTGATCGGCAGCCGCATCATCCAGGAGATCGAGAATTCGCCGAAAGAGGGCGCGGTCGCGGCGGTGCAGGCCTTCGTGACCACCATTCGCAGCGCGCTCGACCAGGCGTAAAGCAAGACGGAGCGCCCGGCCGCTCGCCGACGAGCAGCAACATGTACGCGAGATGATGGAAACGATGACCTTGAAACATGGGGCGCTGCGCGGGCGGGGGCTGCGCTGGGGGTGTACCGAATTCTGTGTAAACGGGTTTTCGTTTAAGTCTGCGGAAGCCGGTCTTCAAACTGGATGGCGAAGCGGTTCAGTGCGGCTTTCCAGTCCCGGATCGGCATCGTCCACTTTTTGC
>JBDSTZ010000503.1:0-3171 GCA_039927975.1 Massilia sp. | reverse complement strand
CGCAGCCGCACGTCGACCGCCTGCCGCGCGACGGCGACGTCGGCCACCAGCGCCAGCTCGCCGTCGCGCACCAGCAGCAGGGCGCCGCTCTGGGCGCCGGCGTTTTCCAGCGCGATGCGCATCAGGGTGTCGACCAGTTCGTCGAGCACGATGCGGCCGGAAATGGCCTGGGTGGCCTTGGCCACGGCGTACATGTCGAGCTGGGCCAGCGGGGTGGCGGACGGCGCTTCCTGGCGCCGCTGCAATTGCCCGTGGCGCTCTTCGAGCTGGCGCAGCTTGCCGGCCGCGCCCCAGCGCGCATAGCTCTCGTGCGCCTGGCGCAAATAGGTGACGGCCACCAGTTCGAAGCCGCGGGCCTGGTAAAAGGCGGCGGCGCGTTCGTACGCCAGCGCCTGGTTGTGGACCAGGCCGTTGGCGCCGGCGCTGCGCACCGCCTCCTCGTAGAGCCGCATGGCGTCCAGTTCGCGCCCCTCGAGTCGGGCCAGTTCGGCGCCGACCAGGGCGGCGCGGGTGGCGAAATTCTCGGGACAGCTGCGGCGCCATTCCTCCAGCAGGCGGCGGTGCGCGCCCAACGCGCTCAGATGGCGCTCGCGTTCCTCGCGGCCGGCCAGTTCGACCCGGGCGGCGCGCGCCAGCGCCGCGTAAAAATGGTAGTCGGCCACTTCGATGTGCGAGGGCGAGGTCCACAGCAGGCGCTCGGCCTGCTCGGCGGCGGCGACGGCGGCGCCGTAGTCGCCGGCCAGGTAGCGCGCCTGCAGCTTGCGGATCCAGTACCAGCAGGCGGCGATCGCCCGGCGCGGATGGGCCGCCAGGTGGCGCTCGAAGCCGCGCTCGTCGAATCCACCTCGCTCAGCGAGCCGAATTCGCTGGTGGCGCCGCGCAGCGCGCGGATCAGCTGCTACTGGACGCTGAGGATGTCCATGACCATGCCGAAGCCGGCCCGGCGCGCCAGGCCCAGGCCGTGCTCGGCCTCGCGCTCGATCTCGTCGAGCGGCGCGCCGCTGGCCAGCAGATTGCTCACCAGGTGGTTGCAGCTGTAGAGCGCGAAAGTCAGGTCGCCCTGTTCATTGGCCACCTCGAAGGCGCGGCGCACCCAGGCGCGCCCGCTGTGGAAGGGCTCGCTCCAGGGCGACACCACGTTGCCGAAGTGAACATACACGCGGGCCTTGAAGCGCGCCAGGCCCTGTTGCTCGACCAGCTCCAGGCCCAGTTTGGCGAAGCGGAAGCCGGCCTGGTAATCGCCGAAACGGGGGCCGAGGAACATCCCGAGCCAGCAATAGCCGAGGCAGGAGCCGTCGCTGTGCCCGTGCTCCAGGCTGAGATTGGCGATGCGGCCGACCACCAAGCCCAGCAGGTTCTCGTCGGTGAACAGGGCCGGCGGCAGGATGGTGGTGAGCACGTCGATGGTGGCTTGCTCGTCGGCATTGCGCATCAGCGGCAGCCCGACCAGCGCCTCGATCGGGCGCTCGCCGACCTGCTGCCAGATGCGCGCGAACTCGCGCTCGACCTCGTCGGCGGCCGGATGCGCGGTCCACGGCATGCCGACCCGGCGCAGATAGTCCAGGCCGGCCTCGACCGCGCGGTCGCTGCGGTCCATCGTGGTGAACAGGTTGACGCGGGCGCAGGTGACGGCGGCCAGGTCGGCGCGCCGGGTCGCGCGTTCGCCCAGCAGCGCCAGGCGCCGCTCGGCCGAGCCCAGCGCCCCGGTCATGTATTCGCACTCGGCCAGATGCAGCTCGAGCGCGAAGCGCAAGGGGTGGCGCTGCTCCCAGCTGTCGGCCCCGAGCAGGGCGCAGCCGGCCGCCAGGTAACCGAGCGCCGCGGCGTAGGCGGTGGCGTCCTGGGCGCGCCAGCCGGCCGCCAGGTTGAGGGCGGCCAGGCGCGCGCGCTCCTCGTCCGAATCGATCAGCGCGGCGCCGCGGTTGAACTGGTTGGCGATCTCGAAAATGTGCTGTTCAATGTCACTCGGCGAGGTGCGCGCGGCCAGCAGGCGGCCGATGCGCAAGTGCTGCACGGCGCGCGCGTCGGCGTCCATCAGCGCATAGGCGGCTTCGCGCACGCGGTCGTGCAGGAACACGTAACTGTCATCGGCGCGCAACACGCAGCCGGCGCGCACCGCCTCGGCCAGCGCCGCGTGGATCGTCGCCGGGGCGGCCTGGTGCAGCAGGCTCAGGTCGGCGGTCGAGGCCTTGCTGCCGAGGCAGGCGAGCAGGGTCAACAGCGTCTGGGCGTCCGGCGCCAGGCGGTGCAGCTTGCCAAGCATCAGGTCGGCCACGTTGTCGGTGTAGCCCTTGGCGCGGATGCGCGCGAGATCCCAGCGCCAGCGGGCGCCGGCCGGATCGAAGGCCAGCAAGCCCTCGTCGGCCAGCGCGGCGATGAACTGGATGGTGAAAAACGGATTGCCGTCGGTTTTCGCCTGCACCAGCGCGGCCAGCGGCGCGACCGTCGCGGGCGCGCTGTGCAGGGTGTCGGCCAGCAGTTGCGCGACGTCGCCCTGCGCCAGCGGCGCGAGCACGATGTCGTGGCGCGCCACCCGCTGCGCGCGGCGCATCGCCTCGAGCGTGCGCGTCAAAGGATGCAGCGCGTCGACCTCCTTGTCGCGGTAAGCGCCGATCAGCAGCAGGTAGTCCAGCTCGGGCCGGGTCACCAGCTGCTCGAACAGTTCCAGGGTCGCGCTGTCGAGCCATTGCAGGTCGTCGAGGAAAAGCACCAGCGGATGGGCGGCTTGGGCGAACACGCCCAGGAAACGCAGCACCACGCTCTGGAAGCGCTGGTGGGCGTCCTGCTGCGGCAACTCCTGCACCGCCGGCTGGGGGCCGATCAGCAGTTCAAGTTCGGGCACCAGTTTGACCACCAGCTGCCCGTTCACGCCCAGCGCCGCCCGCAGTTCCGCGCGCCAGCGCGCCACCTCGGCTTCGCTTTGCCCCAGCAGCTGTCGCACCAGCGCCCGGCAGGCCTGGCTCAGCGTGGCGTAAGGGATGTCGCGCCGGTACTGGTCGAATTTGCCGCTGGCGAACAGGGCGTGGCGCGGCACCAGCACCTTGTGCAGTTCGCCCACCAGCGAGGACTTGCCGATGCCGGCGTAACCGGCCACCAGCACCAGTTCCGGCGCGCCGCCGGTGGCGACCCGTTCGAAGGCGGCCAGCAACTCGCCGGTCTGCGCGGCCCGTC
>JBDSTZ010000502.1:0-1856 GCA_039927975.1 Massilia sp. | reverse complement strand
GACATCACCTGGTTCGCCGCGCAGGAGACGCTGGGCGGCCTGCGCAACGGCTACCGCGATCCGGCCAAACTCGGCGCCGACCGCTTCGCCGCCGCCATCGGCGCGCGCGCACTGGCGCCCGACCAGGCGCTGGTGGTGGCCACCTGCGGCACCGCCACTACCATCGATGCGCTCAGCGCCGACGGCCGCTTCGTCGGCGGCATGATCCTGCCAGGGCTGGCCCTGATGGCCAGTTCGCTGGCCCACAACACCGCGCAGTTGCCGCACGTGGCGGCCAGCGACGCGCTGCCGCCGGTCTTTGCCGACAATACTGGCGACGCCATCGTGTCGGGCTGCCTGTCGGCCCAGGCCGGCGCAATCGAACGCGCCTTCCGCCTGCACCAGGCTGGCCTGTGCATCCTGTCGGGCGGCGCGGCGCGCTTCATCGCCCCGGCCCTGACGGCGCCGCACCGGATGGTCGATAATATCGTTCTGATCGGCCTGCACGCGGCCGCAACCACAAGGGCTTAATGTGTTGAAGTTTATTTTCTGGGCACTGCTGGCGGCCAACGCCATATTGTTCGCTTACGGCCAGGGCTACCTGGGCAGCGTGGCCGGCGCCGAGCATGAACCGCAGCGCATGAAGAACCAGCTCAACGCCGACAAACTCAGGCTCGTCGCCAGCGCCAGCGTGACCAGCAGCGCCGCCGCCAGCGTGGCGGCCGCTGTCACGCCGGCGGCGGCCTGCTTCGAGGTCGGCAATTTCAGCGCCGCCGAAGCGCGCCGCTTCGAAGCGCGCCTGGCGCCGCTCGCGCTCGGCGAACGCATGCAGCGCGTAACCCTGGCCGGCGCCGAGGCCAGCGGCCATATCGTCTACATACCCTCACTCGGCAGCAAGGAGGCGGCCGAGCGCAAGGCGGGCGAATTGAAGGCGCGCGGCGTCACCGATTACTTCATCATGTCGGACGGCGGTGCAATGAAGTGGGCCATTTCGCTCGGCGTGTTCAAGTCGGAAGCGGCGGCCCAGACCCTGCTGGCGGCGCTGGTCAAGCAAGGCGTGCAAAGCGCCCGCATCGGCACGCGCGGCGGCGCCGCCAGCAAGCTCGCGTACCAGTTCCGCAGCGTCGACGGCGCGCTGCGCACCAGCGTCGACGACATCGCCGGCAGCTTCGCCTCGCCCGAAACGCGCGCCTGCGCGAAAGCCGACCAGAGCTGATCAGTCGCGCCGGACCACCATTGGCTTGAGACCCATCGAGGCCGGCACCGACCTGGCGGCCTGCAGTGCCTCGGCGCGGCTGGCGAACGGTCCGCAGAACAGGCGGTGCAGCGCCCCGCCCTGCACCACGTCGAGCGCCGCGCCCAGCACACCGCTTTGCGTCAGCTTCGCGCGCATGCCCTCGGCCTTGTCGGCCTGACTGAAGGCCCCCAATTGCAGGTAGAACCCGGCCACCGTGGCTGGTGGCGTGGCCGCCGCTGCCTGCACGAAAGAGGCCGGCTGCAGCGCGCTTGACGACGGCGACTGCGGCGCCGACGATTCGATCGGCGCCGTCGACACCTGGGCGACGCCATCAAACGTCGCCGGCACGACAGGCAACGCAGCGACCTGCGGCTCGCTTGCCAGCGGCGCGTTACGGCGCCGCGTGGCCAGCCTGGCCGGATCGTCCGGCAGCAGGCGCTCGACCTCGACCTCGTGGCTGCCCTTGCCCAGCAAGCCAAGCTTGAGCGCGGCGGTGTACGAGACGTCGATGACGCGGCTGGCGTGGAAGGGCCCGCGGTCATTGATCCGCACCACCACCTGCTTGCCGCTTTCCAGACTGGTGATCCGCGCGTACGAAGGAATCGGCAGGGTCGGATGGGCCGCCGTCATCAGGTACATA
>JBDSTZ010000501.1:0-12198 GCA_039927975.1 Massilia sp. | reverse complement strand
AGGAGCCCGGTAATGACGAAACCGGAAATCGTGAAAAACAAGTCGACCCCGAACAGGCCGGCGTTAAATATCCCGGATAGCTCGCAGTGATACAGAATGACCGGAATGACGGCGAGCGCGCGCAGGCCGTCGAGTTCGAGGATTCGTCCGCTTTTTCTATTGTCAGAAGAGTGCGACATGAAGGTGTCAGGTGTTAGTGTCGGTTGAGCGGGAACGCGGCGGCGAACAGGCGCCCGCTGATGTCATAGCCTTGGGCCGTCAAATGCGTCAGGTCGGGCTGCATGTGCGGCGGATTCATTCTTGCCCATTGTGCGGCGGTGCCAGGTCCGCCCATCGCGGCTTGCCAGTCCCAGAACCCGCAGTGATATTCGAGACCGACCTGTTTCTGCGCCTGCGCTATTTGCTGATGCACGTACGAGAATTTCAGCGGGCCGGACCATCCGCCATTGCCTGTCGCCCCCCGGTCCGGCGGGCCGATCAAGATGCATTGCCCGCCCGGATAAAATGCGCGCAGCCGGCGCAAATTCGTCCTCAGATAATCGACGTAGTTATTCAGATCGAAATTCGGGCTGGCGCCTTCATTGGTGCCGTACTGGACGAGAATCAACTGGTAATCGCCGCCGCCATCGGCGCCGTTTGGAAAGTATCGTGGGTCGGTATTGGACCAGCTGCGTAAAAGGCCGCTGGGCACGCTGAGCGTGTCGAGCAGGACGGCGGGGGCGTCGTGATAAACGGGTTCAAAGCCATGCACGGTGATCTGTCCGGAAACGAGGCGCACCCGGAGCGTCGACATGGGCGCGTCGGGGTGGATGCGCAATCCGGTGTCTGCACTGCGGCTGAGGGAAATAAAGCGCTCTTCGCCGCCATCGACCGAGACCGCGAGCAGCAGCGAGCCGTCCGGCCTGGCCTTTTCGTACACGATGTTTAATTGATCGACGCGGGTCGATGGCTGCGGCGATCTGAAATCGAGCACAAATAACTCGCCCGGATTATCCGAACTCATGCGCACCATGCCTTTCGAGAATCCCGGCACGGCGTGCTTTTCCTTGTAGGCGTAGGCGACTCGCCAACCTTTGCTGGCGCAACTGGCTTTTAATGGCAGGCTAATTCCCGTAACGCCGATAGCGGCCTGAATGAACGACGGCGCGACTTTGGCCGGTTCAATACCATACGCGCCGAGCGCGGCATCGACAAAATTTCTGGCCGACGTCAGGCTGTCGCCCCACAGCGCGATTTTGTAGCCCGCTCTTGGCGCGATGTCGACTGAATCGCCCTGGGCGCTCCAGGAAAATGAACCCTCGTCCTGCGCTGCGGATTGATGCGGCTGGTCGATTCGCGCGCACGCTGGCGGTTCGGCCATATTGGCGGCCTGCGCGGAGAAAATACCGGCGCCAAGTATAGCGGCGAGCAGCGATGGCAACTTCAATAAAGACATCTTTTATACTGCGAGAGTAAAACCACGGCAAACACCGGTTAATTCACTTTCTGGCCAATGACGGGCTTGTTTTCAATGACTTGCGCGCGATTGATGTCACAAAACCGCGTTATTAGCCGCTCCCGGTTTTCACTCATCTGATTTACAAGCAAGAATTGCACTTAATTATATATTGAGCTAATTGTCATGAACCGTCAGCCGTTTTTATTTTTTTACAAGACGCATTTTCATACCGCAGAAGGCGGCACTGACTTGAATCGGTGGCGAACCTCGCCGCTTCAATCGCGCACCCTGCCCGCCTGCGCCAATGTGTAAAATCACGCAATGACTCTCGTAACTCGCACCATTCCCCGAGGCCCGCGCTGATGGACAGCTCCCAACGCGCCTGGGTCCGCATGCCATCCGGAAAACGGCTTGACCTGCTCGACCCCACCCCGTTCGACTGGGAAGACGCCGACCTCGCGCTCGGCCTGGCCCGCACCTATCGCTGGGGCGGCCACTCGGCCTGGCCGCTGCCGCTGTCGGTGGCCCAGCATTCGATCAGCGTCATGCTGATGCGGCGCGCCGCCGCGCCACACGGTTTGTCGCCGTTGGCCGAACTGCGCGAACTGCTGCACGACGCCGAGGAAGGTTTGCTCGGTTTCGACTGCATTTCGGTGCTCAAGCCCTTCCTCGGCGAGCGCTTTCGCGACCTCAGCACTCGGCTCGAAAGCGCGGTCTTCCTGCGCTACGGCATTCCGCAATGGACGGCGCGCGAGCACGCGCTGCACAAGCGCGCCGACCGCCAGGCCGCCGCCAGCGAGGCGGTGCATGTGGTGGGCTGGTCCGCCCGGGAAGTGTTGAGCACGCTGAAAATCCGCGTGCCGCCGCTGCGCGAAGACCCGCTGCTGGCGGTGTATGGCGGCACCGCGTGGGAACCGTGGTCGCCGGTGCTCGCCAGTGAACGCTTCCTGGCGGAACTGAAAAGGCTGACCGCCCTGATCTAAGTCGCCATTGCTGTGCGACAAGTTATCGCGGAAGCCCCTGCACTAAGCTCGTGTTTTGCACGCGCCAGCCGGCGCCAACACGACAAGGAGTGCATATGCCTGGACCGGTCATTCGATTGGGCGACAAGACAAGCCACGGCGGCGCCGTGATCGAAGCGTCCACCCACACCACCAGCGGCGGGATCGGCGTGGCGCGCATGGGCGACAAGGTATCCTGCCCGCTGCCCGGCCACGGCAGCAACCCCATCGTCAGCGGCGACGCCAGCTTGATTGTCGACGGCAAGCCGGTCGCGCGCCAGGGCGACAAGAGCAGTTGCGGCGCCGCCCTGATCGCCAGCCAGCAAGCGACCACGGATCTGCTGTGAGCGCCGCCGCATCGCGCTCCTGGACCGGCCCCACGCTGATCGCGGTGGTGGTGTTTGCCGCCTGCTGGAGTGGCGCCCTGCTGTTCTGGCGCGCGGCCGGACGCACGCCGTCCGCGCTCGACCTGGGACAGTTGCTGCTGGCCTTGCCCATGGCGATCCTGCTGGCGTGCTGGCTGGCCAGGCAATCGATGACCAGGACCGCCCCTGCCATCGCGCCAGCTGCAACCCCGGCCGTGCCGGCCCCGGCGCCGCCCCACGTCATGCCCACCTTGATCGCCGGCGCCCTGCGCGTGCCGCATGGCGACACCGCCGCGGCGCTGGCGGAAGCAATCGCCAGCAACACAGCGCATTGCGCGCTGGACAAGCTATTAAAAGACCAGGACGGCTTTCCCGTCACCTGCGGTCGCATCGACGAGGTCGATGCCGACGCCCAGCGCGAACTGATGACACCCTGGCTGGCGCAGCGTGGCCTGGCCGAGCTGGAGTTCACCGATGCGCAATGGCGCGCGCTGGCCATCGCCGACCCTGTGGTGGCCGAACTTGGCTTCCATGCCACTCAGCATCCATTGCTGGCGGGATTCATGGACAGCGCCGAAGACCAGCGCACCCAGCACCCGCTGCCAATGCTGGAACTGCAGTTGTCCTTATCGCCCGGATGGGATGCCGCCCAGCGCGAAGCCGTGCAGGATTGGCTGCTGCACAGGGTGGCGCAACAAGGTTGGCCCGCGCAACGCTTGCGTGCCGGCGCGCCGATGTCGCTGCTCGAAGCGCTCGGCGCAAGTAACCCGGCTCCATCCCTGCGTCTGCTGTTCGCCTGCGAATCGCATCTCGATGAAGCCACCGTCGTTGCATGGGAAGACCAGAAACTGCTCCACACAGCGAGCAATGCGCGCGGACAAATTCCCGGCGAAGGCGCCGCCGGCCTGTTGCTCGGTGACGCGGAGCAAGCCCGTTTGATGGGCAACACGGTCACGCTTCACGGCCTGGCCACCAGCCTGCGGCCTGAATCAGCCGATCGCGGCGCCGTCACCCATACCCTGCTGCAGCAACTTGTGCATCAGGCGCTCGACGGCAGTCAGCTTGACGCGGCCAGCGTCGCCATGCTGTGCGCCGACACCGATGCGCGTCCCAGCCGCAGCGTGGAACTGCTGTCGGTGGCGGGCACCGTGCTGCCGCATCTTGAACAAGCCACCCACGCCGTACGGCTGGGCGCGATCTGCGGCAACAATGGCCAGGTCGGTCAGCTTGCCGCGCTGGTGCTGGCCCAACACGCCACTGTGGTGCTGGGTGGACCGGTGCTGTGGGTTAGCAATCTCGATCCCTTCCAGCGCGCGGCAATGGTGGTCAGGAGCGCGGCGTCGTAGCGGCGCCGATGTCGTAGCGCACGTCGCGCCGGTCGGCCTCGGCCTCGCCCGCGAGGAGAAAACTGTCCCAGCCGAGGCGCCCGCCTTCGCGCGTGGAATCGAGGCGGATACCGCGCACCTCGCTCGCCAACAACACCAGCTCGATCTCGTATTCCAGCGTCAGTCCGGTGAACATGGTGAGCAGCTTGGCCAGCACGGTCGACGCCTTGCCGCCGGGCAGAAACGCGACGAAACTCGCGCGCGCCAGCGGCCCCACCGTCAGCCGCATGCGCAGGTCGCGCTGCCAGGCGCGCTCGCCCACCACCGCGCTCGCGCCAAGCACGGCGTTCGCGTCGCCGAGAATGGTCTGCTGGGCCGCCGGCAATGCATACCAGTTGCCGACAAATTGCTCCACCGCGACCCGCACGCCGAAATACTCGCTCATCACGCGGGCGATCGCGCCGGCCGAGATGGGCCGCCGCAACAGCACCCCGCAGTAATAACCGAGCGACTCGTCGAGCAAACCATCATCGCCATTGTGCAGGCGCTGCTGCAGCGACTTGTGGCCCACCCCGGCCAGCGACAGCAGCAAGGGCAGAAAGGCATCATTGCCGCCAAGCTCGTATTTGAGTTCGAGCCGGTACTTGCGCCATGCCTCATAAAACAATGCGAGGGCGCGGTTGGAAAACGTGTCGAGAAAGGCGCGCGGCCCCTCGTCGCGCTCGGCCACGACGTGCGCCGCGATGCGTTCGGTGTAGTGCGACGGCAAGCTGCCGCTCATGCCCAGCAAGCCCATGAAGGCCGGCGTCAGGCGAATGTAGCGCAGCTCGCCGCGCGCGATAGCGTCGCCGAGCGCGCCGATGTCGCCGCTCTCCTGGCGCGGCTCGACCGTCAGCGATTCGATCTGGCTGGCAGGGAACCCCAGCGACAGCGAATTATGAAAGCGCAGAAAGTTGGCCACCGCACTCTCATGCGGCGCGCCGTTTCGCTTGAGCCAGAGCTCCAGCATGCGAACCGCCTGGAAATACTCGAACCTGTGCGGCTCGGCAAAAATCCGCGCGATTACACCAGGCTCAAATCGCCGCTTCGTGGTTTGCATCGCAACAGCTCCTCTCCGTTCTTCTTGGCCAGCACGACCAGCTGCGTGAAACTATTGGCGTGCACATACAGCCCGAGGAAACGTTCGACGATGTGGGCGAAGGCGTGAATGCCGCTGCCGACGAACGCTTCCTGGTCGATCGTCAGGCGCACCTCGACGCCGCGCACCAGGCAGGGAAACGGATTGCCGGGCAGCCAGGCGTTGGCGGGATGATGGGTGATCGCTTCGATACCGCTGATCTGCCGCTGCGAGGTCGGCGAACGCGGCAAGTCGTACAGGGTGAGCATTTCGCGAAACGCTTCCAGTCCGCCGTTCGACAACGACAGGTGGTTGAGCGACAAATGCGAAATCAGACGCCAGTGCGCGCCGCGCCCGCGCTGGAAACGGTGCGACAAGGTCGGTTTGCGCAGGAAACGCACCGCTCCCAGGCTCGACCCGCCCGTCAGGAACAGGTCGCCGCCCGGCAAGCCGTAGGTGAGCGCGGCCGGCAAGTCGCGATTGGTGCAGGTCAAGCCGATGCTCAGCGTGTCCGCCTGCGCCGCGACCGGGTCGAAATCGATATCGACGATCGAAATCTCGGTGTCGTGGCCGGGACTGTGGCGGCCGACAACGTCGTCGCGCCGCATCACCCAGTAATGGCCGTTCTTCTCCGGCGTCTGGCCGTGCCGCAAGGAATAGAACGGCGCGAAATCGACGATCGATTCTCCCTGCGCGGTCTGCTTGACCAGCTTGACCGAATCGATCGCGTAGACCTCGAAGGCGAATGGCCGGCGCGCGTCGACCAGCACGGAATAACTTTCCGACGTGTGCGACAGGCGGATCGGCTCGCCGCGCCGCTGAAACAGATTGACCACCGGCGTGCAGCCCAGCAGCAAGTTCTTGGTCGACAAGGTTTCCAGCAAGCGGCCATTGTTCGAATCGGCGCGCGTGCCGGCCAGCGCCAGGTGGATCGTGATCGTGCGCGCACCCGCAGGCAAGGCGGCGCACAACGCGGCCAGGTCGATATCGAAAAAATTGAACTTCTCTGGAAAGCAGAAATATTCCGTCAGCAGGCGGTAGGCCGGATGCGAGCGGGCGGAAAAGTCCAACAGTGATTCGTCATCGGCATAGCCGGCGGCGGTAATTGGCGAGGCCGGCAAAGCATGCCAGCGGCCATTGTGGTCGGCCTCGGCCCAGGTCTTTACCGAACGCATGAACATGGCGTCGCGCAAGGCCGCGCAAAATGACGGTTCGCCATCGATGAACACGCGCAGCGAGCCCAGTCCCAGCAGCCCCAGCGCGCCGGCCGTGCTCTCCACCGTGATGCTCAGACTGGAAGTGGCGCTGACCGGCGCCATCACGGCGTCGGGCGTCTTGAGAATCGGCGAGTAGCGCGCCCCACTGAGCGCGAGCGGCGCGATCATGACCGGATAGGCGGTGCGAAAGGTGCACTCGCCGCCCTGCACATGAAGGGTCCTGAACTCGGTGCCGCGTGCAATCTCGCTGGCCGTGGTCAGCTGCGAAGCGGCCGCGCGGTAATCCATGCTGGCAATCGAGCACGACGGAAACGGCCGCAGATAGTGCGGGTACAAGACCTCGAACAATGCCTCGGTGAATTCCGGATAGTCATCGTCGAGCCGCTTCGACACCCGCGCGTTGAGCAGCGCAAACGATTCAATCATGCGTTCGATGTGCGGGTCCTCGCACACCTCGCCGGCCATCAGCAGGCGGCCGGCGATCTTCGGGTAGCGCTCGGAAAACTCGCGCGAATAGCGGCGCAGAAATCCCAGTTCCCGCTCGTAGTAGGGCAGCAACTCTTCCATGGTCCAGCCTCCTGACGAGATGCACTGACTGCCGTGCCAAGTGTAAGAATTTATTGCCTGACGGACTCACATGAGTTGACGCAAGACAACAGGAGGCAAGCCATAGTCCGTTGAAATGTGCTTTGCCATGCGCGCGTCAACCCGGCGCCAGGTGGCGGCAGCGGCGGCCGGCGCTGCCCAGCGGACGGAGGAAAACGATGAGCAATACCAGCAAGGTCCTATGGGGCGAAGGCTTATTCCTGCGCCCGCAGCATTTCCAGCAGCAAGACCACTACCACGAGCAACGCCTGCATGAACGCATGAAAGTGGCGCAGTGCTACGGCTGGGGTCTGGGCCGGCTTGAGATCGACACCGAGGCGCTGCTGTCCAGCACCCTGCGCGTCACGGGCTTGTCGCTGACCTTCCAGGATGGGGAAATGATCAATTCCCCCGCCAACGACGCGCTGCCGTCGGAAATCAACCTGGCCGAACTGGCCCAGGGACAACAGAGCATCACCTTCTACGCCGCCCTGCCCGCCTTCAAACAATCCGGCGGCAATTTCGCGCCCGACGCGCAGGCCAATAACGCCGCGCGGTTTGCCCAGCACAACGCCGACACGCCCGACCTGTTCACCCAGGCCGCGCGCGCCGAGCTGGCCTATTTGAAAACGACCGTGCGGCTGGTTGGCGAATCGGAACCACGCGACGCTTACGTCAGCTTTCCCCTGCTGCGCCTGCGCCGGCTGTCGACCGGCGGATTCGAGCTCGATCCCGATTTCGTCGCGCCCAGCCTGTCGGTGCGCAGCGCGCCCCTGTTGCAGCAACAATTGCGGCGCCTGATGGACGCGCTGCAGGCCAAAGTCAGCGCGCTGCATGGCCACCACCGCGAGCCGAGCAAGAATGTCATCGAATACCGCTCGGGCGACATGTCGACCTTCTGGCTGTTGCATACCGCCAGTTGTGCGTTCGCCACCTTGAGCCATTACTTCCATCATCCAAGCCACCACCCCGAGCGCCTGTACGAGCAGCTGTTGGGACTGGCGGGCTCGCTGATGACATTCTCGAAAAATTACGTGCTGGCCGATTTGCCGGCTTACCAGCACGGCGACCCGGGTCCCGCGTTCGTCAAGCTGCACCTGATCATCCGCGAACTGCTCGACACCGTCATCTCGTCGAAGTATTTCTCGATCGCGCTGACCGAAAACAAGCCGTCCTACCATCACGGCATGCTCGACTCGGGCAAGATCGACGAACGCACCACTTTCTACCTGGCGGTCTCTGCGTCGATGCCCGCGCTGGAACTGGTCGACGTGGTGCCGCTGCGCTTCAAGATTGGCGCGCCGGACGATGTCGAAAAATTCGTGCTCGCCGCCATGCCGGGCGTGCGGCTGCAACACGCGCCGCAAGTGCCGGCGGCCGTGCCCGTGCGGCCCGACACCTGGTATTTCACGCTCGACAGCAAAGGACCGATGTACGAGCGCATGTTGCAGGCGCAATCGATCTCGGTGTACGTGCCTTCGGGCATGCGCGACTTGAAGATCGAACTCGTTGCGGTGACCAGCTGATGGCCGCCCCGCGGGAAGTGGCCGCCGCGCTTGGCATCTTTGGGACCGGCCTGAGCCAGAATGCGCGCCTGATCACGCTGGCGACTGCGCAGGATGCCGGCCTGCCGGAATCCCTGGTCGCAGAACGGTTCACCGGCAGCGAGGGCGTGAACGAACTCTTCTGCTTCGACATCGACGCCTTGAGCACCTCGGCCGACCTTGACCTGGACCTGTTCATCGGCGAGGAAATCACCGTCAATCTGCTGCTGGCCGACGGCGGCAAACGCGCATGGCACGGCATCTGCACCAAGGCGGCCTGGACCGGGGCGGATGGTGGCGTCGCGCGCTACCGGCTGCGCCTGGAACCGGCGCTGGCCCTGCTGCGCGCGCGGCGCGACAGCTACATGTTCCAGGACAAAACCGTGCAGGACATCGCGGCGGAATTGCTGGCCGATTATCCGCAACTGCGCGTGGAATTCAATATCACCGAAGCGCTGACGCAGCATGCGGTCTGGAGCCAGCAACGTGAAAGCGACTACGCCTTCTTTTGCCGGCTGCTGGCGGAAGAAGGTTTGAGCTGGCGTTTTGGACACGCGCAGGATGGCGACGAGGTGCAGGCGAATACGGCCAGGCACTGGCTCGTCATTTTCGACAGCAAGGCGACGGCGCCGGACCTTGCCGGCGAACGTGACCTGCGCTTTCACGCCATGCGCGCGACCGAGCAGCGCGATGCGATCGACCAGTTTGAGGCGGCGCGCGCGGTGCAAACGAATGCCGTGGTCACCAGCAGTTGGGACCCGCAGCATTTGTTCGCGCCATCGGCCGAGGTGACGTCGAACTTGTCGGCGGGAGAATTGCCGGTGCTGCCTTATCACAACGGCAACGGCGAGCAACGGCATGTCGGCAAGGATGCGCCCGAACTGCACGCGTTGCGGACGCTTCAGGCCTTTGAGCTCGGCAATAAAATTTTCAATGGCGAAGGCGCGGTGCGCCAACTGGCGCCGGGACATGCGTTCGAGTTGACCCAACATGCGAATTACGAGGGCGACAGTTTTGTTGTCCTGAGCGTGCAGCACAGGGCGCGCAACAACATCGACAGCGGAATCAAGCGCGCGTCGGATGCACTGGCGGACGCGATATATCGAAACACATTCACCTGCGTGCGCGACAGCGTGGCCATCGTGACGGGTCCTCGTTTTTCCATGACCGCCTCGGGCGCGCAACCGGCGCTGGTGGTCGGTTTGCCTAATGCGATCGTGACGACCAATCGCGACCATCAGGTGAAAGTGCAATTCGCCTGGCAGCGCGGCATGGCGCCGAATGCGGGTGGACGCGCTCACGATACCGATCAGCGCGGCAATGCACCGGGCAATGAAACGACGGGAACCTGGGTGCGAGTTGCGGAGTCGCTGGCGGGACCGAATTGGGGCACGCAGTTTTCACCGCGCGTGGGGTCCGAAGTGCTGGTCGATTTTATCGAAGGCGATATCAATCGACCAGTCATTGTGTCGCAACTCTACACCGGCCAGGACCTGCCGCCATTCTCGGCTGGTACGGATTCGAGCGCGAATCATGCGGGGGCCCTGTCGGGTATCCATACACATCAATTCGATGGCGCCGGTTATAGCCAGTGGCAGCTCGATGACACGCAAGGGCAACTGCGCATGCGGCTGGCGACCAGCCTCGCGGCGACGCAGCTGAATATGGGCTATCTGATCGCGCAGCCGGCGCCGTCTTCACAGCGCGGTAGTTATCGCGGCAGCGGGTTCGAGCTGCGGACCGATGCCTGGGCGGTGCTGCGCGGCGGCGGAGGTGTATTTATCTCAACCTCCGCCCGCGCGGGGAACGAGAGCGGCGTCACGTCGACCCAGTTCGATGCGGCGGAGGCACTTGGTCAATTCAAAGGCAGCAGGCAGCTTGAGAAGGTGATGACTGAGGCGGCGCGCCAGCAAAACGCACTTGTAAGCAAGGCGGTTGGTGAGTCCAGCGAAGCGTTCATCGCGCTGCTCGATCCACAGAAGGTTGGCAAAGCGGAAGCCACGGTGAATGGGCAAAAGGCGCTCAAGCCGCAATCGTCGAGCCGGGAACTGGATCCGCAATGTCCTGTTGAACAGTTCGGCGCGCCACTGGTGGTGCTTGATGCGCCCAGCGCGATCAGCTGGGCCACGCCAGCTTCAACGGTGGTGTCCGCCGCACAGCAAATTGGCTGGACTTCGCAGAGCGACGTCCATTTCGCGGCCGGTCACACGATTGCGCTGGCAAGCGCAAAGGCCACCGGCTTTTTCACCCACTCGGGAGGTATCCACGCATTCGCTGGAAACGGCGCGCTTTCCTTGCAAGCCCACACCGATCAACTGGAAATCCTGGCGGACAAGGAGATCACCGTGGTCTCCGTGAATGGCGACATTCAGATCAACGCCAAGGAAAAGATCGTGCTCCAGGCAGGGCAAAGCTCGATCACGCTGGAGGGTGGCGATATCACGTTCGCTTGTCCGGGAAATTTTACGGTGAAGGGTGGGAAGCATTTGTTTGATAAAGGAAAAAATGGAAGCATCCGGCTATATCGCCTGCCGAACTCGAATCTCCACAAATTTGATGAGCAATACCGCTTTCTCGATCCATCCGGACACCCAATGAAGTCGCTTGCCTATTCCATCCTAACTGCCGATGGCGAAGTTAAAGGCACAACCAAGGCAAATGGTGATACGTCAAGAATCTCAACAGCTGAACAGTCAGATCTTAATGTTGTCCTAAGTTGGCTAACAATTGAATAGAAGTTCAACCTCAACAAAGTAGACAGTGGAGCGAGCGATGAAACTGGAATCGATTAAAAAGAGCACTACTAACCCCCAAGAAAATTCTTGTGTGGATATCGATTGCAAATGTGAGGATATTTGGTCGATGGCACAAGAGTTCAGTACTGCACGTCTCGGAACTGTGGACGAAAACAAAAAGACAAAGCTTATCTCTGATTATGGTGTGCGGGCGAGGAGGATAGCGGCAACGTACGCCAGATTCTATCTAGAAACCGAGGTAGGAGGAGACCCAACAAAGATAGGTCGATACTATTGGATGGCTCTTGGGGCTTTTGCAAGCAAAACCGTAGCGTGCACATTGGAAAGTTATCGCGTTGAGGCAATGTCAATATTCACAAAAACAGTGACCGAAGGTCTGGGGAAAGGCAATTTCTGGCTATTTTGCGACGTGAGCGGTTGGCATTGGTACAACAGCATATACCCAGCGTCTTTCGAGAAATGCTTGACTAAGCGCGACTCTCGAACCTATGTGAAACCCGTTCAGGAACACATGAAAAAACTACCATGGAACGCAGCTGCATTACCCGCAATCGAAAATTTTACAAAAACACGTTATGTAGAAGAAGCCTTTTCACACATTAAATGCATAGAGACCTCAAGCAACCAAAAGAGAGCAAGCTTTCAACTTCTTCATTTGATCGCATTCGCAAAACATGAGCAGGAAATTATCCTGCAGCCCCTCATATACGACGATCCCGATTTGTAACTATTCAGCCTGAGTGAACAGGTCAATCAACAGTTGTAAACAATTGGCAATTACCGCATCATGTCGTCATGCCGCCGAAACCCCCCCGTCTCAATCTCACGCAACTGTCCCACGAGGACAAGG
>JBDSTZ010000500.1:0-27519 GCA_039927975.1 Massilia sp. | reverse complement strand
GCGGGAATCAAACCTTCGCTGATGTCCCAGCGGCCTGTCAGTTGTCGTTGATTGAAGTGAGCGACGTCCATCGTTGGTCTGCTTGCGAATGAGCTGGCAGAAGCGAGCGAGAAACAGAGCACCCACGGCCCGGGCCATACGGCCATTGCCATCATAGAATGGCTCCACATGCGCACGTCAATCGCCGCAAAAAATGCGGGGAATAGAACACCCAATCTCCGCACGATGAAGTTGCGGACGCGGGCTTGGTTCCACAGATGTGAACTGGCGGAGCGACTTGCGCCTGTGAGCGGTAAAGTCGGGGAAACGGCACCGCACTGCTGTGCCCCTGCCCAGCAGGTCTGCCTTGCAAGGAAGGTACTCCTTGCGAGGCGAGGCTCTCCGATTCGTCCGGTCCGCGTGAAATCGCGTGGCAATTTCTTACCTTCCGCCTCCGCGAACAGCGATTAAGTCCCGATCGATAGCGTGCAGGTAAGCCAGCAATCCAGCGTCAGCTTGCAGCGAACAGCACGACATCACGCGACCGGCAGGCCGAACGAAGCAGCACTGCCCGCGCGAATCCTGATCACTTGAGGAAGATCTTGAGCAACGACGGCAAGAGTTGCGCCAGGAAGATCGCGCTGACAACCCACAGGACAATGTTGGTCTTCGCTTCCGCTACCGTGGTACGCATTTCCGCGCGCAGTTCAGCGATATCCAACTTCGTTGCACCATTGGCTTTAATCACCGCAACATCGATTTTGATGGCGGCTACGTCTTTTTCCAATCCAGCGCCCGCGTCGTCCATGATCGCATGGTCTGGCAGTCCCGCCACCACTGTCAACCTGCACACGACGAAAGTTGCGCGCAGGTTGAGGCGCAGCCAATCCCCGCAACAACGCCCTCGCCCGCGGGGACTCTCGATGAATCCCCACCCCACTTCTGGGATCCCAGCCCCGGAGTCCGCCGGTCTTTCCAGAATCCGCCCGGCCTAAATTTTTACCGGAAAAGGCGCTTGCTATCCTGTGGCCTCGCGCTATACACTTACTTGTACTATTTAAGGTACAAGTCATTGTGAGCTATCAAAATCTCGTTCGATCCTGATACCTATACTGTTACCCATAGCTACGCTGAAACCGACACTGATTGAAAATGGAGTACAAAATGCGAATCATCAATTTTTCTGACGCTCGCGGAAGCCTACGTGCGGTAATTGATCAGGTTGTTGAGGATGCTGACATAACCGTTATCGCGCGCCGCGATGCGCCGGATGCCGTGATCATGTCCTTCGATCATTACAGCAGCTTAATGGAGACCGTTCACTTGCTGAGCTCGCCAGCTAACGCGGCCCACTTGGCTCGATCGATCGCCCAAGCCCGCGCTGGTCGCGTTCAGCCTCGGGAGCTAATCGAGCCACCCGACGCCGAGTAATCTTCACATGCGGAACCTGCAATTCACGGATGAATGCTGGAATGACTATATTTACTGGCAAGGTCAAGACAAGCGTACCTTAAGGCGAATCAACTTATTAATCAAAGATGCGCAACGCGACCCGTTCGCCGGGGTCGGCAAGCCTGAGCCACTCAAGGGAAACCTGTCCGGCCTCTGGTCTCGCCGAATCGATGAAACGAATCGTCTTGTGTACCAAGCCGATGACGACGTGCTATTGATAATTTCCTGCCGATATCACTACTAAAGAAAAGGCGTCTTTGGGCAAAATGCCGTTCAGTTAAGGCTCCTCTTCATTGCTCTACTCATTCAGCCTCCCCCGCCCGATCGCGGGCTGGGCAACTAAACAACTTGATCTTCCTTTAACATGCTAGTACCGTTGTCGAGGCAATAAGACGCGCCTCCGGCCACCGCGCATGTGACCTGGGCAGACACAACATCGGCGCAGGCCATCGCCGCGCTAGCGATTACGCGGAGAATCCACTATGAAACGTGTGACCGGTATCGGCGGTATCTTCTTCAAATCCCCTGACCCCAAGGCGCTGTCCGAGTGGTATAGGGTGCATCTTGGGATGAACGTGGAGCCATGGGGCGGTGTCGCTTTCGAATGGTCAGGCCCCGACAATCCGAGCGGCACGGGCACGACAATGTGGAACGCGTTCAAGGCCGACTCGGACACGTTCGCGCCTGGTTCCGCGCCATTCATGATCAACTATCGCGTCCACGACCTGCACGCCCTGCTCGCGGCCTTGCGGGCCGAAGCATGCCGTGTCGACGACAAGGTCGACGAATCGGAATACGGCAAGTTCGGCTGGGTGTTCGACCCGGACGGCAACAAGGTCGAGCTGTGGGAGCCGCCGCAAGGCCAGTGAGGCTCTGCCATCCAGCCATCCGGGACCACTGCAGTCCTGCGTAAGACCATTCCGGATCGAGAGCCGTCGAATAATGATCACAGTGCTTTCGCGACGGTATGCCGCCTGCGTCCTCGGTCTCCACGCGGGAGGATCGACTAGTCGAGAGCGAGCGAATTCAGCCGCGACAAATGACGTCGCGCTGTCAGCATCGCCAGCTCGCCTGGCCCGGGCGCTCCCTCGGCCAATTCGCAGAACGCCCTTGCGGCATCCGCAAAAGTAGTCACATCATCCCGCGTTTTCATCAGCCATCCCCGTAACGGCAGCATGGCCGAACGCAGCGGCGTTGTCGAAGCCGGCAGTTGTTAGCGCCCAACACCAGCCAGTGTCGAGCTATGCCGAAAATCGCATTCACGACAAGTCTCCCATATTAATTCCAGCCAAAATCACCCAAATACCGGGCAACTCCGCCAAAGATACAAATGTTATCGATCAACGCGGCGATTGTTTGCGTTTTCAATCCGACGTGGATTGACTCTGTTAATTGAAAATCGAATACTCGTTTCCGCAGTAAATACAACCGGCCACAAGGCCGGAACTAAAAACGAGAATTTTGGAGATATACAAATTGAAAACCAATAAGCACCTGATTGCCGTCGCGGCCAGCCTGGTCGCAGCATCCCTTCTCGGCGGTTGCGGGGCCGGTACTGGCTCTGATGCCAGCTCGGCACAGCAGCCGACCCTGCTCGCCACCGCCGGGGTCGAAACCTTCGGCCTGAGCTCGGACGCCAACTTCTACACCATCGACACCGGCGCCGGCCTGGTCTTCAAGGTGCGCCGCGTCGACAACGGCTCGAGCACCCAGTCGGCCGGCGATATCGCCTCGATGATCTATAACGGCGTGCAGTACCAGGACCAGTCGCGCGGCAGCCAAGTCAATTCCGGTTTCGACTTCCTCTACAGCGGCGTGTCGGCGGTGAACGTGAGCGCCACCACGGTCGGCACCGATTACATCAAGGTGACCGTCAACGCCGGCAACCTGACCCACTACTACATGGCCCACCGCGGCGACGCCAAGATTTACATGGGCACCTATTTCACGAGCGAGCCGGACACGCTGGGCCTGGCGCGCTACATCGTGCGCATTCCGATCGCCGTACTGCCAAACGGCCCAACCCCGTCCAACATCCGCAACAATACCGGCGCTATCGAGTCCGGCGACATTTTTGGCATGGCCGACGGCACCACCCGTTCCAAGCACTACTCCAACCAGCGCCTGAAGGATTGGTCGTATATCGGCGCGACCGGCAGCAGCGTCGGCGTGTGGATGGTGCGCGACAACAACGAAGGCAATTCGGGCGGTCCTTTCTTCCGCAGCCTGATGAACCAGGGCACCGACACGAATCAGGAAATTACCTACATCGTGAATTATGGCGAAAGCCAGACCGAGGCCTACCGGACCAGCGTTCTCAACGCCTACACCCTGGTCTTCACCAGCGGCGGCGCGCCAGGCACGGTCGACACCTCCTGGTTCGGTTCGATGGGTCTGACCGGTTATGTGGCGCCGACCGGGCGCGGCCGCGTTGCCGGCGTCGGCATCAACAACCGCGACACCAGTTTCGGCTACACCGTCGGCTTCTCGAACGCCAACGCGCAGTACTGGGCGACGGCCGACGCGACAACCGGCAGCTTCAACTGCACCGGGATGCGGCCGGGCACCTACACGATGAAGATTTACAAGAACGAGTTGGCGGTGGACACCCGCAGCGTGACGGTGACGGCCGGCGGCACCGTGGCGCTCAACACCATCACCCTCTCGGGCGACCCGACCAAGTCGAACCAGCTGTGGCGCATCGGTAACTGGGACGGCGCGCCGACCGAATTCCTGAATGGCACCAAGGTTACCAGCATGCACCCGTCCGACGTGCGCATGAGTTCCTGGAACACCGGCAATTTCACGATCGGATCGTCGTCGGCGGCGACCGGCTGGCCGGCTTATCAATGGAAGAGCGTCAACGACAACCGGGTGATCAAGTTCAACCTGACCTCAGCCCAGGCGGCGACCAACTACACGCTGCGCGTCGGCATCACGACGGCCTTCTCGGGCGCCCGGCCGAAGCCGCTGCTCAATAGCTGGGCGCCGGCCAATCCGGCCGCCTCGACCCAGCCAACGACCCGCAACCTGACGGCGGGCAGCTACCGCGGCAACAACACCATGTACAGCTGGGATATTCCGGCCGGCACGCTGGTGGCCGGGACCAATACCTTGACCATCAGCGCGATCAGCGGATCGACCGGGACCACGTACCTCAGTCCCGGCATGTCCTACGATGCGATCGATATGATTCCGACGCCGTAAGCGCTGTACGGGCGGCGCACTGCGTCGCCTTGCAGCTACGGGCGGTGCACTGCGTCGCCGTGCAGCACCAGCGGACCGCCATGCGGTCCGTTTTTTTTCGGCGGTGAGATCCCCTGCCCCGTCAACAACCGTTGCCGCGAAATCGGTCCTGACAATCCCCTGCGCCAACTGGTCTAATACGCCTGCCGGGCCTGCGCCTTCAAATGTGCCAGCTTCGCCGAGTACAGCGCCTTGCCATCCTTCGAGGTACTGTTATCAAGCGCGAGGGCAATCTGTTCACGCGCCTGTTTCGCATCGCCGAGGCGCAGCAGCGCCACACCCAGCCAAAAATGGAATTCGTCCGAATACGGCGCACGCTGCACCTCGCGCGCGAACAGCGCCTTGGCCGAAGCATAATCCTGGCGCGCCATCGCTTCCATTCCCAGGTTGAAGTAATGGTAAGGCGGATTCGGCTGCATCGCCGCCACGCGCTGCGCCATGGCCTTCGCTTCGTCGTGCTTGCCCAGGCTCGCCAGCAAGGGCGCGAAATTCTGCATCAGTACGATATTCTTTGGCTCGCGCTCTAGCGCCAGCCTGTAGGCGCGCTCGGCCAGCAGTTCATGCCCGTTGCGCTGGTAAATCACGGCCAGGGTGTTATAAGCCAGCACAAATGAAGGGCTCTTTTCCAGTGCCGACTTCGCCCACCAGTACGCGTTATTGACCTCGTTGCGCACCAACGCTTCGACGGCGCGGTTATTCATGTACATGGCCACCACCGTGTCCTCGTCGAGCACGGTGGTGCGATAGCCGGCCATGTCTTCCTGCGGCAGAAAATCGATCAGCAGCGAGCGGTCGCCATCGGAGCTGGTGACACCAACTGCCGGTCTTTTCGCCAGCGTCAGATTCACGTGACCGCTGGCCAGGTACAGGTTGCCGCTGCGGCGCCAGGTGTCGTCCACCACCACGCTCTGAAAAGTGACGTTGAGCGCCATCGCCTTGGCGAACGCCGCCGTCATGATCACCAGCGACATGCAATTGCCGGTGCGCGCCTGATAGGTCTGGGCAGCATCGCGGGTGACGCTTGAATCGTATTCGAGCCGCAAGTCCGATTTCTGATACAGGGCGTCGACCAGGCCGCGTTCCGGCCCCTTGTCGCGCACCTGCTCCTTGAATGCCTTGCTGTTCAGATAGCCGAGCATCGCCGGACTCATGCTGAACAGATTGTCGACCGCGACCGCCTCGGACGGCGGACCGAAGGCGGCGTCGCTGAATAGTTGGGTGGGTACCGGGGCCGGCACGCCGGCGCAGCCGGAGATTAACAGGACAAACAGGAACAACAGCCAGGCCATCAAGGTTTTCATAGCGCCTCCATGCGTACCGGGCGCCGGCCAGTGGCCAGCGTCTGTCGCCCCCAGTATCCCGCCGCCCGCGTGCTGTGTCAAAGCATGTGTTGGCCGATGCGTTTAGCGCAACAGCGCCAGCACCGAATTGGGCAGGCTGTTGGCCTGCGCCACCATCGAGGTGGCGGCCTGCTGCAGGATCTGGCTGCGCGTCAGGGTCGCCGTTTCGGCGGCGTAATCGGCGTCGAGAATGCGCGAGCGGCTGGCGGCCAGGTTTTCGGTGTTCACCTGCAAGCTGCTGGAGGCCGATTCCAGCCGCTTCATCGAGGCGCCGACGTTGGTGCGCTGCTTGGCCACGTACT
The DNA here is from genome assembly GCA_039927975.1 of Massilia sp. Classification (GTDB taxonomy): domain Bacteria; phylum Pseudomonadota; class Gammaproteobacteria; order Burkholderiales; family Burkholderiaceae_D; genus JBDSTZ01. The sequence goes on along the minus strand of JBDSTZ010000500.1, from coordinate 21,200 downwards.
CGAGCGCCTCGTCGATATGCGTGATCGCGCTGCCCGACGTCGCCAGCTTGAGCTTGTCGATGCCGAGCGCGGCGGCGTTCATCGCGCCCAGGTCGATAATGAAATTGTCCTTGGCCGTGGCGCCCACCTGGACCTGGACCTGGCGGCTGCCGGCCGAGCCGCCCAGGGTCGGGAAGACGACCTTGAGGCCTTCCATCGGATCGTCGCTGGGGCGGTCGGTGACGTCGGGCACGACGTCGCGCGCGTTGCGCACCGGGCCGCCGTCGGCATCGAGCCCGCCGATGGCGCCGGTGTCGGCGTTGGCGAGATTCATGTGGTTGCTGATGTAGTCAACGCCGTTGGCGGTGAAATCGGCTTCGAAGGCGGCAACGTTGGCATACACGCCGTTGGTCACCGCGTTGAGCGCCTCGTTCAAGCCTTCGTTCTGGTGGTCGTGCAAATACAGCATGATGCCCTTGATGCCGCCGTCGACGTGCATCTCGTTGAGCTTGTAGTGCAGGTAGCGGCTGGCGGCGTAGGCGCTCTCGTAGCTGAAACCGCTGCTCAGGGTGTTGACCACCGCCGCCTCGTTGCCGCCGGCCACCGCGCCGGCGAGGCGCTCGTCGGCGCCGTGGATCAGCTCGGCCGTGCCCTCGACAAACCATTTTGGCAAGGCGAAACCGGTGGCGCGGGTCATGATCGCATGGGTCATTTCATGGGCGATGATGCGGTCCGAGAACATCGGATTGCGCCCGCCGTCGGGGGGATTCGTGTTGTCGAAATCGTCCATGTCGATGTTCAGGTGCATATTGTTGAACTTGCTGCTGCCCCCTCCCACCGTGCCCGACACCGAAGCGAGCACATTGAACGGTCCGTCGCCGCCTTCGAGGTTGACGGTCAGGGTGGCGCCGTCGCCGGTCAGCCCGTAATACTGCTGCACCAGTTTTTCGGCCGAGCGCAGCCAACCGTTCTTGAGACCGTCGATCACCGCGCGCTTCTTCTCATCGCCACCAATGCTGGCCTGGCTCTGGGAAAACACCGCCTCGCCATTGAACGAGGTCTCCTTGCCGATCTGGGTGATGTGCGACAGGATCTGGGTCGCCTCCAGCTGGAGCGAGGCGCGGTCGCTGTCGGAATAGGCGCCGTTGCCGGCCTGGACCGCCAGTTCGCGCAGCCGTTGCAGACTTTCCGTGATCTGCGCCATGCCGCCGTCGGCCACCTGCATGAGCGAGGTGGCATCGTTGATATTGCGTCCAGCCTGGGACATGCCGCGCAGGCCGGACGTCATGCGGTCGGCGATCGCCAGGCCAGCCGCATCGTCGGCAGCCGAATTGATCCGCAGGCCGCTCGAGAGGCGCTGGATGGAACGCGTCAAGCCAGCGCCCTGCGCACTGGCATGGCGCTGGGCGTTCTGGGACGCGACGTTGGTGGTGACGGACAGCGACATCTATAAGAATCCGATAGCAATCTCCTATCGTTTTACGGCGGCAAGCGCCGATTCTTTAGCCGCTGAACAACATTTATCTTTCTAATTTACATTTTTCTCAGGAAGTGGGACCGGGATCGTTGCCCGGCGGGATACGCAATTCCTTGAGCAGCGCATCGTTGAAGGCCGGCAGGTCGTCCGGCTTGCGGCTGGTGATGAGCTTGCCGTCGATGACCACCGGGTCGTCGGTCCATTCAGCGCCGGCGTTGCACAGGTCGTTCTTGAGGGAGGGCCAGCTGGTCATGTGCTTGGCCTTGGCGACCCCGGCGTCGATCAAGGTCCAGGGGCCGTGGCAGATCGAGGCAATCGGCTTGTCGCTGTCGGCGAACTCGCGAATGAAGTCGATCGACTCCTTGCTCAGGCGAAGCTGGTCCGGATTGGCGACCCCGCCCGGCAACACCAGTGCGTCGAAATCGTTGGGCCGCGCCTCGCTCACGCCCATGTCGACGGTGAAGCGCTGATCGGGGGTGAGGTGGTTGAAGCCCTGGATCTGCTCGCCCTTGCCCTTGGGTGAAATGAGAATGACTTGCGCGCCATGCTGCTCGAGAAAGGCGCGTGGCGAGGTGTACTCGACCTGCTCGACGCCGTCCGTCATCAGCACCGCGACCCGCTTGCCTTGCAAGTCGGTTCCGCTGGCCATTGTTGCATCGGTTTGTGCCATGTTGCGCCTCCGTTCGTTGATGTTTCTGAAACGATTTTACGGCGCGTGTCGAAGGTCTGGCGCGCTGGAGCCTTGCGGCAATCTGTTGAATACTTGAGCGAAGCTGGCGGGCTTTATCCTTGACGCAGGGGCACTTCGCCTATCATGGAACTCATTGGCCACGAGCACACCATCGCGGAGTTCCATGATCAGCATTCTCGAAGCACAGCGCGCGGGCCTGTTGCGCGGCCGCCATCTGCTGCCCAATGTGGTGGCCGGCATCGTGGTCGGCGTGGTGGCCTTGCCGCTGTCGATGGCATTCGCGATCGCTTCCGGCGCGCGGCCCGAGCAAGGCTTGTACACCGCCATCGTCGCCGGCCTGGCGGTCACCCTGTTCGGTGGCACGCGCCAGCAGATCGCCGGGCCGACCGGCGCCTTTGTCGCGATCCTGGCCGGCATCACCGCCAAATACGGCATCGACGGCCTCCAGATCGCCTCGATGATGGCCGGCGTGATGCTGCTGGCAATGGGCTTGTGCAAGATGGGCGGGGTGATCCGCTTCATTCCCGATCCGGTGATGGTCGGTTTCACGGCCGGCATCGGCGTGATCATCTGGGTCGGGCAGTGGCAATATTTTTTCGGTCTGCCGGCGGCCGGCGGCGCCCACTTCCACGAGCGTTTCTGGCACTTGCTGCAAGCGTTGCCGCAACTCCAGCGCGGCACCACCCTCATCGGCTTGCTCAGCCTCGCGGTGCTGGCCGGCGCGCCGCGCGTGGCTGGCCTCAAGCGGGTGCCGGCGCCGCTGGTGGCCATGGTGGCGGCCACCCTGGTCCAGCTCGGCGTCGGGTTCGACGGCGTGGCCACCATCGGCAGCGCGTTCGGCGGCATTCCGCAGCAACTGCCGGCGTTTGCCCCGCCTGGTATCAGCCTGGCGCGCGTGGTCGAGCTGGTCGGGCCGGCCTTCGCCATCGCCATGCTCGGCGCCATCGAATCGCTGTTGTCGGCGGTGGTGGCCGACGGCATGGCCGGCACCCGTCACAATTCGAACCAGGAGCTGATCGGCCAGGGTCTGGCCAACCTGATCGCGCCGCTGTTCGGCGGTTTCGCCGCCACCGGCGCCATCGCGCGCACCGCCACCAGCATCCGCAACGGCGGCAGCAGCCCGCTGGCCGGCATCGTGCACGCGCTCACGCTGGTGTTGGTGATCGTGCTGCTGGCGCCGCTGGTCACCGACGTGCCGCTGGCGGCGCTGGCGGCGATCCTGTTCGTGGTCGCCTTCAACATGGCGGAAATACCGCACTTCGCGCGCATGCTGCGGCGCGCCCCGAGGGCCGACGTGGCGATCCTGCTGATCACGTTCATGCTCACCGTGTTCGTCGATCTCATCGTGGCGGTCAATATCGGCGTGATCCTGGCGATGCTGCAATTCGTGCGGCGCATGTCCGCTGCGGTGGAGGTGCTGCCGCAAAGCGCGCCCGAGCTGGCGGACGCGCTGGCCGCGCACGGCATGCAAGCCTTGCCGCCAGGCGTGCTGGTGTATGCGATCGAAGGTCCGTTTTTCTTTGGCGCGGTGGAAAACCTGGAGCGCGTATTGCTGGCGACCCACACCACGCCGCGCGTGCTGCTGCTGCGGCTGCGGCGGGTGCCGTTCATCGACATGACCGGCTTGAAGACGCTGGAGGAAGTGATCGGAGTGATGCAGCGGCGCGGCGTGCGGGTGATGCTGTGCGAAGCGAATGCGCGAGTCAGGGACAAGCTGACGGTTGCCGGCCTGGTGGCGCTCATCGGGCGCGACAACTATCACGATCAGCTTGAAGGCGCGCTGGGCGTGGCCGCGGCGTCGGTGGTGGAGGCGTGAGCCGGCATGCCGCAGTTGGTGACGGTGCATGCCAACGGCCAGCCAGCCGGGCCAGCGCCAGCTGCTAGCGCACGCCGAGCGCCTGCATGCGGGTGCGCAGCCGGTGAATTTCGTCGGCGAGGTCGATGACCAGCGCGGCGATATCTTCATTGGCGTCGAAATCACGCTCCAGACTTAACAGGCGGCGCGCGCGCTGCAAGTCGGAGCTGCGAAAACGCAGCGCCGCGAGCTGCACGTCGGCACCCTCGCACAACACCCCGGCCTGCACGTGGCGCAGCACCCACTCCGGTTCGACATCGCAGGCGCGCGCCAGTTCTTCCACGCTGAGCGCCACCTCGTCGATCAGTACCGCTGCAATACTTTGTTGATCGGCCATTTTCAGCCTCCGATGCGCGCGCGCGGATTGAAGGCCAGCTCGCGCGCCATGGTTTCGTACAATTGGCGGGCCTTGTCGTTATCGGCCGGCGGCAGCACGACCTCGAGAATGAGGTACAGGTCGCCCGGCGTGGCGGCCGGAATGCCGCGCCCCTTGAGGCGCAGCTTGCGGCCCGTTTGCGAACCGGCCGGCACGCTCACTTCGACCTGGCCCGACGGCGTCGGCACCGCGATCCTGGCGCCGAGCGCGGCCTCCCAGGGCGCGACCGGCACGCTTTCATACACGTCACTGCCTTCAAGCCGGTAGCGCGGATCGGGATTGAATACCACTTCGAGGAACAGGTCGCCGGATCCGCCGCCACCGCTGCCGGCGTGGCCCTGCCCCGCCAGCCGCAATTGCTGGCCCGGCAGCACGCCTTTGGGGATGGTCACGGACAAGGTTCGTTCCTGCATGCTGGCGCGGCCGGACGCGTCGCGCTGCGGCACGCGCATGGTGACGTTGCGGCTGACGCCCTGATAGGCGTCCCGCAAGTCGATGGCGATGGTGGCGTTGATGTCCTCGCCGCGCATCTGGAAGCTGCCGCCGGTGCGCGAACGCCGGCCCACGTGGGCGAACAGGTCGGAAAAAAAGTCATTCGAATCCGTGCCGCCACCGCCGCCGCCGAACGCCGACGCCCAATCCGGCGGCGGCTGAAATTCCTGCCCGGCGCGCCGCCCCCGGCCGAGGTCGTCGTAAGCCGCGCGCTTTTCAGCGTCGCCCAGCACGCCGTAGGCTTCGTTGATTTCCTTGGTCTTGCTGTCGGCCTCGCTGTGCTTGCTGACATCGGGGTGGTACTTGCGCATGAGCTTGCGATACGCTTTTTTGATGTCCTCGGGCGAGGCAGTTTTCTCGACCCCGAGGGTCTGGTAGTAGTCTTTGTATTCCACGAAAGCGACTCCCGGTATTTGTCATCATGGTACACCAAGCCCGGCTTCGGTTGCGCCGGGTACGCGGCCGGCCGCGATACCCAATCGCCCGCCCGCGCCCGCACGCCAGATCACTTCCGACAGCCTCAGCTTTTTGTTTTCACCAGCGGAAACTGGTGTTACTTTATGCGTATGTTGAACCTCTGAACAATAAGCGATGTTGACATGAACAAGTGGCTCAAACGGAGCATCCTGCTGCTTGCCGCGCTCGGCGTTCTCGCGATCGGCCTGGTCGTCGGCGGCAATCAAATGGCGTATCACAAGCTCGATCGGACCATCGCCCTGAACGTGGCGCCGATCGACATCCCCACCGAACCGGAGCGCATCGACCAAGGCCGCTATTTATATGCCACCCGCGGTTGCGCCGACTGCCATGGCGCCAACGGCGCCGGCAAGGAAGTGTTCAGCGACGGCGCCATGCTGGTGGTGGCGCCCAACATCACGCGCGGCGCCAACAGCGCGACCACGTCGTACAAGGCGATCGATTTCGTCCGCACCCTGCGCCACGGGGTCAAGCCGAGCGGCAAACCGGTGCTGATCATGCCCAGCGAGGACTACAACCGCCTCAGCGACGAGGACATGGCCGACCTGGTCGCCTATGTCCAGCAAATGCCGCCGCTGCCGGGCCGCGAGGCGGTGCTGCAACTGGCGCTGCCGGTGCGGGTGATGTACGGCCTCGGCATGATCGAGGACGCCGCCGCCAAGATCGACCACAGTCTGCCGCCGCCGGCGCCGGTGACGCCATCGGTGTCGGTGATGCACGGTGCCTACGTCGCCAACGGCTGCGTCGGTTGCCATGGCGCGCATCTGTCCGGCGGCAAGGTGCCGGGCGCCCCGCCCTCCTGGCCGGCCACCGCCAACCTGACGCCGGGCAAGGACAGCGCGATGGTGCGTTATCCGACGCCGGAAGCCTTCATGGCGATGATGCGTGGCGGGAAACGCCCTGACGGCAGTCCGATCAGCAGCGTGATGCCCTTCAATTCGCTTAGCAAGATGAACGATACCGACCTGCGCGCCCTGCACGCCTACCTGAAGACACTGGCGCCGCTGGACGCCGGCCAGCGCTAGCCCGGCCGCGTCGCCTTCAAGGCGTCACAGCGCGTTGTGGGCATACACGCACATGGCGTCGCCCAGCACGTCGACCATCTTCGGGTGGAAGGCGTTGTGAAAATCGTTCATCCCCGGATTGCTGACATAGAACAGCGCCATGCCGATGTACGCTTCCCTGCTTGGTCGGTAGAAACGGCAGGCCAGCTGAAAATGCTGATCGACAAAGGCTTGCATGCGCGGACTGGCCGGCGGCGCGACGTCGATCCATTCCGCCATTTCCTTGTACAAGCCGTTCCAGTCGGCATGCACCTTGACGCGGTCGACGTGCGCCCAGTTGTTCGATTGCGTCAGGCTGCGGGCTTGCTCTTCGTCGAGCGCGGCGCGGCAGCGTTCCAGGTAATCGGCACTGAGGCTGTGTATTTTCATCTTTGCACTATTAACCATTAATCAAGCTTGAAATCCTACCATGAAGTGCCTTAGCGGCGCGCAAGCGAGCCCGGCAATAGGACTCCCCGCAACTGCCGGCGGCATGCGAAAAGCGCCTGATCGCCGCACACCGCGCGGACGCTCCAAATACTCGGTAGAATCAATCGTTTTGCCGCCGCGCCAACACATGTCTTCCACGCTCGCCCCCTCGCCTTCCGTCTCTCCCGTCCGCGCCGAAATCGGCGCGCTGTGGCAACTCGCCTGGCCGATGCTGGTCGGCCAGCTCGCCACCGTCGGCATGGGGGTGGCCGACGTCGCCATGACCGGCCATGTCAGCGCCAACGAACTGGCGGCCGTCTCGCTCGGCTCGGCGGTGTGGATCATCGTGCTGGTCACGGTGATGGGCATCATGATGGCGGTGAACACGGTCGTCGCGCACGAGATCGGCGCCGGACAGCACGCCCGCATCGCCCACGTGGTGCGGCAATCGATGTGGAAGGCGCTCGGCGTCGGCCTGCTGGCCGCGCTGGCGACCAACCTCGCCACCGTGGTGTTCGACCACATCGGCCTCGACAACGCCGTCAACGCCCAGGCTTCATTGTTCCTGCACGTGATCAGCGTCGGCATGCCGGCCTTCGCCTGCTACCGCGCGCTGTACGGCTACACCACCAGCATCAACCAGACCAAGCCGGTGATGGTCATCGCCATCGGCGGCCTGCTGTTCAATGTGTTCGTCAACTGGCTACTGGTGTACGGCAACTGGGGTTTGCCGCAACTGGGCGCGGTCGGCTGCGCGGTCGGCACCGCGCTCGGCATGTGGCTGATGCTGGCCGCCATGCTGGTCTGGATCAGGCTCGGGCACGCCTACCGCGCCAGCTATCCCTTCCACCAGTGGGAGGCGCCGCACTGGCCGGAAATCCACAGCATGCTGCGCCTTGGCGTGCCGATCGGCATTACGCACTTCGCCGAAGTGAGCGCCTTTGCCGCCATCAGCCTGCTGGTCGCGCGCTTTGGCGTGGTGCAATTGTCGGCGCACCAGATCGCGCTCAACTTCACCTCGCTGGTGTTCATGGTGCCGCTCAGCATAGGCATCGCCATCATCACCCGGGTCGGCCAGGCGCTCGGCGAGGGCGATCCGGTGCGCGCCCGTTTCGCCGCGTGGACCGGCGTGGCGATGTCGGTCGCCTTCGGCGCCGTGTCGGCCCTGTTCATCCTGGTGTTTCGCTGGCAGATCGCGCTCGCCTACACCTCCGACCCGGCGGTGCAAGCCTTGTGCGCGCAATTGCTGCTGTTCGCCGCCCTGTTCCAGCTGTCCGACGCCACCCAGGTAGCGGCCTCGAGCGCGATTCGCGGCTACAAGGTCACGCGCCAGCCGATGCTGATCCAGCTGGTGGCGTTCTGGGTGTTCTCGCTGCCGCTCGGCTGCGCGCTGGGGCTGGCACCAAGCTGGCTGCCGTGGGTTCCGGCGGCGCCGATGGCCGCCTTCGGTTTCTGGATCGGGCTGGTGGTGGGTTTGACGGTGGCGGCGGTACTACTGAGCACCGCGCTGCAGCGCCTGTCGAAACAGCGCCTGCGCGCGTCGATCGCGTAACCCGCATGCACGGGTCGCTGCGGCGATTCTCTGCTATCGTCGTGCGACCACACCAACTCACACTCATTCACGCATGGACAATATCAAGCGCCTGACGCTGGACCGCCTTCACGCCGACCCGGCATTGTCGGGACCGGGCGTGCGCAATCTGAAAGTCGCGCCCGATGGCCGGCGCGTGACCTTCCTGCGCGGCCGCGCCGATGACCAGTTTCAGCTCGACTTATGGGAATTCAATCTCGACGACAAGCGCGCCAGACTGCTGATCGATTCGCTGGCCCTGGCGCCCGACGCCGTCGTCTCGGCCGATGAACAGGCGCGCCGCGAACGCGCCCGCACCGCCAGCTTTCGCGGCATTCTCGATTATGGCTGGTCTCCCGACGGCAAACAGCTGCTGGTGCCGCTGGGCGGGGATTTGTACCTGGTCGACGCCGCCCAGCCGGAACGGGCGCGCAAGGTGGCCTCGGGCGATATCGCCGATCCGCAGATTTCGCCGAAAGGCGGCTACCTCTCTTTCGTGCGCGATCAGAATCTGCTTGTCATCGACCTCGCCTCCCAGGCCGAGCGCCAATTGACCAGCGACGGCGGCGGCGCGATCCACAACGCCGGAGCCGAATTCATCGCCCAGGAAGAAATGGGCCAGCGCACCGGCTACTATTGGGCGCCCGATGATTCAGCTATCGCCTACAAGCGTTTTGATGAATCGCCGGTGCCGGTGGTGCGGCGTGTCGAGATTTTCGCCGACCGCACCGAGGTTGTCGAACAGCGCTATCCGGCCGCCGGCGAGGCCAATGTGCTGGTGCAGTTGTGGGTTGTCTCGCCCGCCACCGGCGAGCAGCGTCAAGTCGACCTGGGAGCGGAACAGGATATCTACCTGGTGCGCGCCGACTGGAGCGCCGACAGCCGCCAGCTGCTTTTCCAGCGCCAGAGCCGCGACCAGAAAAAGCTCGAACTGATCGGCGTCGACGCGCAGTCGCTGGCGCAGCGCGTGCTGGTGACGGAAACGTCGGCGAGCTGGGTCAGCATCCACGCCGACCTGCGCTTCCTGAAACAGCAGGACGCATTCCTCTGGTCGTCCGAACGCAGCGGCCGCAATCACCTGTATCTGTATAGCCTCAACGGCGATCTACTGCATCCGATCTCCAGCGGCGAATGGGGCATCGACCAGCTCGAAGCAGTCGACGAAACGGGCGGCCTGGTATTCGTGTCGTCGAACCGCGATTCGGCAATCGACAAGCAGATTTACGCGCTGGCGCTGGACGGCAGCAGCGCGGACAATCCCAAGCGGATCACCGAAGCGGACGGCTGGCACGACGCCGTCTTCGCCGCCAATGGCGCGATCTTCGCCGATACGTTTTCCGATCCCGCCACGCCGCCGCAGATCGCCCTGCGCGAAGCGAACGGCGCGCTGATCGGCTGGCTCGAAGAAAACAAGCTCGATGCGCAACACCCTTACTTCGATTACCGGGCAGCGCATTTGCCGACCGAATACGGCAGCTTGAGCGCCGGCGATGGACAGACCCTGCACTATTCGCTGATCAGGCCGGCGCGCGGCGAAGCGGGACAGCGCCATCCGGTATTCGTGTCGACCTACGGCGGACCGCATGCCCAGCACGTCCAGCGAAAATGGGACCGGCTGTTCGATCAATACATGGCGCAGCAGGGTTTTGTGGTGTTCCGGCTCGATAACCGGGGATCGTCACGGCGCGAGCGGCGCTTCACCGACGTCATTCATGGCTCGCTCGGCAAACATGAAGTCGACGATCAATTGAGTGGCATCGCATGGCTGGGCCGGCAGGATTTCGTCGATCCCGCGCGGATCGGCGTATTCGGCTGGAGTTACGGCGGCTTCATGGCGCTGCGTCTTTTGTCGGCAGCGTCAAGCCAGATTGCCCTCGGCGTGTCGGTGGCGCCGGTGACCGATTGGACCTTGTACGACACCCATTACACCGAGCAGTTTGTCGGCGCCAAGCCTGCCGACAATCCCGGCGCCTATCTGGAGAGCGGCGTGTTCGCCCACCTCGACGGACTGCGCTCGCCGCTGCTGCTGGTGCACGGCATGGCCGACGATAATGTGCTGTTTACGAACACCACCCGACTGATCGACGCGCTCGTCGATCGCGGCGTACAGTTCGATTTAATGACCTACCCCGGCGCCAAGCACGGCATGTCCTCGCGCGCAGCGCAGCGGCATGTGTATGGCCTGATCGAGGCCTTTTTCAAACGTCATTTGCTACCGCAGTTGCCACCTCGTTTGCCAGCCTGAGCGCAGCAAGCAAAACGGGCACAGTGAATGTGCCCGTCTTGTTAATCATGCGAGGGACCGGCAGCGCCGGCCCGTGGCGCCGAATCAGTTCAGCGCGTCCTTGACGGACTCTTTCAGATTACCGATTTTCTCTTGCGTCTTGCCCTCGACCTGATTTTCCAGGCCCTTGGCTTGCTGATCGGCGCTGCCCGTCAGTTTGCCCGCTTCCTCCTGGATTTTGCCGCCGATGTCTTTCAGTTTGCCGTTCACTTGGTCTTTGTTCATGGTGTGCTCCTTGAGTAAAGCGCATGCCGGATGGCCATGCAGTGAAGCCAGAATAGCCCCATCAGAAGCGCTCATCTGTTCGGGCACGAACATAGCGCCACGGGCGCAGAAAATTTTGCAATCTAAAAATTTAAACCGGTATATACTTTCAAATAATTAATAAAGTTATAACGTTGCCAGTTGTCGTGAAGATGGTCCCGCACATCGTATTGCCAAGCGCGCTGCTGTATCTGACACTGGCCATCGCCTCGCTGGCGGTGAGCGTCGGCACGCGCGCACGCCCGGTCAGCCAACTGCGCAGCGCGGTCAATTCGTGGTGGATGATTTTCCCGGCCGTGAGCGTGAGCCTGCTGCTGTTTCCGCTCGGTCCCGTCCTGCTGATGCTGGTGATCGGCGCGTTCGGCGTGCGCGAATTGCGCCCATATTGCGGCAGCCGCTTCGGCCGTTTTTTTCTTGCGGGCCTGGCCGGACTGACAGCATTGGCCTGCTATTTCCCGACGGCGGCGCTGATCGTGCCCGCCTGCCTGCTGCTGGCGCAAGGCGCGCATTTCCTGGTGCGTAAAACGCCTGGCCAACTCTCGCTGCTGCTGTTTCTGTTCATGGGCTTCGGCATCAGCTTCATCGTGCAGTTCATGCACTTGCCGATGCCGCCGGCCCAGCAACTGGCGTGGCTGTTCTATCTGTTCGTGCTCACGGCGCTCAACGACATCGCCCAATTCGTGGCTGGCAAAACCCTCGGCCGGCACAAGATCGTCGAGCGCATCAGTCCGAACAAGACCTGGCAAGGACTGGCTGGCGGCTTGCTCGTTTGCGGCGCCGTATCGCTGGCGCTGGGGACGCATCTCGCGCTGGCGAGCGCGCCACGATTGCTGTTCATCGCCTTGCTGCTGTCGATCGGCGGCTTTATCGGAGACATCCTGTTTTCGGCCGCCAAGCGCTTCCTGCGCATCAAGGACTTTTCGCAATTAATTCCCGGCCACGGCGGCATGCTCGACCGCATCGACAGCCTGGTCGTCACCGCGCCCCTTTTGTATTTCACCATTCAACTGACCACCTGAGGACCCACCATGAAAATTGAGCGCCACGCCGCCTGGACGATGAGCGAATCGGGCTTCGACAGTTTCGATCAGACCCGCCTGTTTTACCGCTGCTGGAAGCCGGTCGCCGAAACCGCCGGCGCCGTTCGCCGCGCGCTGGTATTCCTGCATCGCGGTCACGAACATTCGGGCCGCATCCAGCCATTGGTCGAACAATTCGGCCTCCATCAGGATTGGGCTTTCGCCTGGGATGCACGCGGCCACGGCCATTCGCCCGGCGAGCGTGGCGCGGCGCCCGGTTTCGACGCGCTGGTGCAGGATTTCGACACCTTCATCTCGCACATTCAACATGTCCACGGCATCGCGCCTGAAAATATCGTCGTCGTCGCCAACAGCGTCGGCGCGGTCATCGCGGCGACCTGGCTGCACGATTACGCGCCGCGCGTGCGTGGTGTCGTCATGGCCACCGCCGCGTTCGAGATCAAGCTGTATGTGCCGCTGGCCAAACCCGCGCTGCGCTTCGCTACCGGGTTCAAGCCGGACCTCGCCGTCACCAGCTATATCCGCTCCTCGATGCTGACCCACTCGAAAGAACAGGCGGCCGTCTATGACGCCGATCCGCTGATCGCGAAAAGCATTTCGGCAAAGGTATTGCTGGAACTGGCCGATACCGCCAAGCGCATTGTCAGCGATGCCTCGGCAATCGACACCCCGATTCTGATGCTGGCGGCGGACAAGGACTTCGTGGTCAGCCTGGCGCCGCAGCGAACCTTTTTCGAGCGCTTGTCCTCGCCCTTGAAACGCTTTGTGCTGCTCAAGGATTGCTATCACGCGGTGTTTTATGAGCGCGACACGCGCGAAGCGATGGACGCGAGCCGCCGCTTCATCGACGAATGCTTTGCCACCGAGCCGCTGCCGCTGCAGCACTATCGTGAGGCCGATCAGCGCGGCCACAGCGCCAGCCGCTATCAGGCGATGCAGCAAGGACGCACCGGCAGCGCGCTGGCGCAGGCTTCCTACAGCATGCAAAAGCTGATGCTCGGGATTCTCGGCCCACTCAGCGATGGAATGAAAATCGGCCTGACCCACGGCTTCGATTCCGGCGCGTCGCTCGATTACGTCTATCGCAACCAGGCCGGCGGCCGCCTCTTTATCGGCAAGAAAATCGACCGGGGCTATCTCGATGCGATCGGCTGGCGCGGCATTCGCCTGCGCAAAGTTCACATGCAAAAAACCCTCGATACCCTGATCGCGCGCCATCAGGGCGATGCGCCCCTGCGCATTCTCGACGTCGCCGCCGGCTCCGGACGCTATCTGCTCGAAACCGTCAAGCGATTCCAGGACAAGCGTATCGAACTGACCTTGCGCGATTACTCGCAGCACAATCTCGACCAGGCCAGGGCGCTGGCCGCCGAACTGCAACTGACGATTCCAATCACGTATGAATTGCGCGACGCTTTTGATAGCGCCAGTTATGCGGACGGCGACGGTTCCTTCGACATCGCGATTGTCTCCGGCCTGTACGAATTATTCAGCGATAACACGATGGTATTGCGCTCGCTGAAAGGCATTGCCAGCCGCCTGCGCGATGGCGGCCATATCGTCTACACCGGCCAGCCGTGGCATCCGCAGCTCGACATGATCGCCCAGACCCTCGATAACCATCAAGGCAAACCGTGGATCATGCGGCCGCGCCCGCAGGCGGAAATGGATGCGCTGGTCGCCAGCGCCGGCTGCCATAAAGTCTTCAGCCTGATCGGCCTGGCCGGCATTTTCAGCGTGTCGGTGGCGCGGAAAACAGCAGCGCCTGGCGCAGCCGGTTAAACACGGTCCATAGCGACAGCACGAACATGGTGCCGAGCACATAGTTGCGCCATTCGCTGGCGACGCCAGTGGCAAGCATCAGCGCCAGCACGCCCAGGGCGAAGGCACGGTCGCTCTTGCCCATCGGCCCGTCGAACCGGCGCGGCGCCCCGATGCTGATCGCCAGCACGCCGGCAAATTCCGCCAGCAGGCCGGCGATCACCACCGCGATCACCAGCCGTACCGGCATGACCAGCACAAACGGTAACGTGAGCGCGATATCGGACACCACGTCGCCCATTTCGTTGAGCAGCGCACCGAGCCGCGTCTTGAGGCCCGTCGCCGTGGCGAGCATGCCGTCGATGGCGTTGAGGGCCATCCGCAATAACAGGAACAGGGGCAAGCCGAACCACAGGGCCTGGCAAAGCGGATTGATCGCCAGCGCGGCGCCGTAGCCGATCGAGAGGAACATCGCCAGCACGGTGATCTGATTGGGTGTGATATGACGACGGGCCAGGCCGTCAATCAAGGGACGCAGCAGTTGCTGGAAGCGGGGCTTCAACTGGTAAATCGAAAACGCCATGGGCTTCTTTGTGTATGTAGTATTTGGCAATGAATATACACCGGCTGTATCCCATCGCACAATGCAAATAGACGACGCGGCCGGCGGCCATTTCCTCTCTCAGCGCCTCGGCGATCGCGTCGACAATGTCGGGCGGCGGCGTGCGCAGATCGAGCAGCGCAAAATGGCGATAACGATGATCGCGCAGGGCCGGCGCCTCGTTCAATTCATTGGCCAGGTCGATCACGGCGCAATCGGCCGGCAATTGCGCCGCCTCGCGCGCGCTCAGGCGGCGCCCCACCCACAGGCGCGGCGTCATGCGGTGCACCGGCGCGTGCCGCCTTTCGCGCAGGCGCACGGCAAGCCAAGTCAGGCGATACAGCAGCAGGTAGGGTGAATACAGCAGCCAGCTTTGCAGTGGAATGCGCCCTGCCCGTTTGCGCAGGAAATCCCGGTCGTCGCGGGCATACGCCAGTGCGACCAACGACAGGCTGGCGGCCAAATAAGCAAAGGGAAGCAGATAGCCGCTCGCCACGCCGGCAAACAGCGCGACCATGGCGGCGACCAGATAATGCAATCCGACGCGGATTTCGCGCTTGCCCGGTGCAATCAGGAGGACGCTTGCAGCGCCCAGCAAGAAGCCGCCGGCGACATCGAGGACATGGTGCTGCCGGATCAAAACGGTGGATGCGGCCACCAGCGCCAGCCATATCAGCAAAGCCGCGCGCGACAGCCAATGCCGGGGCAGCGCGCGCAGCGAAAACCAGAAGATCAGGCTATACGCCACGTGCAGTGAAGGCAGCTGGTTGTTGGGTTTATCGACCAGCGCAAGATAGGCAAACAGCGACGCAAGCGGCGCATCCACCATGGGCTTGGGCAGGCTGAATTGAAAAGGCCACAGCACGAAAATCAGACTCGCGCAGGCTGTGGCCATCAGCAGCCGGCCGCTAAGTGCGCGCAGCTCGTCGATACTGCGGACCAGGTAAAAGCTGGCGATGAAAATCAGCCCCGAACTCAGATAGGGAATCACCATCCACGGCACGAAGGGGATTGCGCCGTCGAGCGCGATCATCACGCTGCGATGCGCGCCCCGGCTTTGCCCGAACAGGTTCGCCAGCGGATAACAGAGCGAAAACAGCGCGGCATTGAGACCCAGGTACACGCTGCGGCGCCGCCGGCTGGCAACTGCGGTCAGATCCATCGCGTGAATTCCTTGTTGTGGGGCTGGCAATTAGTGCATTATTCTAGCCCATGGGCGAGATTAAAAAATACCAGCGCTGCCTGGTCATGGCCGGCGGCGGTTTCCGTTTCAGCTATTACCTGGGCATCCACGCGGCAGCGGTTGAAGCGGGCAAGCAGCCCGATTTGCTGCTGGCCAGTTGCGGCGGTTCGATTGCCGCCGCCATCATCCAGGCATTGCCGACCGACGCCGAGCGCATCGATTGGGTCAGTTCGCCCGCCATGTATGAATTCATGCGCGGCCTGCAATCGACCGCGCGCGCCGCCATCACGCGCTCCTTCGTCCATGCGGTCAAGCGCCGGCTCGCGTCCGCCCGCGCCGAATTGATTCCCGATTTATTTGACGACTATTTTTTCGAATTGCCCGCCGACCTGCCTCTGCCCGCGGTGAATCCCGATCCGCACGTCGACGTCGCGATTGTCGGCGGCAAGCTGCTGTATGAACCGGAGGACGTCGGCCAGCCGCGCGCCGGGCGCAAGCTGTTTGCCGAAACCGTGTTCGGCGGGCCGCGCGTGGCCGGCGTCCTCGAGGGCATGGCCGCGCCAATGGGCACGCCGGCCTGGGGCGATACCGCCATCGCTCCGCGCCTGGTGACCGACACCGGCATGCCGATCGCCGATGCGGTCCGCATCTCAATTTCTGACATGTTCTATTTCCGCTGCCATTCGCGCGCCGGCGATCACTACATGGGCGGGGTGATCGACCTGTTCCCGATCGAACTGGCGAACCGGCTCGCCGACCACGTGATGATCGAAATGAAGTCGCCATTCAATCAGGCGCTGGCGATTCCCGCCTTGCGCGCGGTGCTTGGCGTGGATGGCAACGCGCGCCTGCGGCATATCCACGACCAGCACGCCGATGTGTGGATCGATACCTCCGACGTCGAAAAGGTTTTGCACGGCAGCGGCGTGCGCAAAATCCTGTCGTGGCGTGAAAACCGCATCCGGCTGGTGGTCGCCGGTGATCACGCCCGTTATGCGGCCGACGTGAGGGCGCAGTGGGATTACGGTTATCGGCGCGCGAAAGAGGCTTTCAGCCGGCAAGGCAAACACCTGATGCGCAACGCCACGCGCCACAACTGGAACGGCGCATGAATGTCATGATCATCGGGGGTACCAGCGGGATTGGCCTGGCGCTGGCGCGGCATTATCTCGGCCAGGGAGCGCAGGTGGCGATTTGCGGGCGCCGCCCCGGGCGAGTCGATCCCGAACTGACCACGCAATGGCCGCTGCTGCGGCTATACGGCCTCGATATCGGCGACCAGCGCGCGGTCGGCGCGGCGCTCGACGACTTCGCCGGCGGCGAGCTCGATCTGCTGATCGTCAGCGCCGGCATGTACGTCGGCGCCGCCGAAGTCGCGGCGGAGCCGGCAAGCGCGCTGGCAATGGCGCGCACCAATGTGAGCGGATTGAACCACGCGTTCGAGGCCGCAGCCAGGCGCATGACGGCGCGCGGCAGCGGCCACCTGGTGGCGCTGGCGTCGGTGGCGGGCCTGATCCGCGACTACCCGGGCGGCTCGCTGTACAGCGACAACAAGCGCACCGTCATCGCGCTGTGCGATTTTTACCGCAAGACACTGGCGCCATTCGCGATTCCGGTGACGGTGGTGGTGCCAGGCTACGTCGACACCGCGCGCCTGCGCGAACTGAGCGGCGGCGACGCCAGCCACAAACCCTTCCTGATGTCCGAGCACGCCGCCGTGGAAAAAATTGCCGCCGCCATCAGCGCACGCCGGCCGCGTTGCGTCTTCCCATGGCAGATGCACTGGATGGTTACGGCCTTCAACTGGCTGCCGCTACCGTTGCGGCGACTGCGCAAGAAATGATTCGTCAGGCGCGCGAACACGGCCTTTAAGCCGCATCAAACATTCGCTCATCTCAGCCGTTTTGCGCCAACGCCAGCGCCCTGCAGGACTCTAACTGGCATTGCACAAAACAGGAGAACGATATGAGCAAGTTGCCGCGCCTCGCGTTGCTTTTCAGTGTCATCGCCTCGCTCGCCGCCTGCGGTGGCGGCGGCGGCAGCGCCGGTTCGGCGCCGCCGATCCAGGCCCCGGACCTGGGCGACGTCAATGTAGCCAATGCCTGGCACAACTATCTAACCACCCCGCAAACCTGGGACATGCCAGGCAAGGCGGCAGATGGCACCGTCTTCCAGGTGACGGTGCAGCTCAAGCCGGCCGCCGCCAGTGCCTTCCCGGTGAGCGGCGCGAGCAGCCAGACCACCGGGCAAGCATTCCGCTTCTCGTTCAACACCACTGGCGGCGTTGACCGCAACGATACCTTTTACTTCAATGGCGACAATGTGCTCGGCGTCGTATCGGCCGCCACGGGCGAATGCGGGGTGGCGCGCGCCGTCATGCCCGCGCTGCCGGCTGCCGGCTCGCTCGGTTCAAACGGCGCCTTGTTCGTGCTGGATAATTACGACGCCTGCGCCACGCGCAAGGTGTCGGGCGGCACGAGCACAGTCAACTGGTCCATCGATACGGATGCCGGCGTCACCATGTTCTGCCTGACCACGTATGAAGACAACGCTAAAGGCGTGCGGATATCGACCGAAGTCGATTGCGTCGAGGTCGACCGCGCGGGAACGCTCGGTACAAAGGCGAAGTTTGCGCTGACCCTTGCAGATGGCCGCTCGCTTGTGGGACGCAACTTTTAGGTCTGCGGCGTTGATGTAAAAAAAGCCGCAGAAAGTGCTGCGGCGGTGATGAAAAAAGCCGCCTTTTTTGAATTGGCGGCTTAATTTTCGGGAAAGTTGTTAGCGGTTACCCAGGTTATCTCTGACGACTTCCTTGAGGTCGCCCGATTTTTCCTGCAGCTTGCCTTCAGACTGTTTGGCCAATCCTTCGGCCTGCTGTTTGTTGCTGCCGGTCACCTTGCCGACTTCCTCTTGAATCTTGCCGCCGATATCTTTGGCCTTGCCTTTAATTTGGTCCTTGTTCATGTCAAATACCTCATTAAGTAAGTCATGCAGCAAAGGCGCAATCCTGCTTTCCGGGTCACGCTTCGTTCACACGGCTGAGTGTGAGGAGCCACAATAGGACGATCCTTGCATCCGCTCTGTTCGCTATTTAACCTTCGGCTTGCGCCAGACACTGGCCAGCCAGGGTTGCTGATCGCGCGGCAGATTGGGCGGACGGTAGTAGTGGCTGACCGGCAAGAAGTTGGCAGCCGTGAGGTAGGCGAGCCAGTGGTCGTAGTCATGGTAGCTGCCGTAGCGTTCGCGATTCCAGCCCTCCTGGTTATTGCCACGAGGATTCGATGAGAACAGCACGCCGCCAGGCTTGAGCGCGGCATGAAGGTGTCGCAGCACCTGCGGCAGCGCGCGGCTGGGCACATGGAATAGCGCGGCATTGGCGAAGATGCCGTCGAACATGGCCGGCGGCAGCTCGAGCGCGACGAAGTCTTCCTGCCAGACTTCGCAACCGCTATAGGCGCGCGCCATGTCGGCAAACTGCGCCGAGCCATCGACGCCGATGGCCCGGTGCCCGAGTTCGCTGAATGCCTTGAGGTCGCGGCCAGGACCACAGCCGAGGTCAAGAATGGTGTACGGCGGCTCGCCCTCGATCGCGTCCAGCAAAGCATCGATGTTCTGGCTGACGTCGTGGTCGACGGTGCCGGCGAAAAACTGCTCGGCATTGCGGTCGTAATAATCGAGGGTGCGGCGGGTAATGCCGGTGAGCTCGGCGATTTCGTCGGCGCGCTCGGCGATGTCGCGGGTGCGCTCGGCGATCTCGTCGTTGGGTTCGGCGATCTCGCCAGGGCGCTCGGTGATCTCGTCGGTACGCTTGGCGATCTCGCGTCCCTCCTTGCTGTCGGTGCTTTCAGTCATGGCGAAACGATAGCATGGATGCCTGATGCCTTGGGGGGCGAGGACACGATGGCGAGGACACGATGGCGAAGGCGCGCCAGAGCTGCGGCGCAAGTTATCAGAACAAACAGCTTTAACATGTCGGCTGGCGTGAGAAGGTGGATTAAGCGAGAGGTAGTGAAGTCCGCCCCCTGCAACATGATCAGAATGACCATGAAAATCAGCATTAAAGCCCTGGAAGCCGTCTTTTCTAAAATATTTTTCGAATTTTTACAGAAAGCCCCTCAAGTTCCCTAAATCGACGCCGATATGTAGGGACACGCGGTAATCCATCTACAACTCGGCCTGGTGCGTTATGACTTCCAATGATGTGCTCTCGATGTACGAAACGATAGCTGGCCTGACAAGCAAAATGTCGGCCGCCGCCCAGGCTGGCGACATGGCCACCCTCGCGATACTGGAACGCCAGTGCGCCAGCGAAGCATCGGTTGCCGAGAGCGGCGTACCCGCGCTGAGCGGAGCCCAGCGTCTGCGCAAGCTCGAACTGCTCAAACTCATCATGGCCAACGACCGCGCGATTCGCGATGTCACCGAGCCGTGGATGGGACAGCTCGAAGAAATCGCCGCGCACTAGTTGCTGGAAAACGGCGACGCCAGTTCGGCGACGCGATGCAAGAGCAGGTTCCCTACCGCAGCCGCAGTTCGAGTCCAACAAAAAAGCACCCGAGGGTGCTTTTTGCATTTCCAGCGCTACAATAACTTGTAGCGCGCCCGGATATACAACACCCTTCCCAGCGGCGAGGCCAGTGTTGAATCGTAGCCGACCTGGAAACCCGAGCCCGATGCCGCACGGGTCGACGGCGGATCGGTATTGAAGACATTTTTGATGCCCACACTCAGGTCGAGATTCTTCACCCCGGACCAGCCGAGCGTGGCGTCCAGCGTCGACCACGCCGAGACATCGCGAACTTCCGGGTAATTGGGGGTGCCCGCCAGCGCCGGATCAGTGTAGTCGCGGTAGCCCGCCGTGTAGTTGTTGGTGGCCGACGCGGTCCATGGCCCGCGCTTGAAGCTGACCGTGAGGACATGGCGCCAGCGCGGCGTCGGCCCGAAATCGCGGTAGACGCCAAGGTCGCTGACCGAAGGGCCGGTCGGATACTGGTAGCCGTGCGAGGTCGTCAGCGTGCCGTCGAGATTGACGACAGAATTGCCCACTCCCGCCTGCGCGTGCCGGAAATTGAGGTTGAGATCGACCCCGGCCGCGAAATTGCGGGCGAAGTTCGCCTTTTGTTCGAGGATGTAAGCGAGCGGAAAATCGGGGTTGGTGCTGCCCTGGATCGGGTGCAACTGGGTTGGATCGGCAACCGGGTCGAAGCGATAGAACAGTCCGGCAAACGCGGCCGGCGCATTGAAGATCTGCGTCTCCGCCGGATATTGAATCGCATCGCGAATCTTCACATTCCAGTAATCGAGCGAGCCGCTGAAACTTGCCGAAGGCTGAAACACCAGGCCGAGCGAATGCTGGCGCGACTTCTCGGGATGCAGCGCAAGATTGCCCTGCTGCGCCACGGTCAGCTGGACATTGCACTCGTCGACCACCGCACCCACCGGATTCTTGCTGGCGATCGGCACGCCGCCCGGACAGCGCAGCGGATCGCTCCAGTTGTTGACGGTGGCGCCGCCCGCCGTGAAGGGAAACAGATTGTCGTACAGCGTGGGTGCGCGGAAACCCACGCCGTAGGAAGCGCGCAGCACCACCGTCTTGACCGGCTGGTAGCGCAGCGAGACTTTCGGACTGGTGCTGGAAAACCCGCTGCCGTCATCGTTGCGGTACTTATCGTAACGCA
>JBDSTZ010000499.1:0-5692 GCA_039927975.1 Massilia sp. | reverse complement strand
TCCTGCAAGGCGTGGGGCAGAAGAAATTGCTGTTGAGGATCGTAGGGTAGATAGCTCGTCGTCATCCGCCTAGTTTACAACACGCAAACGGATGACGGAACGGCTTCTGCCGCGCAAACTCCTAGGCCCTGGCCGGCGCCCGCGCATCCTTCGAATACGTCCAGAACAGAATCGCCAGTGCAACAACGATCATCGGCAGCGACAGCATCTGCCCCGACGTAATCGGCACGCCGGCCACCGTCACTTCCCAATCGGGCACGCGGAAATATTCGGTGAAGAAGCGCGCGCAGCCGTACAGCAGGGTGAACATCGCGCCCACCGCGAGCCGTGGGCGCTGCTTGCGCGCATACGGCCAGAGAATCAGGAAAACCAGCACCCCATCGATCAGCGCCTGGTAAATCGGCGACGGATGCACCGGCCGGTCAGGAATGCCCGGCCACATCATCGCCCATGGCAAACTTGGATCGGCAAACCGTCCCGGCAATTCGTGATTGATGAAGTTGCCGATGCGCCCGGCAGCGTAACCGAGTGGCACCAGCGGCGCAATGAAGTCCCACACGTCGAACACGTGCCGCTTGGCCTTGCGGGCCCACAGCGTCATCGCGATCACCACGCCGAGAAAGCCGCCATGGAAGGACATGCCGCCGTGCCACAACATCGGAATCTCAAGCGGATTCTGGAAGAAATACGCAGGCCGATAGAACAGCACCTCACCGAGCCGTCCGCCGATGATCACCCCCAGCATGCCGTAAAACAGCATGTCGCTGATATCGTCCTTGGTCCAGCCCTGCTTGGCGATGTGCGGCTGCTTGATGCGGATTTGCCCGAGCAAGGTGAACAGCGCAAACGCGAGCACATACATCAGCCCGTACCAGTGGACCTGCACCGGTCCGATGGAAAACGCCACAGGATTCGGGTTCGGATGAATCAGCATGTCTAATCTTTCTGAGTAATTCCCACAAGTCCGGCCGCGCGAAGCGTGAACGCGATGCCGAACCGGGACGGAAAATGGCCGGCGCGCATCCACCGGCGACCGGTATTCTACGCCGAGCGGTGCTGCACCGGACAGCGATTGTGGCACAACTGGCAAGCCCATGCCCGCCACACGGTCACGTCCCGGCGAAGCCGCAGACCACGCGCAGGCGCACGCCACGCATTTGACTTGCCCGCGCCACAAGAGCATTCTGGCAAGCTCGCCGATGAAGGAGTCCGCCATGCCCGACCAGCCGCGCTACAACCGTCGTTCCCGCCACATCACCGAAGGCGTCTCGCGCAGTCCCAACCGCTCGATGTACTACGCCATGGGCTACCAGACGGAAGACTTCGTCAAGCCGATGATCGGCATCGCCAACGCCCACTCAACCATCACCCCATGCAACTCCGGCCTGCAAAAACTGGCCGACATCGCCATCACCACCGTCAAGGAAGCCGGCGCCAACCCGCAAGTGTTCGGCACCCCGACCATCTCCGACGGCATGTCGATGGGTACCGAAGGCATGAAGTATTCGTTGATCTCGCGCGAAGTGATCGCCGACTGCATCGAGACGGCGGTCAACGGCCAGTGGATGGACGGCGTCGTCGTCATCGGCGGCTGCGACAAGAACATGCCCGGCGGGATGATCGCCCTCGCGCGCAGCAATGTGCCCGGCATCTACGTCTACGGCGGCACCATCAAGCCTGGCCACTGGAAAGGCAAGGACCTGACCATCGTCTCCGCCTTCGAGGCGGTCGGCGAATTCACCGCCGGCCGCATGTCGCGCGAAGACTTCGACGGCATCGAGCGCAACGCCTGTCCCTCGTCCGGATCCTGCGGCGGCATGTACACCGCCAACACCATGTCGTCCTCCTTCGAGGCGCTCGGCATGGCCCTGCTGTACTCCTCCACCATGGCCAACCCCGACGACGAAAAAGTCGGCTCGGCCGCCGAGTCGGCCCGCGTCCTGGTCGAGGCCGTCAAACGCGACCTCAAGCCGCGCGACATCATCACCCGCCGCTCGATTGAAAACGCGGTCGCGCTGATCATGGCCACCGGCGGCTCCACCAACGCCGTGCTGCACTACCTGGCCATCGCCCACGCCGCCGAGGTTGAATGGACCATCGATGACTTCGAGCGCGTGCGCCGCCGCGTGCCGGTGATCTGCAACCTCAAGCCGTCCGGCCAGTACGTCGCCACCGACCTGCACAAGGCCGGCGGCATCCCGCAAGTGATGAAGCTGCTGCTCGACGCCGGCCTGTTGCATGGCGACTGCCTCACCATCACCGGCAAGACCCTCGCCGAGGAACTGGCCGACGTGCCGTCGACCCCCGCCGCCGGCCAGGACGTGATCCGCCCCCTCGACAAGGCGCTGTACGCGCAAGGTCACCTCGCCATCCTCAAGGGCAACCTGTCACCCGAGGGTTGCGTCGCCAAGATCACCGGCCTCAAGAACCCGGTCATCACCGGACCGGCGCGCGTGTTCGACGACGAGTACACCGCGATGGATGCGATCCTGGCTGACCGCATCCAGGCCGGCGACGTGCTGGTGATGCGCTACCTTGGGCCGAAGGGCGGGCCCGGCATGCCGGAAATGCTGGCGCCGACTGCGGCCCTGATCGGCAAGGGGCTGGGCGAATCGGTCGGCTTGATCACCGACGGCCGCTTCTCGGGCGGCACCTGGGGAATGGTGGTCGGACATGTTTCGCCCGAAGCCTTCGAGGGCGGCACGATCGGTCTGGTGGAAGAGGGGGACTCGGTCACCATCGACGCCCATCAGCTGCTGATCCAGCTAAACGTGGACGACGAGGAAATCGCCCGCCGCCGCGCCAACTGGGTCAAGCCGGCGCCACGCTACACGCGCGGCGTGCTGGCCAAGTTCGCGGCACTGGCCTCGACCGCCAGCAAGGGCGCGGTCACGGGCTGATCCGGAGGGCAGGGCGCGGCAAGCTGTTTGCGCGCCCGCCAGCGCATGGGGGGCAGCGCATGGGGGTCACGCATGGGGGGCAGATCCGACTTTCGCCCACTGGCTCAGCTATTCCGCCACAAACCATGGGCTCAGGACCAAGATTTATTTTTTCTTGTCGAAATTATTCTTGATGCGGTCCTTGCGGCGTTGCTCGTCGACGTTATGGGCTTTCTTCTTGTCCAGTCCGAGCATCTTCTCGATGAATTCGAACCACAGGAAAGCGAAGAACATCAGGCCGACGATATACCACCACGACAGCTCGGCAAACTTCCACACTTCGAAATAGCGCAGGCCGCAAAGTGCTGCAATTAAGATAATCAGTGGCATTTGGAACTCCTTTTCAACGCCCATCTTACAAACTTTTTCGTTGCTCTGGGGCATAATTTCGCAAGCGAAGCGAGATTCCGCGTCAACCGTGGCTTATCGGTGCGCGTTAATGGTGCAAGCGCCGCCTTTCGCCCGTCCGTGGCAAACGCGGTAAAATGCAGCAGCTTTCAATTTTGGAGAATCTGGATGAAAACGTCGTTGATGGTAGGCTTGGTCTTGTCGGCGCTGGCCTCGTCGAGCGCGATGGCGAATGCCGATCTCGCCAAAGCGAAACTGTGCATGACATGCCACTCGGTGCAGACCAAGGTGGTCGGTCCTGCGTACAAGGATGTGGCGGCAAAATACGCCGGCCAAAAAGATGCCGAAGACAAGCTGGTGAACAAGGTCTTAAAAGGCAGCAAAGACACCTGGGGCTCGATCCCGATGCCGGCCAACAACCAGGTCAACGAGGCCGAAGCCCGTACCCTGGTCAAATGGATCCTGGCACAGAAATAATCACGGCGTGCCGCGGGTCGGCATGCTGACCGATCAAGCCTGAATGCAGAAAGCGCACTGTTGTCAGTGCGCTTTTTTTACGTCGTGCGCCCAGCATGGGCGCACTCTTGTGGGTGAAAGTCCCGCCGCGAGCTGACCACAGCGAGCGAAGTGAAGCGCAACTGCGGGAAAGTGATTGACCGTGGGGAGGAAGCGTGGAGCATAAATCATGAGCCGATGGACAAGAATCGCATAGAAGGCGCTGTCGATCAGGGCGAGCGGGCGACATACCGCGAAGCTCTTGTGGTCAAGGAGAGGTGGCGTAGATGCGGCGGTTGTGTGATGAAGGAGTGCGGCCCTTACCTGGGGACGCCCCGCCTTGTGCCTGAAAGGGCGACGATGGAAATCGGAGCGGGGTCTCAGCAGAGGTCATAGTAGTTGGTGGTAGCGCCGGGAAGGCTCGACCCCGCCGACGAAGGACTGAACGAGTAGGAGTGAATCCGATATGTCGATGCAGAAAGCAACGCGTCAGATGCCTGCGAAAGCGGGGCGGGAGGCCGTAGGGCAAGGTGAAGCCATGCCGGATGCTTTCAGCGACGAAGCGTTCTGCCCGCGACATGCCACCGGAAACACGGGGTCGGCGCTGCTGCAAGCGGCGCTGACGACAGAGAACCTGCGGCGGGCGTTCAAGCGTGTACGAAGCAACAAGGGAGCGGCTGGCGTCGATGGTCTGGATATCAACCAGACGTCGGGCCATCTGGCAACCGCGTGGCCGTTCATTCGCGAGCAACTGGTGGCGGGGACGTACCGGCCCAGTCCGGTACGTCGGGTGACGATCCCGAAACCAGACGGTGGCGAGCGCGAGCTTGGCATTCCGACGGTGACGGATCGCCTGATCCAGCAAGCACTGCTACAGGTGCTGCAACCGATACTTGACCCCACTTTCAGCGAGCACAGCTACGGCTTTCGTCCGGGCAGGCGTGCGCAGGACGCGGTATTAGCCGCCCAAGCGTATGTCCAGTCGGGTTTGCGAGTCGTGGTTGACGTTGACTTGTCGAAATTCTTTGACCGGGTCAACCACGACATCCTGATCGACCGTCTGCGGAAACGCATCGACGACGCCGGAGTGATCTGGCTGGTCCGTGCCTACCTGAACAGCGGCATCATGGATGGCGGCGTGGTGCAGTCGCGGGACGAAGGAACGCCGCAAGGCGGTCCTTTGAGTCCGCTGCTGGCCAACGTGATGCTCGACGAAGTGGACAAGGAACTGGAACGGCGCGGTCATCGCTTTGCGCGCTACGCCGACGATGCGAACGTGTATGTGCGCAGCGTGCGGGCGGGTGAGCGGGTGATGGCGCTGCTGCGGCGCTGCTATGCCAAGTTGCACCTCGTGGTCAACGAAAGCAAGAGCGCGGTGGCCAGCGCCTTCGGCCGCAAGTTCCTCGGTTACAGTCTGTGGATGGCGCGTGGGGGCGAGGTCAAACGCAAGGTGGCCAAGAAGCCACTGGAAACGTTTAAACAACGGATCCGGGAGCTGACTGGCCGCTCCGGCGGGCGCAGTATGTCCGAAACGGTACAACGGCTTCGTTCCTACATGCTGGGATGGAAAGGCTACTTCAATCTGGCGCAGACTCCCAATGTCTGGCGGACACTCGATCAATGGCTGCGTCACAGGCTGCGAGCTATACAGCTCAAACACTGGAAACGCGGGTCAACGATGTATCGGGAACTGCTGAAGCTAGGAGCTGCACCGTCGGTGGCAAAACAAGTGGCGGTCAACAGCCGTCGCTGGTGGCGCAATAGCGACAGACTGCTGAAAACAGGAGGGTGTAAATAATTTTGTGTAAACGGTCATTTGGCAGGACACTGCCGCCATCAAGGAGAAAAAATGACCGTTGTAAAGCGTAACAAGCGTGCCAAGCCCGATCCGGAACTGCTCAAACTGGCCG